>NZ_JAWOVY010000010.1:0-60302 GCF_033340155.1 Vibrio sp. 1562
CGCTGGACTAAACAAAGGCCCCCTTTTAGGGGGCTCACACAAAGCCACCTTCTTTAGAAGGTGGTAATTTACTTTTGTCAGGTTTTCCAACCTTGTGGAATGCTTTGGTGAATGCAGTCTAAAAGTACGGATAAGCGCAGTGGTGGTCGTCCTGCTGGTGTATAGCAGTTAATGGAAATAGGCTCAGAAAGCCAACCTTCTAAGCATGGTGTGATTCGCCCTGGGTGATGTTTCTCATAGCCGCATGCTGTCCAAGTCGGCAGCAGTCCAATACCATGACCATTCGCGATACTGTCTATTTGCATTGCTATGTTGTCGCTGTATAAGCGACTAACAAAGGGTTCTAAAAAGAACTCACCGTGTTGAGGGTGTGCTAGCATCAATCCATTTTCTTGCACTGAACCAAAATCGATCCATGGATGTGCTTCAAGTTCTTTGGGGTGCGGTATAGGCCCATGTTGTTTTAGATAATTTGGAGAGGCAAAAGGCGTATAGCGAAATACCCCCAGCACTTCTTTTCGCCAGTCTAGCTCTTTACGTTCACCGAGCCAGATGAACAAATCTGGGTCATGATGCGCCTCAGAAAAGTCACTGGTAAGTTGAACTCTAACATCGGGATTATCAGCAAGAAAACGATTGAGTACGCCGCCGAGCCAGCTTCTAACTAAGGCAGTGTGACAAACAATATGCAGTGGCCCTGAAACTTGGTTCGTTAAACCTTGAAGTGCATCATAACTCTCTTCACTTAACTCAAGAATCTGGCGGCTGTAGTGGGCAAAGATCTCTCCAGCTCTTGTCAGAACTAATCGATTACCTTGTCTGGCGGTTAGAGCCTGACCGAAGTCTTCTTCTAATTGTGCCAAGCGACGACTTAGCGTTGATTTTGGCTGATTAAGGGCTTTAGCAGCTGCTGTCAAACTTTTATGCTGATTGAGCGCATCAAAGGCTCTAATTGATGCTAAGTCGTGCATATTTCTTTTACTCCTTACTGCGTTATGTACGAGTTCCATAAATGGAAAGAACCGTTCCATAACTCTCACTATGCATCTCATTCTATTTGTGAATAATTCACTTTCGAAAATAATAATCATTATCAATTATGGAGATGTAGATGTCTACTCTTAGACTGCCAGTTATTACCGCAACTGGTATTTTAGCCTTCGTCAGTGTCCCTCATGTTTTTGCCAATGATGCAGTTTCTAAAATGGAAACAGTGGTTGTAACTGCATCAAGCTACGAGCAATCTCAAGCGGACGCGCCTGCAAGTATTAGTGTTATTTCACGTGAGGAGTTGGACTCCCGTTATTACCGCGATGTGACTGATGCACTAAAAAGTGTGCCAGGTGTTGTCGTGACAGGTGGTGGTGATACCACCGACATTAGTATCCGTGGTATGGGTTCTAAATACACTTTGATACTGGTCGACGGTAAACGTCAAAGCACGCGTGAAACTCGTCCAAATAGTGACGGTCCTGGTATCGAACAAGGTTGGTTACCTCCTCTTCAAGCGATTGAGCGAATCGAAGTTATTCGTGGCCCAATGTCGACGCTTTACGGTTCTGATGCGATTGGTGGTGTGATTAACGTCATCACACGAAAAGATGCGCTAGAGTGGACAGGTAATGTTCAACTGGGCACGGTACTACAAGAGAATAGCCGCTCAGGGGGAGAGCAGAGCGCGAACTTTTTCGTTAATGGTCCGTTGGCTGAAAATTTATCTCTCCAAGTATATGGTCAGTACACAACCAGAGAAGAAGATGACATCGAATACGGTTATGAAGATAAAGATATGCAGAGTATCTCTTCAAAACTGACTTACCAGATTAATGAGCGCCATTCGGTGCAATTAGAAGGTGGCACGTCGGCACAAAGTCGTCGTGGTAATGTGGGCCTTTCAGTGCCGACCACTGGGTGTCGTGGTGGGTGTGAAGACTCACTGAATGAATATCGTCGTAATTACGTAACGGTAAGCCACAACGGTGATTGGGATTCGATTGGCATTTCAGATACTTACTTACAGCGAGAAGAGAGCGAGAACAAATCTCGTGAGATGACGATCACCAACACCACGTTCAAATCGAGCTTGGTGACTGGTATCGGAAACCATACGTTGACGACGGGTGTGGACGCCACTCATGCAGAGCTTGAGGATTTCACCTCCAACAAAGCGTCATCGAAGACTGAAACATCGAATACGCAGTGGGCTGTTTTCATTGAAGATGAATGGAGAATCGCCGATCCGTTTAGCGTTACGCTTGGTGGTCGTCTAGATCATGACGAAAACTATGGCGCGCACTTTAGTCCGCGTGTTTACGGTGTATGGCGAGTTGATCCGTCTTGGACGGTGAAAGGCGGTGTGGCAACAGGTTTCCGTTCTCCACAATTACGTGAAATTACTCCTGGCTGGGCGCAAGTCAGTGGTGGCGGTAATATCTACGGTAACCCAGATCTTGACCCTGAAACGTCGCTAAACAAAGAAATCAGCGTCTTGTATCAAGGTGATTCTGGCTTAGATGTCTCTTTGACAGCGTTCCATAACGAATTCAAAGACAAGATCACACGTGTTGTTTGTCCAGACACTATCTGTACTGATGGTCCAAACCAATGGGGCGCAGATCCAACGTACCGTATTAACGTGGATGAAGCCGTCACACAAGGTATTGAAGCGACCTTAGCATCGCCGTTAACGGAAACCATTTACCTTAGCTCGAGCTACACATTTACCGACTCAGAGCAAAAAACAGGTGAATACAAAGGCATGCCGCTGCAGCAGTTACCAAAGCATCTGTTTAATGTGGATGTGACTTGGCAAACGACAACAGATCTAGAGAGCTGGGCGAAAGTCACGTACCGAGGTAAAGAAATGGATCCGGTTACTGGCCCATCAAGAAACAGTATTGTAGAACCAGCTTATACCTTTGTGGACGCCGGTGTGACATACCAGTTAACCGACAATACTCGTATTAAAGGCGCTATCTATAACTTGCTGGACGAGGAAATCAGTTACGAAGAATACGGATATATTGAAGATGGTCGTCGCTACTGGTTAGGTTTAGACGTCGCATTTTAATTATCTATCGTTGTAATAAGGTCGAGCATAGTCTCGACCTTTTTTAATCCTGCTTTACTTTGATTCAACAGGTGCGTTTGTCAGCCTGATCAGGTAGTATCTGTGACACGAAATTTTTGGTAGGGCGAAGGATAAATGCTAAAGGTTGCGATCAATGGATTTGGACGTATAGGTCGTAATGTTCTGCGAGCGGTGTATGAAAGTGGAAAACACCAGCAGATCAAGGTTGTGGTGGTTAACGAACTAGCTCAGCCAGAGGCGATGGCACACCTACTGCAATATGACACCAGTCATGGTCGCTTTGGTAAAAAAATTTCCCATGACCAAGAACATTTGCATGTTCATCATGACAGCGGTGAATATGATTCCATTCGCATTCTCCACCTCTCCGAAATCGAATTACTTCCTTGGCGTGATTTAGAAGTTGATATCGTCTTGGATTGCACTGGCGTATTTGGTTCGCAAGCCGATGGGCAAGCGCATATAGAAGCTGGCGCTAAGAAAGTACTGTTTTCGCACCCGGGCGCAAACGACCTAGATAATACGATTATCTATGGCGTGAACCACGAAACTCTGAAAGACGAGCACCGTGTTGTCTCCAATGGCTCTTGCACCACCAACTGTATCGTTCCCATCATTAAAGTATTAGACGAAGCCTTCGGCATAGAGTCTGGCACCATTACCACAATTCATTCGTCCATGAACGATCAACAAGTAATTGATGCGTATCATAACGACTTACGCCGTACCCGCGCTGCAAGCCAATCTATTATTCCGGTGGACACTAAGTTGCATAAGGGGATTGAAAGAATCTTCCCGAAATTTTCCAACAAATTCGAAGCAATTTCTGTTCGTGTTCCAACGGTTAACGTCACTGCAATGGATTTAAGTGTCACAATTAGTACAAATGTGAAAGTTAATGACGTAAATCAAACCATTGTTAACGCATCTCAGTGTACATTACGTAACATTGTTGACTATACTGAATCGCCACTCGTTTCCATCGACTTTAACCACGACCCCCATAGTGCGATTGTGGATGGAAGCCAGACTAGAGTGAGTAACGGGCAACTCGTAAAAATGCTCGTTTGGTGCGACAACGAATGGGGCTTTGCTAACCGGATGCTGGATACTGCCTTAGCAATGCAAGCTTCTTCGCAAGTGGAACAGTAATGACGAAGAAGTGATGGAGAATTTTTATTTCAAGCCTTGAAATAAATCCATAATATCTCCATATCTATAACCAGTTTGAAGAATTAACAGGCTTGGCAGGGTTGCCGAGTTTTCAAAAACTTTAATTATTAAATATTTGAGAGGACACATCATGTCTGTAATCAAGATGACTGACCTGGATCTTGCAGGTAAACGTGTATTTATCCGTGCTGACCTAAACGTGCCAGTAAAAGACGGTAAAGTAACTTCGGATGCACGTATCATCGCATCTCTTCCAACTATTAAGCACTGCCTAGAAGCAGGCGCTAAAGTAATGGTTACGTCTCACCTAGGTCGCCCAACTGAAGGTGAATACGCTGAAGAGTTCTCTCTACAACCAGTTGTTAACTACCTAAACGACGCACTAGATTGCGAAGTGAAGCTAGCAAAAGACTACCTAGATGGCCTAGAGCTAAATGCGGGTGAACTTGTTGTTCTTGAAAACGTTCGCTTCAACAAAGGCGAAAAGAAAAACGACGAAGAGCTATCTAAGAAATATGCAGCACTATGTGACGTATTCGTAATGGACGCATTCGGTACGGCTCACCGTGCTCAAGCATCTACTCACGGCGTTGGCATGCACGCAGACGTAGCATGTGCTGGTCCTCTACTAGCAAACGAACTAGAAGCGCTAGGCAAAGCAATGGACAAGCCAGCTCGTCCAATGGTTGCTATCGTAGGTGGTTCAAAAGTTTCTACTAAGCTAACTGTTCTTGAGTCTCTATCTAAAATCGCTGACCAACTCGTTGTTGGTGGTGGTATTGCTAACACATTCATCGCAGCTGCTGGCTACAACGTTGGTAAGTCTCTATACGAAGCAGACCTAGTTGAAACAGCTAAGAAGCTAATGGACGAGTGTGCAATTCCAGTAGCAACTGACGTTGCATGTGCGAAAGCATTTGACGAGAACGCAGAAGCTGAAATCAAGCACGTTTCTGAAGTACAAGACGACGACATGATCTTCGACCTTGGTCCAGATTCAACTGCTGAACTAGCTGAAATCCTTAAAAACGCTAAGACTATCCTATGGAACGGTCCAGTAGGCGTATTCGAATTCAAGAACTTCGAAGCAGGTACTAAAGGTATCTCTGAAGCTATCGCAGCTTCTGAAGGCTTCTCTGTTGCAGGCGGTGGTGACACGCTAGCGGCTATCGACAAGTTCGGTATCAAAGCGGATGTATCTTACATCTCTACTGGCGGCGGCGCTTTCCTTGAGTTCGTAGAAGGTAAAGTTCTTCCAGCAGTAGAAATGCTAGAAGCACGCGCTAAGTAATTAAAGCAAAGCGGGGGAGTGATTCTCCCGCTTTCTTGTTTGCTGCAACGTGTGAGGAACTCTGCTAGAATAGCCTCAGTTGTGAGCAAACGTTTGCAAGATTTTCAACTTAACAAGTTTTGTTTAAAAACGACAGATAAATAGGATTACATCCATGTCTAAGATCTTCGACTTCGTAAAACCAGGTGTTATCTCTGGCGATGACGTTCAGAAAGTATTTGAAGTTGCAAAAGAAAACAGCTTTGCACTTCCAGCAGTAAACTGTGTGGGTACTGACTCTGTAAACGCAGTACTTGAAGCAGCTGCAAAAGTTAAAGCTCCAGTTATCGTTCAGTTCTCTAACGGTGGCGCTGCTTTCTTTGCTGGTAAAGGTCTAAAACTTGAAGGTCAAGAAGCTCAAATCCTAGGTGCTGTTGCTGGTGCGAAATACGTTCACGCTGTAGCTGAAGCTTACGGTGTTCCAGTAATCCTACACACTGACCACGCAGCTAAGAAACTACTTCCTTGGATCGACGGTCTACTAGACGCTGGTGAAGAGTACTTCGCGCAAACTGGTAAGCCACTATTCTCTTCTCACATGATCGACCTTTCTGAAGAGTCTCTAGAAGAGAACATCGAAATTTCTGCTAAGTACCTAGAGCGCATGGCTAAAATGAACATGACTCTAGAAATCGAACTAGGTTGTACTGGTGGTGAAGAAGACGGCGTTGACAACTCTGATATGGATGCGTCTGAGCTATACACTTCTCCAGAAGACGTTGCATACGCATACGAGAAACTAAGCGCAATCAGCCACCGTTTCACTATCGCAGCATCTTTCGGTAACGTACACGGCGTATACAAGCCAGGTAACGTTGTACTAACTCCAACTATCCTACGTGATTCTCAAGCGCACGTTTCTGAGAAATTCGGTCTTCCAGCGAACTCTCTAAACTTCGTATTCCACGGTGGTTCAGGTTCTTCTCTAGAAGAAATCCGTGAATCTATCGGCTACGGTGTAATCAAAATGAACATCGATACTGATACACAGTGGGCTACTTGGGATGGTATCCGTAAGTTCGAAGCTGAAAACCACGATTACCTACAAGGTCAGATCGGTAACCCAACTGGTGAAGATGCACCAAACAAGAAGTACTACGATCCACGCGTATGGCTACGTGCAGGCCAAGCTTCAATGGTTACTCGTCTAGAGCAAGCATTTGCTGACCTTAACGCAGTTGACGTACTATAATCGTTACTGATTAAGTTACTGATTAAGTTACTTAAAAACCCGCTCTTTGAGCGGGTTTTTTTTATATCTATCATTTTCTTCCCCTCTGCTTTCTCCCGATATTTTTATGCGTTAGGTTGTATTTGCTAGTGAGATATCTCACCTTTAACGTTTTTTTTAAAGAAAACATGGGAATATCAGTCTTAAGAGTGGCGAAATCAGAGTGCATTGCGTAACCTGTAACAAGTCAGTGTCAGAAAGCTCTGATAAAGTCTTGTTTTGCATATCTTTGCGAAACTCTGACTTTGAAAAAAGTCAGAGTTGGGATATTGTGCCAAAAATCTGACACTGTTCAGTGGAGCAATAGGGATGTTGTTTTAGAAAAGAGCCTTTAAAAAACAAGGTTCATAAATTAACGGCAATTGGATTTATATCTCTTTATTTTTGAGGATAAGAATTATGGCAGGTGAATCGGTGGGTATCGATACCACTTTAACGGATGGTCTAACTCAGGCTGAAACTTGGCTGACAAACAATTCAGATCTACTGGTTCAGTACGGTGTGAACATTATCTCTGCGGTGCTTATTCTGTTTATCGGTAATCTTATCGTTAAGGCAGTCGCTGGTAGTGTTTCTAAAGTACTAGAAAAGAAAAACATGGATAAGGCCGTCGTTGAATTTATTCACGGTCTTGTTCGTTACTTGCTATTTGTAATCGTGCTAATCGCGGCTCTTGGTCGATTAGGAGTTCAAACCGCTTCTGTTGTTGCTGTGATTGGTGCGGCAGGTCTTGCTGTTGGTCTTGCACTACAAGGTTCACTATCAAACTTTGCAGCAGGCGTACTTATTGTTGCGTTCCGTCCATTCAAATCAGGCGACTACGTAGAAATCGGTGGTGTAGCGGGTAGTGTTGAAGCAATTCAAATCTTCCAAACCGTTCTAAAAACACCAGACAACAAAATGGTTGTTGTGCCTAACTCTTCAGTTATCGGCGGTGCCATTACTAACTACTCTCGCCATGCGACACGACGTGTCGACCTAGTGATTGGTGTTTCATACAAAGCAGACCTTAAACTAACGAAGAAAGTGATTCGTGAGACGCTAGAGAAAGATCCACGTATCTTGAAAGACCCAGATATCACAATTGGTGTACTTACGTTAGCAGACTCTTCAGTTAACTTTGTGGTTCGTCCATGGGTGAAAACTGCAGATTACTGGGGCGTATACTTTGATGCAATGCAAGGTATTAAAGAAGCATTGGATGAAAATGGTATCGAGATTCCATTCCCACAAATGGATGTTCACCTGAACAAAGTCGACGCTTAATCAAAAGCAGTCGATATTCAAAAGCGAGGCCAATAGGCCTCGCTTTTTTATATTTCGTAAAGGGTGTGATGACCAGCAAGCAAGAGGCGTTTTAGATGTTTACCTGCAAATCCAAATGTGAACTCAGGTAAGCCAGGCGTATAGAGCAACTCTTGATGTTGATAGAGATTGGTATCAACAATGATAGTGATGTATTCCGGTAAGCCTATTGGGCAAACCGCGCCGGGTACGCAACCTAACACTTCGACCATTTCATCATCATTACAAATAGAGGGACGTTTACCTGTAATCGCTTTAATCTGCTTGGCATCGAGGCGCGAGTCCTTATCTGTCAGATAAACCGCGTAACCTTGTCCTTTGAGTGTTAAAAAGAGGCTTTTGGTATGCGTACCCGTCCAACCAAGCTCTCTCGCAATGCGTATATCTGTCTCAAAGTCTAAGATGGCTTCGTGCTGCCATTCCCGAAAAGGAATAGAGAGCGCGTTGAATCGCTCTCTATTGTTGTTATAAATATGTTTTAGTGACTCCATGTCTTTGCTGCCTTACTACCTGGTGATTACCAATACTTATCAATAAGCTCACTCGCTAAGATATACGCTATTGTGAACATCATCATTGCGATTGCAATGTCGATGGTTTTTTTCACTTTTGGTTGAGAGAGTGTTGGACCTAGTTTGGCTGCTCCTATCGATAAAGTGTAGAACCAAACAAAGGAAGCCATAATCGTACCTAGTGCAAAAGCAATGCGATCATGGCCTTCAAATTGTCCACCGATCGAACCTAGAATAACGACTGTATCTAAATATAAGTGCGGATTAAGCACAGTGACAGCTAACGCACCTAGAATAACCGTTCGACGACCTCGAGCTACGATCTCCCCTTTTGATTCCGATTCACTCTCTGGCTTAAAAGCACTTTTTAGCGAGAGCAGTCCATAGAAGCTCAAGAAAGCAATACCACCAAGTGTCACCGACGTCAGTAAGATTTCATTTTGAGACAGAATTGCACCACCACCAAAGATACCTAGAGAGATGAAAATCATATCTAGCACGCTACAAATAGTGGCGGTTGTTAGGTGGTGGTTACGCTTTATGCCTTGATTCAAAACATACGCATTTTGCGCGCCGATCGGAATGATCATTGATGCTCCTAAACCAAAACCTTGCAATAGAACCCACAAGCTCACACTTCACCTCACTTCAAAATAACAAATACATTTACAGAAAGGGGAAAGATAAAGCGTTTATCTAAATAAGTATAATTAATGATTTTAATCTTACATTAGATAGACTAATTTAACGGGAGGCGTTTGATCAGGAGTGAGAGGAAAGGTATGCGAGGGTTAGATTACAAATGGATTGAGGCATTAGATGCTATAGTTTATCAGGGTAGCTTTGAGCGTGCTGCCGAGCATTTATTTGTTTCTCAATCCGCCATTTCTCAACGTATCAAGCAGTTAGAGAAGTTTCTCGCGCAGCCTGTTTTAATTCGAAGCCAGCCACCTAAGCCAACGCTAATTGGTAAAAAATTGTTGGGTCTTTATCGGCGAGTACGCTTGCTAGAGCATGAAATTCTCCCCGAACTAAAAAATGATACCAGTACGCGACCTGTGCAACTCTCTTTAGCGACTAATGCAGATAGCCTTGCAACATGGCTACTGCCAGCGCTGCAAAATGTTATGAAGCAGCGTCAAGTTGAACTAAAACTGACTATCTATGGTGAATACCGCTCTATTGAAAAACTCAAAAGTGGCGAAGTGACAGGAGCGATCAGCTTGGAGTCCCAGCCAATCCCCGGATGCAGAGCAGACTATTTAGGTCGCATCGATTATGTTTGTGTCGCGAGCCCAGAGTTCTATCAGCGTTATTTTTCTAAAGGCGTAAATAATCAGACATTGGCAAAAGCACCGGCCGTTTCATATGACCAATATGATGATCTACATAAAACATTTCTTACCGAGCATTTTAACGTCAATCCTGACAGCGTTATTCATCACAACATCAGTAGTTCTGAAGCGTTTCTAAAAGTGGCGTTAGCTGGTGTAGCTTATTGCTTGATCCCCCGCTTGCAAATTACCGACGAATTAGACAGAGGTGTGTTGGTTGATGTGACTCCAGGTTTTTTAATGTCCCATCGGATTTATTGGCACCACTGGCAGTTAGAAACTGGGGTACTACAAGAAATCTCACATGCGATAGTGGGGTATGCGCAGCAGCATCTACCTCAATAAGTTCGTCAGAGCTGCATATCGTTCACTTAAGTGTGTTTTGTTTAAAAATTACGCCAATGTTACATAGTCAAAGTTGTGTTAGAAGTCACTATGGGTGCTTGGATAATCGGCGGAAGTTTCTATTATGAAACCACACGCTTTCTCAGCCATGATAGTGATGTTGGAATCTGAGATTAAGTACTTAATTTTGTATGGATGGATTTATTGAATGAAATTGTATTCATTTTTGCTGGCTTCAGCACTCAGCCTTACCAGTGCTTCAGTTTTGGCGAATACGCCAGAGTTTGCTCATGTTACGACAACGGGGTATGGCGAAGTGACGGCCACACCTGATATGGCTACGTTTTCTGTAAAAGTAGTCGATACGACAATGACGGCCGAACAAGCGAAATTGTCCGTAGATAAAACCGTTGAAGAGTTTCTAAAAAGCTTATCGGATGCCGGCTTGTCAAAAGACAATATTACTAGCTCGAATTTATACCTTGCTCCTCAGTACCATTACCCTAAATCAGGGAAAGCAGAACTTGTTGGGTATCGAGCATCTCGCAGTATTGATGTCACGGTGACGGATCTGAAAAACCTTAACCAATACCTAGATATGGCGTTAGAAGCGGGAATTAATCAGGTTGATAATATTCAACTTAAAGTAAGCAACCAAGCCGAATATCAGCAAAAGGCACGAATGGCTGCGATTAAGGACGCAAGAGAAAAAGCAGGGTCATTAGCGACTGGTTTTGAGAAAAAGTTGGGCGATGTATGGCAGATCAATTACAGACAGATGCACGTTCAGCCTGTGTTAATGCGTTCAATGGCGATGGATAGTAAAGAAGGAGCGAATAGCTACCAAGATTCAACCATGATCATTCGCGATCAAGTCGATGTCATTTATAAGCTAAAGTAAGGCTTAGCAAACAGTAAAAAGCAAAAGGCAGGGAGTTACAACCCCTGCCTTTGTCATTTCTATTTCACAGTTTAATGCAGGATACGAGCACGGATTGTGCCTTCAATGTTTTTGAGCTTTGTTAGAGCTTCTTCTGCTCGTTCAGTTTCAACGTCGATCACTACGTAGCCTATTTCAGCGGCTGTTTGTAGGTACTGCGCGGCAATGTTAATGCCTTCTTCAGCAAAGATGGTGTTGATCTGAGTTAGAATACCAGGACGGTTCTTATGGATATGAAGCAGACGAGAGCACTCACCACTGTGTTCTGGCAATGACACTTCAGGGAAGTTTACGCTTGAAAGTGTCGAGCCGTTATCAGAGTACTTAGCCAGTTTGCCCGCCACTTCTAAGCCGATATTCTCTTGTGCTTCTTGCGTTGAACCACCAACGTGTGGAGTGAGAATGACGTTATCGAATTTTTGTAAAGGAGACTCGAACGGGTCAGCATTTGTTTTTGGTTCAGTTGGGAATACATCAATTGCAGCGCCGGCAAGGTGACCAGCTTCTAAGCTATGGCAAAGTGCAGGAATATCCACAACGGTGCCACGTGCCGCGTTGATAAAGATGGAACCTGGTTTCATTCGAGCAAATTCAGCTTCACCCATCATGTTTTTCGTTTCCGGTGTTTCGGGAACGTGCAAAGAAATCACATCACATTTGTTCAATAGTTCACTCATGGTATGTACTTGCGTCGCATTACCAAGGGACAGTTTGTTCTCAATATCGTAGTAGTAAACGCGCATACCTAAGTTTTCGGCAATAATACCAAGCTGCGTACCAATGTGACCGTATCCGATAATGCCAAGGCACTTACCACGAGCTTCGTAAGAGTTGTCTGCACTTTTCTTCCAAATACCGCGATGTGCAAGAGCATTCTTTTCAGGAATACCACGCACTAGTAAAAGGATTTGCCCAAGTACAAGCTCTGCCACGCTTCGAGTGTTAGAGAATGGTGCATTAAAGACAGGAATACCGCGTTTTGCTGCTGCGTCTAGGTTTACTTGGTTAGTGCCAATACAAAAACAGCCAATTGCAACCAGCTTGTTCGCCGCATTGATTACCTCTTCGGATAGGTTCGTACGGGAGCGGATACCAATGAAGTGCACGTCTTTTACCGCTTCAATTAGTTCTTCTTCCGGAAGGGAACCTTTATGGTATTCAATGTTGGTATAACCAGCTGCTTGAAGAACTTCAACTGAAGAAGGGTGGAGTCCCTCTAACAAGAGGATCTTAATCTTTTCTTTTTCCAGTGAAACTTTGGCCATTTTTTCTCGTCCTTAAAATGGAAAGGTGGGCTAATGTGGCGCACATTGGGCAAAACTATTAAAAAGGGGATAATTAACAGTTTTGTAGGAAGACAAACGTTTCCCTGTGCGTCTTCTGTTCAATAAAGTAACAAAAAAAAATTGCTTTGGGTAAGAAAATTACGGAATAAGAGATAATTTTCTTATAGAAAGGAATAAAAAACGGTGCCTTGCAGCACCGTATGTAATGAAATAACAGAAAAGTGAACCAGATAGGTTCATTTTAGGCTGTTATTTACTCTTCAATTTTTGCACCTTCTGGTGTGCCAGTGATCACTACGTCTGCACCACGATGAGCGAAAAGACCCACAGTCACCACACCAGCGATGCCGTTTATTTTGTCTTCCATTTCTTTCGGGTTGGTAATTTGCATATTGTGCACATCCAGAATCACGTTGCCGTTGTCAGTCACAACGCCTTCACGGTAAGCTGGATCACCACCTAGTTTTACCAATTCACGAGCCACGTAAGAGCGTGCCATTGGGATTACTTCAACAGGCAATGGGAACTGGCCAAGTACGTCAACTGCTTTAGTGCCGTCAACGATACATACGAACTTATCAGAGATTGCTGCGACAATTTTCTCACGAGTCAGAGCCGCGCCGCCGCCTTTGATCATTTCACGTGCTGGGTTGATCTCATCTGCGCCATCAACATACACATCCAGCTTCATTACATCGTTACACTCGTATACTTCAATACCAAGCTCTTTAAGGCGCTCAGTTGAAGCGACAGAGCTAGACACTGCACCTTTAATATCATCTTTGATAGTGCCTAGTGCATCGATGAAGTGATTCACGGTAGAGCCAGTACCAACACCGACAATGCTGCCTTTCTCAACATATTTTAGTGCTGCCCAACCAGCCGCTTTTTTCATTTCATCTTGAGTCATGCCAATCTCCTGAATAGATGTTCGTTAACGTTTGCGGGCGTGATTATAGCGGCTTACTTGTCACTTTCCCATTGCCATATTTGGCTTGGGGTCACGATCTTAGGCAATGGAATGTCCCAGCTTTCAATTGGTAAGCGTTCTACATGTTGGCAGTCATGAGCGATACCGACAGGTTTAGCACCCTCTCCAGTTATAAACCAACGTGACAGAGTACGATCGTAGTACCCCCCGCCCATGCCTAAGCGGTGTCCGATGCTGTCGAACCCAACTAAAGGCGTGCAGATTAAATCAAGCTGGCGAACGGGTTTGAGGTGTCTGATATCGAGCTTGGGCTCTAAGATGCCGTACTTGTTGTAGACGAGCTGTTCATCATTTACATACTGAAGAAACAGTAACTGACCTTTAGAAAAGGGATGGATGACGGGCAGATAAACCGATTTTCCCTGTTGCCATAACCATTCAATGAGCGGTTTAGTATCAAGCTCACCGTCTGCAGAAAGGTAGATGGCAATATGTTGCGCCTGATCGATTTCAGGAAGTTGGGAAAATTGAGTAATAAGGTCGATTCCCGCTTGGTATTGCGTATCACTGCACAGAGCGTTGCGCTTTTCACGAATCAGTTTGCGGAAGTCTTGTCGAGAGAGGTCTGACATAGAGAGAATACCCCAGGGTGCCGTTGAGGATTGTGGCCCTTGAACCAGCTGGTTCAAGGCGGATCAGCAATGACAACCGTAGGCTTCTCGGTGCATGCCGAGCTTGCTCAATAGTTACCAAATACTAACCCTTAGGTATTGCTTATCGGCTCAGGGACTTAAATCCTGCTGACGCACACCCCAGGGTAAATTTTGTATTTACTGCTGTCCTTGCGTAACTTTGCTTAGTGCGTTCTCTAAAGACGCGGTGAGCTTTTCCATTCGCTCAGTAATTTCTTGCTGTTGACCATTGGATTCGTATGACTTGGTGTGCAACTCATAGCAAATATTCAATGCAGCAAAGGTCAGCAGTTGGATTTCATTGGTTACCTTAGTACGTTCGCTCATTTCTTTCAATCGGCGATCAAGATCTTTTGCCGCTGCAACAAGAGACTCTTCTTGTCCTGTCGGACAATTCACACGTGTAAGTTTGCCTAATATTTCAACGTCGATCGCTTGATTGCTCATGATGAATAAACTCTATATTCGCGCTATCTAAGGTGTTGCTTCATACAACTACCGAGGAGCAAACTATAGGAAAACCGCTATTAAGATTCAAGCATTTCCCATCACAGAAAGAGAAATGATGACGAGATCACACAGGAATTGGGCAAATTGAACAAATGCTGTCCAAAATTGAATTTGATAGCCGTTTCAGACCACTAACCTTGATGGTAGGATATACCAATACATTATTACGCAAGAATGAGCCAAGTTATGAGTGAAATCACCCTTCCTGAATACCAATCTATTGCTGCTGAACTGCAATCGGCAAGCCTGGCTGTGACACCGGCGGAGTTACATGGCTTATTTGTTGGCATGTTAAGTGGTGGATTGGCGATCAATGATCAAACTTGGCAGCCGATTCTTTTTGACTACACCAATGATGGGATGGGGTGGCCCTCGACAGCACTCACTTTTGCTCAGAGCATATTCAACGTTACTGTTAATGAGCTTACTGGCACATCAATGGAGCTGTCTTTACTATTGCCAGATGAGCCGGGCGAAGAAGGCTTATTCGCATTAGCCGACAGTGTGTCCGACTTTGTAAACCACTTTATTTCTGGGCTAGGTCTAGCAGGCGTTGCGCTTAACAAAGCATCTGATGACGCTAAAGAAGCACTGGCTGATCTAGAAGAGATTGCCAAATTAGGCATTGATGAAGATGACGATCTTGGTGAACAAGCGCAATTGCTAGAGCAAGTGATTGAGCACATCAAAGCTTGCGTACTAACGATTCATGCTGAATTTGGTGTTCGTCCTGAAAGCAGCGACAAAAAACCTACTATTCACTAATCGTAGACCGTCCAGAGGTTAGTATGAAGCAATATGATGTAGTCATTGCTGGTGGTGCCATGGCTGGTACAACGTTAGCATTGGCGATTGACCATTTGTCTCAGGGAAAGCTCCGCATTGCCGTCGTTGAGCCTTTTAAAGCACAATCAGATATGCACCCTGGTTTTGACTCTCGCTCAATCGCATTGTCTTACGGTACTGTCAATCTGTTGCGTCAACTACAGCTCTGGACGTCAGTAGAACCGTTTGTCACACCCATTGAACATATCCACGTTTCTGACCGTTCTCATGCTGGGATGACGGAGATTACCAAGCAAGAGGTTGGGGTTGAAGCTCTAGGGTATGTTGTAGAATTAGCCGATGTTGGGCGTGTATATCAAGAATTATTAGACAGTAGCGAGTCAATTACGCTGTTTTGTCCTGACTCCGTTACCGATATCGAGCGCGAGCAAAACTGTACCCATGTGACGTTGAAAAGTGGTGAGCAACTTGAAGCAAAACTGCTGGTGGCTGCAGATGGTGCTGTTTCGACCTGTTGTCAGAAAATTGGTCTAGAACTTTCTGAGCAAGATTTTGAACAAGTGGCTGTCATTGCCAATATTGTGACTCAAGAACCTCATCAAGGTAGAGCCTTTGAACGTTTTACTGAGAATGGCCCAGTTGCTTTATTGCCAATGAGTGACAATCGAATGTCCTTAGTTTGGTGTTTGCACCCTGAAGAAGCCCAAGCCGTTCTTGAGTTATCTGATCAAGCATTTCTCCAGCGTTTACAGAACGATTTTGGTTGGCGTTTAGGCGCGATGAAAAAAGTGGGGCGCCGTGCAAGTTACCCATTGCTTCTTCGCCATCGAAAGCAAAATATTTCACATCGCTTTGCGATTGTTGGAAATGCGGCGCAAACGCTGCACCCGATAGCTGGACAAGGCTTTAATCTCGGTATTCGCGATGTAGTCTCACTAGCAGAAGAAATTGTGCAGCAAAGTGAGGATGTGGGTCTTTATCAAGGCCTGATGCGCTTTAGTCAACGTAGAGAAGCAGATCGAAGCGAAACTATTTGGCTAACCAGTGCCTTAGTGCATGTTTTTTCAAATGATTTACCCGCGATGCGAATTGGCCGAAATACTGCCTTAGCAGCGATGGATAACCTTTCTATTTTTAAGCAGCCGCTACTATGCCATACACTTGGCTTGGTAAAACGATGAACGGCCGCACTGAATTAGGTAATAAAAAGCAATGATGCAAAGTGTAGATATCGCCATCATCGGCGGAGGGATGGTTGGGTTGGCACTTGCTGCCGCGTTCAAAGACAGTGATCTGCGTGTCGCCGTTATTGAAGGTAAAGTGCCAGATGATTCGTTGAAAGAATTACCCGATGTTCGTGTGTCTGCGCTGAGCCGCTCTAGTGAGACGATTTTGCGTAAACTTGGTGCTTGGCAGGGCATAGAACAGCGCCGAGCTTCACCTTACCATGGTATGGAAGTATGGGAACAAGATAGCTTTGCCAGCATTGAATTTAATGCACAAAGTATGGCACAACCTGATTTAGGGCATATTGTTGAGAATCGTGTGATTCAACTTGCGCTGCTTGAACAAGTCCAAAAGCTCGATAACGTCACTATGTTTATGCCTGCACGTTGCGCGACTCTCGCGGTCGGTGAGCAAGAAAGCTGGCTGACGCTCGATAATGGCCAAGCCATGACCGCTAAATTAGTGGTCGGAGCCGATGGGGCGAATTCGTGGCTTCGCCATCAAATGGATATTCCATTAACGCATTGGGACTATGGTCATCATGCTTTGGTCGCGAATGTCAAAACTGCTATGCCACACAACAGCATTGCGCGCCAGATATTTACTCCTCACGGACCGTTGGCATTTTTGCCAATGTCGCAACCAGATATGTGCTCTATTGTTTGGTCCACGGAGCCAAATCGAGCAGAGCAGTTAGTGGCGATGAGTGAACATGATTTCAATAAAGCGTTGACGAGTGAGTTTGATGCTCGACTTGGTCTATGTGAAGTAGTGGGAGAGCGTGCTGCGTTTCCTTTGAAAATGCGCTATGCGCGAGATTTTGTTGTCGAGCGAGTCGCGCTGGTTGGTGATGCGGCCCATACCATTCACCCATTAGCGGGGCAGGGTGTGAATTTAGGTTTATTAGATGCCGCCAGTCTTGCTCAAGAAGTATTAGCACTTTGGAAGCAGGGACAAGATATCGGCAGTAAACGCAACCTAAGAAGCTACGAGCGTTGGCGAAAAGCGGAAGCGGCAAAGATGATCGCTACTATGCAAGGGTTTCGAGATTTGTTCTCTGGCGAGAACCCTGCTAAGAAGCTTGTTCGTGGCATTGGCTTGAGTTTAGCGGGGCAACTGCCGGGAGCGAAAGATGAGATCATGAAGCGCGCGCTTGGTTTAAAGGGACACTTGCCGGATCTCGCGCGTCAGTAAGTGCAAAGCGAACTTCAAATACACAAAAGGCTGGTTAATCCAGCCTTTGTTTTATCAACATTTTGCTAAGCATATGCGCATCGGAGTTTCATTATTTCTTGATTGATCTCTTTGACCGCTCGGAAATGGCGTTGCTCTGCTTTCTCCGGCAGTATTAACTTACCGTTATCAAACTCGAATCTACCGACCCCGTAAATATAAATTCTTCCTTTAAAAAGACGACTTATATGTTTAGCAATCATACTTGGTGTATAGCGCTTAAACAGTCTCATATTTACTTTCCTTTTATCTAACCTAGCCTAGGTATTCTACGTTCTGGACGCGAAAATTATTGTGACAGCAATAGTATTAAATACAGATGTAGGGTGTTGCGTCAGAGAATTGTGTTGTCTTAGACAATTTGACAGTGTCATCTCTTAAATAGCGTGAGGATTACCCCAAAAATAACCTCTCTAAAGGAACCCTTACGCCAATACACTCCTTTTTACGTGACGCATTAAGCAATAGTTTTGTTACAGAATTAAGAATAGAACGAAAACGGTTGTTTGCTAGTTGTTTCTATTAAGGTCGTGCTTCGCGTAACACACTTTACGTTCTAACGATTAGAGGAAATGAAAGAGAAAAAGTTCCACGTAAAAAAAAGCCCGCTTCAGCGGGCGAATAGTCACAGATGCATTACACAAAAGTGGATAACTAACTGCATGAATGCTGTCACTCAGCTAGCTGACTCACTTTATATTGGTTAAGTGCTTGTTTGAAACTTAACCAACAAATTCAGCATATACGAGTTTTATCTTTGTGACTATTTATGTTTTATATGTGATTAAAAATTCTCATGTCTATTTTTGTAGATATGAGCGAGATCACGCAGTGATAGAAACACTACGTGTCATTACATTGTTTTTAGACGATTAACGACAGATCTCAGCTACGGTCGGCTGGCACAATTGGATAAGATCTTGAATAGAAAGCGCCAGCCCAGCCATTCGATCGCCACTGCTGATCGTGACTTCCTGTTCTTCTAGTAAGCTGGGGTCGAACACGATTGGCATATGACGTTTGAGTAACAGAGGAGTGACAGTACCAACTTTGTAACCAGTGATGGACTCAACATCGGCTTGATCAACACAAGTCATCCGGCGACATTTCAGTAACGAGCGCACTTTTTTGGGATCAACGCTACGATCACCTGGTGCACAGGCGAGTGCATATTGATTACCCATGTCTCGTAGCAAGATTGCTTTCACCATTTGAGAAGGGCGAATGCCGCGTTGGTGCGCGGCATCCTCAATGGTGGTTGATGGTCTTTGATGCGGTAACAGACGAAACGGAATGTGTTGGTCTGTGAGAAATTGCATCAAAGGAGTATTGATTGTATTACTCATCATCAAGACTGTAAGGCAGTGATTCGATTGTCCATTCACATTCTGGTTGCGCAACTAAACGAAGACGAGTGTCTTCATCGAGATTATTAGGCAGTACGATCAGGCCAATCGCGTGATTGTCACTGAACTGGTAGTGATTTAATAAAGCACCTACTGAACGCCAGTTTTCACCTACGCTGCGTTCGAGCTCAATTGGTTCGTCACTGAATGGAGCAGAAGTTGCACCTTTTACGATATACATCGCACGTTTATTGGTACCGCGATACTTCGCTCGTGCTACCGTTTCTTGTCCCGTGTAGCAGCCCTTTGTGAAGCTTATGCCTCCTAAAGCTTGCACGTTGAGTGCTTGTGGAATGTGAGCATTCTGCGCGGATGCAGAGACAAATGGTAAACCTGCCTCAATATCGAAACGATTCCAAAGCTCATTTGTCGTAAAGACAGCGTCGGTAGTTTCAACGATTTGCTGTGCTTCTGGCGCACTTAATATCAGTAACCAGCGATCTTGTGCAACTTGCACTGCTGTGCCACCGTCAACTGCGCGAACGCTGCCAGTTGTCTTGCTCATTGTTGAAATGAATTCGTCGGCTTTGACGCCAGCAACACCTAAGATAACGTCATCAGAAGCTTCAATCGTTACTTTAGAGAAAATGGCGTATTTCTTTATTTCATTAAGTTCTACGTCAATCGCCGATTTTGGTTGGATCATGCCGTAGCCATCATGATGATGGAAAAGGCGGAACACGCTCCACACTTTGCCTTTTGCATCACAATGTGCGCCCAGTGTTGATTGGTCTTGTTCTAAAGAAACAACATCGCAGGTAACCTGACCTTGTAAGTATGATTTTTTATCATCACCGATCATGGTGATCATGCCGAAGTTATCCAGCAGTGAGATAGATAACTCTGGAAGCGCGTCTTGAGTTGAGAGAGGTAATGCTGAAAAACGAGTTTGCCATTCCATAATTACAATGCCTTTTGAAGATATTTTTCCGCTATGTTATACCCAAATAACCTTGAGATACTAGGGGAGCGATTTACGAATCAACATTTGTCTGCTTTCACTATCGTATTGTGACCCGCACACTAGTGACGTAGCACATCCCTTGTTACACTCCGCACTAACAACAAGACATCTATGAAGGAATAGTGAATGTACACTCCGGAAGAAAAAGCGCGTATTAAATGGGCTTGTCGTCGAGGCATGCTTGAGCTTGACGTAGTAATTATGCCGTTTTTTGAAGAGTGCTTTGATACTCTGAGTGAACAAGAGCAGCGTGACTTTGTTTCTTTACTTGAATGCGATGATCCTGATCTGTTTACTTGGGTAATGGGGCATGGCCGTAGCGAAAATTTAGGTCATGCAGCAATGGTTGATAAAATTGTCGCCCATAACCTCAGCAAAGTTCGTTAATTTTACTGCTTCTCCCTCTCTGACTGCCCGAGTCCTCAATGTTGTACTTTTCTTATTGATGACTTGGGCTGTTATCTTCTCTAGCATTCCGCTCGTATTATCGACTTATTTGTTATTACTGATTGTTAAGGCTCTCTCAAGCCAAGGCCTTGTTCAACCTACAAGTCATGGGCATTGGTATGTGCACTGCGATGGCTCGGTTAGGTTTGATGCCCTTGAGTGTGGCGAATGCTCGGAAGATATTGAGTCCGAAAAGGGTCATTTACAGCGAGTCGATACATCGGCATCACCATTCAAGATAACATTCCAATTGCAATCTGGCCGTGTTGTTACGATTTGGCGTGATAGCTGTGACGATGAGCAGTATCGTCAACTATCTTTGGTATTACGCCAATGGGAAATGAAACAGGGAGCTAATGCTCCCTGCTGATGTAATAGTTTACTTGGTAAAGTTAAAGCTGTTTAGCTGGAACCAAAATCGTTGGGCCGCTGTTTTCCAGTTGGTTCGGATAGTCAAGCGTGTAGTGCAAACCTCGACTCTCTTTACGCTGCATCGCACAACGAACCATCAACTCTGCTACTTGTAAAAGGTTACGCAGTTCTAATAAGTTGTTCGACACTCGGAAATTGCTGTAGTACTCGTGTGTTTCTTGTTGCAACAGTTGGATACGGCGTAAGGCGCGCTCTAAACGCTTGTCAGTTCGCACAATGCCCATGTAGTCCCACATAAACAGACGAAGCTCGTGCCAGTTGTGCTGAATGATCACTTCTTCATCACTATTGGTTACTTTGCTTTCATCCCAACATGGCACCTGTGAAGGTAGCTCAACGTTAGTGTGATGTTTTAGAATATCTTTTGCCGCAGACCAAGCATAAACCACGCATTCGAGAAGTGAGTTTGATGCCATGCGGTTAGCACCATGCAGCCCGGTGTAGCTAACTTCACCAATCGCATACAAATTTTTCAGATCGGTGCAGCCATTTCTATCCACCATGACACCGCCACAAGTGTAGTGTGCAGCAGGTACGATTGGGATTGGCTCTTTAGTCATGTCAATGCCCAAGTCCATCAAACGTGAATAAATGGTTGGGAAGTGTTTCGTAATAAAGTCAGCAGGCTTATGGCTGATGTCGAGATACATACAGTCGGCACCTAAACGCTTCATTTCGAAGTCGATAGCACGAGCCACGACGTCACGCGGAGCAAGCTCTTTACGTTCATCGAAATCCGGCATAAAGCGAGAGCCATCTGGACGACGCAGGTAAGCACCTTCGCCACGCAACGCTTCAGTCAGCAAGAAGTTACGTGCTTCTGGGTGATATAAACACGTAGGGTGGAACTGGTTAAATTCCATATTCGCCACACGACACCCTGCACGCCAAGCAATCGCAATACCATCACCAGACGACACATCTGGGTTAGAGGTGTATTGATAAACCTTTGAAGCACCACCTGTAGCGAGAACCACAAATTTGGCTCGCACGGTTTCGACATGCTCTTCGTTGCGGTTCCAAATATAAGCACCGATAACTTTGTTTTTATCACCGCCAATTTTGTCTTCGGTGATTAAGTCCAGAGCATTGTGACGTTCGAGAACATGAATGTTTGGATGGTTATGAGCGTTATCTTGCAGGGAGGTTTGCATCGCCATACCTGTCGCATCTGCCGCGTGAAGAATACGACGACGGCTATGACCACCTTCACGAGTTAAGTGGTAGCGAGGTTCATCGTCAGAGTCATCTTCTTCACGATCAAATGGGACACCACCGTCAATCAACCACTGTACACACTCTTTTGAATGCTCAGCAATGAACCTTACGGTCTCCTCATCGCAAATACCATCCCCGGCGATTTGCGTGTCTTCAACGTGTGAATCAATGGTGTCTGACTCATCAAATACGGCAGCGATACCGCCTTGAGCATAGTAGGTTGCCCCTTCGCTGCGTGGTCCTTTACTCAGCACCATCACCTTACAGTGGTTAGCAACGCGCAAAGCCAACGACAAACCTGCCGCGCCACTCCCTACCACTAATACATCACACTCATGTTCACGATTTGTGTTCATATAACTTTTATAATCCCAAGCTAAGGTAACAAAGTTACCTTGTGTATTATTTGCACACCATGTGCATTCCATTATCGCGACATCTGTCGCTAAGGGCTAAGTTGGGAGACCTATCGACGTCCGTGTTACGGCGGTGACTGAGCCACTCTTCTTTTTCATGCAGAGCATGAGCATGCTTCCTAAGTTATAATTTGTAACGCGGTGTTCAGATAGCCATTAGCCATGCAAATGAAAAGTAATAGTTTGTCAATGCCATTGCTTTTCCATGCCCGACCCAGCACAATCTGGGACAGAGATCATTCATTATACCCATTTCCCTCCAAGATGCTCGCTTGTCAAACTTAGACTAAAGTCAGGCAGCGGTGGTCATTTGGGTACAGACATCACATTGTGAAAAAACAATGACAAAAAACTTGAGAAACCATGGAACTTTCTCATTCACGTTAGGGTCACAATAGTGCTCAAGTAAGCAGTGGTGTCAATACTACGTTTTGCATAATTAGTACCCATATCTGAGAAGAGTAGGGGCATAACAAATAGGAGTATCCGCTCGAATGAACGAGCAGCTGACCGATCAAGTATTGATTGAGCGAGTTCAGAATGGCGATAAGCAAGCATTCAACCTGTTGGTAACAAAGTACCAGAATAAGGTATGTAATCTTATTTCCAGATACGTTAGTAATCCTGGCGATGTACCAGATGTAGCACAAGAAGCGTTTATTAAAGCTTACCGAGCTATCCCTAGCTTTCGTGGGGAAAGTGCGTTTTATACGTGGCTGTATCGCATTGCAGTGAATACTGCGAAAAATCACATTGTTGCTCAAGGGCGTAGACCTCCAGCGACAGATGTCGATGCTGAAGATGCTGAATTTTACGAAACAGGTAGTGCACTTAAAGAAATATCGAACCCTGAGAACTTAACGTTGTCCAAAGAATTGCAACGGGTGGTGTTCAGTGCAATCGAAGCTTTACCTGAAGATTTAAAAACCGCAATGACATTACGAGAGCTCGATGGCTTGAGTTATGAAGAAATTGCAGAAGTGATGGATTGCCCGGTAGGAACGGTACGATCGCGTATCTTCCGTGCTCGTGAGGCGGTGGAAAAGAAAATCAGACCTCTTTTGCAACGCTAGTACAAGTAATAACTATGGTGAAAATAATGGCTGACAAAGAAAAACTTTCAGCTCTCATGGATGGAGAATTGGTCGATAAGGCTTTAATTCAAGAGTTAGAGCAAGACCAAGAGAGCCGTGATGCTTGGCAGAACTATCACCTGATTGGTGATGTGATGCGAGGTGAAGCGCCAGCAAAACCTGAGTGGAATATTGCTGAAAGCGTGGCGTTAGCGTTAGAAGATGAACCTGCACACCGTGCGTTTGATTCGCACAGTGCAAATGTTATCTCAATTGCGGATACGCCAAAAGAGTCGCAACCAGAACCGCAAAAAGCAAAACGTCAGTTGCCAGGTTGGTTGACGCAGTTTGGTCAAGTTGCTGTTGCTGCATGTGTATCGCTTGTTGTTATTTTAGGTGTACAGCAGTACGGTGGTAGCGATTCAATGTCGCCGCAAACAGATCAATTACCTGTATTGCAGACGGTTCCGTTTGCTGGCAGCGCAGAACCAGTGAGTTTGACTCGTGAGTCTGTAGAACGTTCTGTAGGCGAGGCAAATATGCAAGAGCAGCGCAAGCGTGTTCATGCTATGCTGCGAGACTACGAATTGCAGTTACGAATTAACAGTGATGCATCTCAACAAGATGCAAATCTGAATCCGGATATTGAATGAAAAAATTTCTGATCAGCGCTTGCGCTCTGTTCAGTATGATGTCTTCTCAAGCCTTTGCTGGTGATAAGCCAGCGGAGGCTTTATTGCATCAAATGAGCGAGGCGAGTAAGAATTTAAGTTACGAACTCTCTTATATCCTTATCAAAAAGAACAGCATTGAGCCGTTGCTGTATCGTCATGCCACGCATGGTGACGATCAATATGCTCACCTTGTCTACTTAAGTGGCCCCGTGCGTGAAGTGATTCGTCGCGGAACTGAAGTAAGTTACATCGAAACGGGTTTAGAACCGTTCACCATCGAGTCAGGTAAAATGGTCGCTCCGACTATGCCTATGCTCAACACCAATATCGATGAGCTAAACTTGTATTACGACTATGTAAAAGTGGGTAGAGCTCGTGAAGCTGGTGTGGCAACACAAGTGCTGCGTATTGTTCCTAAAGACGGTCTGCGCTATTCATACGTACTATGGATCGATGAGAAGAGTAAATTGCCGTTACGTGCCGACCTTGTGGACCGCGATGGTGAGATGCTTGAACAATATCGCACTATTTCTTACACGGTAAATCCAAAAATCGCAGAGTTAATGAGTGGCCTGCAAGATGTTCAATTACCTGCTGTTCTCACCATGCCAAAAGGCGATATTGGGACCAGTAATTGGCAGGTTGGTTGGATCCCTGAGGGTTTCGAGCCGAACGAGCTCAACCGCTATCGAATGGCCGTTACTAATCAAATGGTGGAGAGCCAGCTGTATTCTGATGGTCTGTTTAGCTTCTCTGTTTACGTGGCAAACAAAGATGAGCATTCGTTAAAAGGGCAGTTGGTTCGCCAAGGCAGAAGAACGCTACACAGTTTTGTGAGCGGTCAACATGAAATCTCTGTTGTAGGAGACATTCCACCGACCACAGCACAGCGTATAGCCCAATCTGTCACATTTAATGTAACAAAGAGTAAATAACAATGATGACCGCGTTGGCTACCGTGACAGACGTGCATCGTCGCGGCAAGCAATACGAAATTGATTTAAGTTGCGAACAGCAGACCAGTTGCAGTAGTTGCTCTTCACAGAAAAGCTGTGGAACGGGCGTTGTTACTAAAGCCATTGGTAACAAGAGTTTATCTTGGCACCTGCGCACGGATAAATCGGTGAAAATAGGTCAAGTCGTCGAGATTGGTTTTCCTGAGTCGAGCCTAATAAAATCAGCAATGGCGGTTTATTTACTGCCATTGTTTGGTTTGATTATCGGTGCGATGTTTGGTCACTTCCTATTAGCGCCGCTGACAGCCGGCGGGGAAGGCATCATCATATTGGCATCGGTATTGTTTGCCGCTGGTGGAATGTGGATCGCAAAACGTGTTTCTCGTCCTTTAGAAGATGAATCCAAGCGCCAAGTTACCCTCGTTCGGGTACTTGGAGAGCCAATCCAGTAAGTGCTGTCCCCCTCCACTAAAGGTTATTTGGGTATGTACTTTAAATTACGTGCGCCCGTTAACGAAATTCGGTAGAATCTGCCAACTTGATTGAAATGCCGTCAGTAGATGGCGTTTCTTACTGTCCCTATTTGTAAAGAGTTAGTCACCCTAAATCTATGAAGCACATTCGTAACTTTTCGATTATCGCCCACATCGACCATGGTAAGTCGACCCTATCAGACCGTCTAATCCAAGTTTGTGGCGGGTTAACCGATCGTGAAATGGCCGCACAGGTTCTGGATTCTATGGATCTTGAACGTGAGCGTGGCATCACCATCAAATCTCAGAGTGTGACGCTAAACTACACCGCTAAAGACGGTGAGACGTATCAGCTGAACTTCATCGATACTCCGGGGCACGTTGACTTTGCATATGAAGTATCACGTTCTCTAGCGGCTTGTGAAGGTGCGCTATTGGTTGTGGATGCGGGTCAAGGTGTTGAAGCTCAAACACTGGCTAACTGTTACACCGCGATCGAAATGGATCTAGAGGTTGTGCCAATCTTGAACAAGATTGACCTACCAGCAGCCGATCCTGAGCGTGTAGCGGAAGAAATTGAAGAAATCGTTGGTATCGATGCAATGGAAGCAACCCGCTGTTCTGCGAAGACAGGCATCGGTGTTGATGACGTTCTAGAGAACATTGTGTCAGCGATCCCTGCTCCGGAAGGTGATCCAGATGCGCCACTACAAGCGCTGATCATTGACTCATGGTTTGATAACTACCTTGGCGTTGTTTCTCTAGTGCGTATTAAAAACGGCGAACTGAAGAAGAACGATAAGATCAAAGTGATGAGTACGGGCCAAGTTTGGGGTGTAGACCGCCTTGGTATCTTTACGCCAAAACAAGTAGATACCGATACCCTTCGTACTGGTGAAGTAGGTTGGGTTGTTTGTGGTATCAAAGACATTCTTGGTGCCCCTGTTGGTGATACGCTGACTCTAGCGAAGAATGGTTGTGATAAACCGCTACCTGGCTTTAAGAAAGTTAAACCTCAGGTTTACGCAGGTCTGTTCCCTGTATCTTCCGACGATTACGAAAACTTCCGTGACGCACTAGGCAAACTAAGCCTCAACGACGCATCGCTATTCTACGAGCCAGAAAACTCTGCGGCACTTGGCTTTGGTTTCCGTTGTGGTTTCCTTGGCATGTTGCACATGGAAATCATCCAAGAGCGTCTAGAGCGTGAATACGACTTGGATCTTATTACCACAGCACCAACGGTAGTTTACGAAGTTGAGAAGACGGATGGCGATCTGCTGTATGTTGATAGCCCAGCAAAACTACCAGCGATCAATGACATTGAAGAAATTCGTGAACCGATTGCGCGTTGTAACATCCTTGTGCCTTCAGAGTACCTAGGTAACGTAATCACACTGTGTGTTGAAAAGCGAGGCAGTCAAGTTGATATGGTTTACCACGGTAACCAAGTCGCTGTGACTTACGATATTCCAATGGCTGAAGTGGTACTGGATTTCTTCGATCGTCTGAAATCAACATCACGCGGTTACGCATCTTTGGATTACAACTTCCAGCGTTTTGAAGCTTCGAACATGGTACGTGTAGACGTTCTTCTTAACGGTGACACTGTTGATGCATTAGCGATGATCACACACAAAGATCAGTCTCAGACTCGCGGTCGTCAGTTGGTAGAGAAGATGAAAGAATTCATCCCTCGCCAAATGTTTGATATCGCAATCCAAGCGGCAATTGGTAACCACATTATCGCTCGTTCAACGGTAAAACAGTTGCGTAAGAACGTTATTGCGAAATGTTACGGCGGTGACGTAAGTCGTAAGAAGAAACTTCTGAAGAAACAGAAAGAAGGTAAGAAACGCATGAAGCAGATCGGTAACGTTGAGCTGCCTCAAGAAGCGTTCCTAGCCATCCTTCACGTAGGTAAAGACTAAAGTTGAACTTTGTCTCACACTTGTCGGTCTTAAGACGTTAGATATTAAAATAAGTGAAAGGGTTTCGGCTCTTTCACTTTCGTATTTTTAGATAAGGGAATTTAATGGCGAATACATTCTCACTGATGTTGGTTATTGCGACTTTGGTAACTGGCGTGGTTTGGCTATTGGAAAAGCTGGTTTTCGCGAAAAAGCGTCAGGAAAAACTGGCTGAGATTCAAGCTCAGACGTCTAATGGTTTGGATGCAGTGACCTTGCAAAAAGTTGAGCGTCAGCCTTGGTGGGTTGAAAATAGCGTCTCTATTTTCCCTGTGATCGCGTTCGTTTTAGTATTACGTTCTTTTATCTACGAACCATTTCAAATCCCATCAGGCTCAATGATGCCTACCTTGCTGGTTGGCGATTTCATTTTAGTTGAGAAGTACGCGTACGGTCTAAAAGACCCAGTATGGCGTACTCAGCTAGTGGAAACTGGTAAGCCTGAGCGTGGTGATATCGTGGTCTTCAAATACCCACCACAACCAAGTGTGGACTACATTAAGCGTGTAGTTGGTTTACCTGGTGATATCGTGCGTTATTCAAGTGATAAGCAGCTTTGCGTGCAAAGCCAAGGCGAATCGGCATGTAAGCCAGTTAAACTGAGCAATGTTGAAGAAAGTCAGTTTAGCTCGAACGGTATTCCAATGATCCAACTGGATGAAAAATTGGGTAACGTTGAGCACAATATTTTGGTTAACCCTCTTGTGCGTAACCGCGTGGAGCAATATTTCCCACGCAGCGGCACGACAGAGTGGGTTGTACCACAAGGTCAGTATTTTGTGATGGGTGATAACCGTGACAACAGTGCTGACAGCCGTTACTGGGGCTTTGTTCCAGAAGCAAACTTAGTCGGTAAAGCTGTCGCGATCTGGATCAGCTTCGAGTTTGATCGTGGCGCAGATAGTGTTCTACCTTCATGGATTCCAACTGGTGTGCGTTTTAACCGCATCGGTGGCATTCACTAACCATTCAAATATCGAGAGAGTATGAATTCTCCAATTGATAAACTAGAGAGAAAGCTCGGCTACCAGTTTCAAGATGCCGGGCTTATCAATTTGGCGCTGACGCACCGCAGCGCCAACAGTAAGCACAATGAACGTCTTGAGTTTCTGGGCGATTCAATTTTAAGTTTTGTCATCGCTGATGATCTGTACCATCGTTTCCCAAAAGTGAACGAAGGTGACATGAGCCGCATGCGTGCTACTTTGGTTCGCGGACATACATTGGCGGAACTGGGTCGTGAATTCGATCTAGGAGATTATTTAAAATTAGGTCCAGGTGAATTGAAGAGTGGCGGTTTTCGCCGAGACTCTATTTTAGCCGATGCGGTTGAAGCCATTATTGGCGCAATTTACCTAGACAGTGATCTTGAAGTTGTGCGAGGCATTGTACTGAGTTGGTATCAGTCACGCCTTGAAGCCATTAAACCAGGCGTTTCACAGAAAGATCCGAAAACTCGCCTACAAGAGTTCCTACAAGGCAGAAGAAAACCGCTGCCTGTCTACACAGTGACTAATATTAAAGGTGAAGCGCACAACCAAGAGTTCACGGTTGAGTGCGAAGTAGCAGGTGTGGATAAGCCTGTAATCGGTAAAGGCACCAGCCGCCGCAAGGCAGAACAAGCGGCTGCTGAAACAGCACTTGAGCAATTAACAAATGGCTGATAACGAATTCGATATCGATGCGTTTTTCGCATCACAAGGTGAGCCAAGCTCGCCAGAAAACCAACACTGTGGCTTTATTGCTATTGTTGGTCGTCCAAACGTAGGTAAGTCGACACTTTTGAACAAGATTTTGGGTCAGAAGATTTCGATCACCTCTCGTAAGCCGCAAACGACACGCCACCGTATTATGGGTGTGGATACGGACGGCGATTACCAAGCGATTTACGTCGACACGCCTGGACTTCACATTGAAGAAAAGCGTGCGATCAACCGTTTGATGAACCGTGCAGCTAACTCGTCATTGAGTGATGTAAACCTTGTGTTCTTCTTAGTCGATGGTACGCATTGGACTAAAGACGATGAGATGGTGCTGACCAAACTTCAAAAATCGAACTTCCCAGTTGTGCTTTGTGTAAACAAAGTCGACAACGTACAAGATCGTAACGACGTGATGCTACACATGGCGGAGATGTCGAAGAAGATGGACTTCGTGGATGTTGTGCCAATCTCTGCCAAGCAAGGTAAGAACATTGACGTACTGCGTAAGCACGTGCGTAATCACTTACCTAAAGCAACGCATCACTTCCCAGAAGAATACGTGACTGACCGTTCTCAGCGTTTTATGGCGTCTGAGATTGTGCGTGAAAAGCTGATGCGCTTTACTGGTGAAGAGCTGCCATACTCAGTAACGGTTGAAATTGAACGTTTTGATTACAACCCCGAAACCGACGGTTTCCACATCAATGCCTTGATTCTTGTTGAGCGTAATGGTCAGAAGAAAATGGTGATTGGCAAAGGCGGCGAGAAGATTAAAACCATTGGTCGCGAAGCGCGTTTGGATATGGAAGAATTGTTCGGTCGTAAAGTTTACCTAGAAACCTGGGTAAAAGTGAAATCTGGCTGGGCAGACGACGAACGAGCGTTGCGTTCGTTGGGTTATATAGACGATTTATAATCTTGGCTGCGAAGGTGCTTCGCTCCAACATCGATGAAAAATCAGTATCGATTAAAATAAGGAGCCGCTCGGCTCCTTATTTTTTATTTCACACTTTTTAGGCACAATGACTTAGATGAGTAATCTGTCTTCCGAAGGTTTACAGCGCTGTTTTGTATTGCACCGACGCCCTTACAGTGAATCGAGCTTAATCCTTGATGTATTTAGTGAGGAATATGGCCGAATGACTTTAATGGCCAAAGGCGCGCGCAGTAAGCGTTCGAACTTAAAAGGCGCATTGCAACCTTTTACCCCGCTATTACTTAAATGGTCGGGGAAAGGCTCGATGAAAACTTTGCGTCAAGCCGAGCCGATAAGTCTAGGTTTGCCGTTAACGGGCATTAATCTCTACTCAGCCATGTACGTCAATGAACTGATTGGCCGTATTTTGATGGCTGAAGTGCCGATGCCAGCACTATTTCATGATTATTTGCATGCGTTAACCGAGTTGGCGCACAACGAGAACCCTGAGCCTGCACTGCGTCGTTTTGAGTTAGCCTTGCTGTCTGCTATGGGGTATGGCGTGGATTTTTTGCATTGTGCAGGTACCGGCGAGCCCGTCGACCCAGAAATGACCTATCGTTACCGGGAACAGAAAGGGTTTATTGCTTCGGTTAGGCGCGATAACCTCACGTTTTTAGGGAATGAACTGATTGCTATCAGTGAGCGGCGGTTCGTCACTAAAGAGCAGCTAAAAGCGGCAAAACGCTTTACACGTATAGCCTTAAAGCCGTATCTTGGCGGCAAACCTTTAAAAAGTCGTGAATTTTTCATTCAGACCCCCAGAGCACGGAGTAACGGAAAATGAGCTCAATTTATTTAGGCGTCAATATCGACCATATTGCCACTCTACGTAATGCACGTGGTACAAAATACCCAGATCCTGTTCACGCTGCTGAAATTGCAGAGCGTGCAGGCGCGGACGGTATCACTATCCACTTACGTGAAGACCGTCGCCATATTTTGGATCGTGATGTACGTATTCTGCGTGAAACCATTCAAACGCGTATGAATCTAGAGATGGCAGTGACGGACGAAATGGTTGAGATTGCGCTGCAAACTAAACCAGAGTTTGTGTGTCTAGTGCCTGAAAAGCGTGAAGAACTGACGACGGAAGGTGGCTTAGATGTTGTAGGGCAGCTTGAAAAAATTAAAGCTGCGACGAAAAAGCTGACAGATGCAGGCATTAAAGTTTCGCTCTTTATTGATGCTGACCGTCAACAGATTGAAGCTGCGAAAAAGTGTGGCGCTCCGTTTATTGAGCTACATACTGGCCATTATGCAGATGCGACGACAGAAGACGAACAACAAGCTGAACTGAAGAAGATTGCCGCTGGTGCGAGTTATGCACATGATCTAGGTATTATTGTTAATGCCGGGCATGGCCTGACTTATCACAATGTCGCACCAATTGCTGCATTACCAGAAATTTACGAACTTAACATTGGTCACTCAATCATTGGTCGCGCAGTATTTGATGGTTTAAATAAAGCGGTTGCTGACATGAAAGCACTGATGATTGAGGCTCGCCAGTCATAGGGCTATCTAGATGGCGATTATAGGGTTAGGGACCGACATTGCAGAAATTGAGCGTATTGAAAAAGCGTTAGCTCGTAGTGGTGAACCTTTTGCTCAGCGGATTCTTTCAGAAGAAGAAATGGCCAAATTCTCACAGCTTAAGCTGCAAGGTCGTTATCTTGCTAAGCGCTTTGCAGTCAAAGAAGCGGCCTCAAAAGCATTGGGAACGGGGATAGCAAAAGGGGTCACGTTTCACGATTTTTCCATCTCGAACGATGCGCTTGGAAAACCAGTGCTCGCATTGACGGGCACAGCCAAGCAAATAGCGGATGCGATGGGCGTTAACCACATTCACCTGTCCATTTCCGATGAGCGTCATTACGCTGTGGCGACGGTTATTTTTGAATCCTAGCTTGTAAGTCTTAAACAAAATACTAAAAAGCCAGAGCATTTGCTCTGGCTTTTGTTTCTCTTCAATAGATCACTGTTCAAGGTATAACTTTGCGGTTGTTGTTACTTTAATCATTTCATCTTGCAGCTCGAACATTTCAGGCTCAACTTCCTCAAGACTGACCCCTGAGCGCAGTGCTTGCTCAAGCGTCGCACAGAGTGACTTCAGTCTTGGAACGCCACAATATGAACTACTGCCGTGCAGCTTATGGATGACATGAATTAGGTCATCACGGGAGATATCTTCTTGCTCCAGAGCTTGGTCAACGACTGCTTCTACTTCAGGGATGAACTCAATCAACATGCGCAGCATGTCTTTAGCGAGATCCTCTTTATTCGCGCTCTGTTTTAAGGCTGCTTGCCAATCAATAATCACATCCTGCTGAGGCGAAGAAACGGGTTGTGGTGCGCTTCCTTCAGGTTCATCAACGTATGAAGGGGCGACTTTGCCAATGCTCTCTGTACAAGCATTTGGGTTCCAGTGAACCAAAACCTGTTGCAGCACATGCTCTTCAATAGGTTTGGTCAAGTAGTCATCCATTCCTGCTGAGAGCAAGCGGTCTCGTTCCCCTGCCATGGCATGCGCCGTTACAGCAATCACTGGCGTGTCTTTATTTAACTCCAACTCTTTAATGTGCTTACAAGCGGTCACCCCATCCATTTGTGGCATTTGGATATCCATAAAGATTAAATCGTACTTTTTCTCTGTCGCCAGGTTCACCGCTTGCTGGCCATTGCTACAGGCGGTGACGGTTTCTACTCGTTCGCGGAGCAGTGCAGAGATCAGCTTCAAGTTTGCAGGGTTGTCATCCACTGCTAGTACAGTCAGAGGTAAACGGTCCCCTTCGCTTGGCGTAATTGGAGCGCTTAATACAGGTGGCGATTCTACATGTTCGCTAATCAGGCTTTGTAGCAACTTACGGCGAGACAATGGCTTCGTCAGGCACTGGACGTGATGCTCTGTCATTATTTGGTCCGCAAGCGCCAATTCGGTACTCGGTGTCCCTAGAAGAACACTCGGAGCCATACGTTTCGCTTGTTCTATCCAAGGTGTAATAACTTCCGCATCGTGAGTCTGGTTGGCCGCTAAATTCAACAATACATAATCATATTGTTCTTCGTTGTTTGGTAGCGAAGAGCGGTATGTTACTAAAATACCCTCCTGACTCAGAATCTGTTGGGTTACGGATGCGGCTTGCATGTTTGGTTCAATCAGCAGTAACTGCTTCCCAGTCAGAAGTTCCACTTCAATCAGTTCGCTCATTGGCATCTCGGTTGAGTGCAAGCGCACCGTAAACCAGAAGGTTGAACCTTGGTGTAGACGGCTGGTTAAACTGATTTCGCCGCCCATCTGGCTCACCAGTTTCTGAGTGATGACCAGACCAAGGCCAGTACCGCCGTAACGACGTGAAATACTTGCATCTGCTTGGCTAAAGGCTTGGAACAACTGCGCTTGCTGACGCTCAGAGATACCAATACCGGTATCACGCACCATGAATTGCAGTTCGACGGAGTCTCCTGATTGAGAGCGCATTTCTACGCTAACATCAATGTTGCCTCGCTCGGTAAACTTGATTGAGTTACCGACTAAGTTCGTCAAAATTTGCTGAATACGTAGTGGATCCCCAACTAAACCCGGTGGAATTTTAGGGTCCACTTTTAGGGTGATTTCTAACCCTTTCTCATGTGCACTTGTGGCTTGTAGGTTAATTACCTCTTCTAAACTTTCTCGGAAATCAAAAGGAATGTTTTCCAGCGCCAGCTTACCCGCTTCAAGTTTCGAGAAGTCGAGAATGTCATTGATGATATTCAGCAGGTTGTTCGCCGATTTCTCAATCGTCTGTAGGTAATCCGTTTGGCTGTTAGAAAGCTGCGTTTTAAGCATTTGACGAGTAAAGCCAATCACCCCATTGAGCGGAGTACGCAGCTCGTGCGACATGTTTGCCAAGAACTCTGACTTAACCCTGGCCGCTTCTTGCGCGCGTTTCTTCGCGATATCCAGCTCAACGTTCTGAATTTCTAGCTGCTCAAGCGTTTCACGTAAGTCGGACGTGGCTTGGTCTATACTGTGCTGCATCTCCACGTGATATTCTGATAACGATACCGCCATGGCGTTGATGCCATTTTTTAGCTGGTCTAACTCCCCGTGCATTTTGCCTTCGATACGCACATCCAGATGACCGCGGCGAATGCGGTCAACGACATTCTTCATGTGGGTGATAGGTTGGGTCACATCGTGCATTAGACGTGAAGCAAACACACTTGCTAAGCCAAGACCGAGAACCAGAACTAAAAACGCAGAGAAGACTTCTTGATACTGTTGCAGCCTCAAGGAGGAGAGATCTAACTCGACGGCGATGTAACCAATCGCTTTTGTGCCTTGGCTTTCGTTCGACAACTCCGCTAAGTAGTGACCTTCTGACAAAATGGGGACACGCAATATCAGTGAGTTTTCGTAGATTTCCGAATTACCCAGTTGCGGGATCGGTTTATCTTTGGGAAACATCAAGGCTTCAAAATTAGGATGAAAGTTAGAGGTTACAAAGAGCTCATGATGTTCATCAAATACCGCGATACTACGAACCAGTTTGGAGTTTTTACGGTGCGCGTAGCTTATCAAGCGACGTACCGCCTCTCGGCTTTCTGATAGTAGATGAGTTTCACTGGCAATCGCCAGCGGCTCAATAATGCTGTTACCAGTGGTGATAACTTGTTTCTCAAGGTCTTGGTAGCGGTTAAATGAGAAAAAGCCGCTCAGTAATAAACCAATAATGAGAGTGGGAGCGAGAGTTAGTGTAATTACACGTGCTCGTAAGCCATATCTGGTCATGTTATCTAATTACATCGGAGTCTGGATATGGGAAAATAACGCATTATTTCTCAAGCGCACGATAAAGCCTTGAGCAAAGAAGTGACGTCACCGAATAAACGGTAAGCATAATCAAGTCACTCGAATCACACAACGGCTGCAATCAAGAATAGTGAAGCCGAAGAGCAATTACACATAAATCAGGCATAGAGCATGGCACGCATCTTTCAACCGAAAAAGAAAACCCAACTCAATACTCGGCACCAAGCAGTGCAAGTAGAGCGTTTAGATCACCACGGCGCAGGCATTGCTTACCTCAAAAAGAAGCCATTGTTTATTGATGGAGCACTGCCGGGTGAGGAGGTGGTCACTCAATTGGTGGAAGAAAAGAGCAAATACGCTCGCGGTAAGTTGATTAAAATCCTTAAGCCGAGTGAAGCTCGTGTGGAGCCATTTTGCCCACATTATAATGAGTGCGGTGGCTGTGATTTGCAGCATCTAGATTATGACCAACAATTGACGTACAAACAGCAAACGTTGCGTCAGCTAATGCGAAAATTTTCAGGCAGTGACATTGAACTAGATGCCCCGTTATTGGGATATTCGCAGGCCTACCGTCGCCGTGCGAGAGTGAGCTTGTTTGTTGATAAAAAAACACGTCAGCTACATTTTGGTTTCCGTAAAAAGCAGAGTAAGCAAATTGCGCAAGTGACCGATTGCCCAGTGCTGGCACCGGAACTGAATGTTTTGCTGCCAGAGATTTACTCAGCCCTAAAAGCGTTCAAAAAGCCGGAACAATTGGGTCATGTAGAGCTGGTACTTGGTGATAATGGTCCGTGTATTACGCTGCGCCACTTGAGCGCTCTGACAACGAGTGAAACTCAAGCTCTAACGGAGTTGGCAAAACGTCATGGCGCATCGTTGTACTTAATGCCATCGACAGAACAATTAGACCTTATCGAAGGCGATATGCCTTTTTATCAAGAAGTTGGAGTGAAAATCCCTTTTGCACCAAATAACTTTATTCAAGTAAACCAAGGTGTAAACCAACAAATGGTCAAACAAGCGGTTGAGTGGTTAGACCCACAAAAGAGTGACCGAGTGTTAGATTTGTTCTGTGGCTTAGGCAACTTTAGTTTACCAGTTGCGAAATTAGCTAAGTACGTGGTTGGAGTAGAGGGTGTTGCAGAGATGGTAGAAAAAGCCACAAACAATGCATCTTTGAACCAAATTAATAACGCGCAATTTTATCACGCTAACCTTGAGCAAGATTTTGAAGGCCAAGCCTGGGCCGCAGAGCGGTTTGATAAAGTATTATTAGACCCAGCACGCGCGGGAGCGAGTGGGATCATCGATCAAGTTTCTGAGCTTGGCGCACAGCGTGTAGTTTATGTTTCTTGTAATCCTGCTACCCTTGCTAGGGATAGTCAAAGCTTGATAGAGCAAGGCTATAAATTAACGAAATTAGGTATGCTGGACATGTTCCCTCATACCAGTCATCTAGAATCGATGGCATTGTTTGAAAAGTCCTAACTTTAGGACTTTGACCCCTTATTTGTGGTGGGTGGTCATAAAGCCAGCGTGTACGCGCGGTAAAAAGAACTAACCTGGACGGTGTTAGTCAAACCACACGAATATAATAATTAGGATGATGAGATGGTTGCGGTAAGAAGCGCGCATTTAAACCAAGATGAACAGTTTGAACTCGAAAACTGGGTGGCTAGCCTAGGACAAGAGAAAAACACAGCCTCACGCTTAATCGAAGTATATCGAGATTGCCAGACGGTATTAGCTGATAACGAGCAAGCGGAGCTGTTGTTGTGGCGTGGACGAGAAATGATCGAAATTTTGATCACCTTGTCTATGGATCAAGCCACTTTAGTGGCTGCTCAACTGTTTCCTTTGGTTTCAAGTGGTGCTTTTAACAGAGAAATTCTGGAAGAGAAATACAGCAAAGAAATCATAAAATTAATCGACGGCGTTGAAGAAATGGCTGCTATTGGCCAACTCAACGTCAACATGGAAGGCAGTGCAGCGTCATCTCAGGTAGATAACGTACGCCGCATGCTGCTTGCCATGGTGGATGACTTCCGCTGCGTGGTTATCAAGCTTGCGGAGCGAATTTGTAACCTTATTGAAGTTAAAAAAGCGCCTGATGAAGTTCGACGTGCGGCGGCAAAAGAGTGTGCCAACATCTATGCGCCGCTAGCAAACCGATTAGGCATCGGTCAGCTGAAATGGGAAATTGAAGATTACGCTTTCCGCTACCAACAGCCGGAAACTTACAAACAAATTGCCAAGCAGCTTTCTGAGCGACGCATCGTTCGTGAACAGTACATCAAAGACTTTGTTGAAGACCTCACGCACGAAATGGAAGTGTCGGGCATCAATGCCGAAGTGAGTGGTCGACCTAAGCACATCTACAGCATTTGGCGAAAAATGCAGAAGAAGAGTTTGGCATTCGATGAGCTGTTTGATGTTCGAGCAGTACGTATCATCGCAGACAAACTGCAAGACTGTTACGCGGCTTTAGGCGTAGTTCACACCAAATACAAGCATCTACCGAGCGAGTTTGATGACTACGTTGCTAACCCTAAACCAAACGGTTATCAATCGATCCATACAGTAATTCTAGGGCCAGAAGGCAAAACCATCGAGATCCAGATTCGTACCAAGCAAATGCATGAAGAGTCGGAACTGGGGGTTGCAGCGCACTGGAAATATAAAGAAGGGGCAAGCAGCCGAAGCGGTTATGATGAGAAGATTACGTGGCTGCGTAAGCTATTGGATTGGCAAGAAGAAATGTCTGACTCTGGCGAAATGCTCGATGAGCTGCGTAGCCAAGTCTTTGATGACCGTGTTTATGCCTTTACACCACGTGGTGATGTTGTCGATTTGCCAATGGGGGCAACGCCGCTAGATTTTGCCTATCACATTCACTCCGAAGTGGGACACCGTTGTATCGGTGCCAAAGTCGGAGGTCGTATTGTGCCGTTCACGCATAAATTACATATGGGTGACCAAGTCGAGATTATCACTCAGAAAGAACCTAACCCATCACGTGACTGGTTAAACCCATCATTAGGCTTCGTTCATTCTGGTCGTGCGCGTGCCAAAATTAACGCCTGGTTCCGAAAACAAAGCCGTGAGAAGAACCTTGAAGCAGGTCGTGAAATCCTTGAGCATGAGTTAGCCAAAATTGGCGCAACGTTAAAAGATGCAGAGCATTACGCCCTCAAGCGGTTTAACGTCAAAACACCAGATGAATTGTATGTTGGTGTAGGTAGCGGTGATTTGCGTATCAACCAAATAATTAACCATATCAACGCGTTAGTTAACAAGCCAACGGCAGAGGAAGAAGATCAGCAAGCACTGGAAAAACTGCAAGAAGCTGAGCATAAATCACCCGCGCAAAGCCGACCGAAAAAAGACGCAGTTGTAGTAGAAGGCGTCGATAACCTAATGACACATCTAGCACGTTGCTGTCAGCCAATTCCAGGTGACGATATCTCTGGTTACATAACGCAAGGTCGTGGGATTTCAGTACACCGTAGTGACTGTGAACAGCTAGAAGAACTGCGCCATCATGCGCCAGAGCGCATCATCGATACAGTCTGGGGCAGCGGCTTTGTGGGGTCATACATCCTCACCGTGCGTGTTGAAGCGATGGAGCGAGGTGGTCTACTCAAAGACATTACGACACTGTTCGCCAACGAAAAGATCAAAGTGACCAGTATGAAGAACCGAGTCGACTACAGACGTCAACTTGCCATCATGGACTTTGACCTAGAAGTCACCAATATTGAGGTGCTTTCGCGGGTTTCGAAACGTGTGGAACAGATCAAGGATGTCATGACGGTGAAACGCCTCGGCTAAAACTCTCGTCATAGTTATCGTTGTAGCGTTGTTGACTGCACGCACTCGCTCCATCACATGGTGAACCATGCTCAGGAGTCTCGTTTGTTTGTCGCCTAGCTACAACTTCAACTATTTACAGAGTTACACTTGCGTCATATTTGGCTTTTTATCTGCGTTAGCTGCACTTATTCCGACGTGCCGGCTCAGGGGCATCACATAGTAGGCTATGCTCAGGAGTCGCGAAAACTTGTTGCCTTGTCAAAGTAACAATTACTTAGTGAAAGCTGCTGAGAAAATATAATGTAGAAGGTGAGTGGTTTTGGCTGCTCACCTTTTTCTTTAATAGAAAGGTTTAAAGGAACAAAAAATGAGTCATCCAATTGAACAGTTAGAACAAATCATGGCGAAGCTGCGTGACCCCGAAAACGGTTGCCCTTGGGACTTAAAACAAACCTTTGACACCATCGTTCCGCATACAATAGAAGAAACCTACGAGGTGGTGGACGCGATTCAAAATCGAGATTGGCCCAATCTAAAAGAAGAGCTAGGGGATTTGTTGTTTCAGGTGATTTTTTACAGTCAGCTAGCGAAAGAGCAAGAGCTGTTCGACTTTTCGGATGTCGTCGAAACCGTGAACGAAAAACTGACTCGTCGCCACCCGCATGTTTTTTCAGATGTTGAGTTTGAATCTGACGAGGAAATTAACGCGAACTGGGAAGCGGAAAAAGCAAAAGAAAAAGCCCTAGTAGGCAAAGCGGAAGAAAGTATCCTAGACTCAATACCAAACTCTTTACCGGCACTTTCTCGTGCTACAAAAATTCAGAAAAAATGTGCAAAATTTGGGTTTGATTGGGATTCACTTGGCCCGGTTGTCGATAAAGTACGAGAAGAAATTGACGAAGTCATGGAAGAGGCACTGCAAGTTCAGCCCGATGAAGAGAAAGTTGAGTTGGAGCTCGGTGATTTGCTATTTGCGACTGTCAATTTGGCTCGCCACCTTGATAAAAACCCAGAAGTCGCGCTAGGAAAAGCAAACGTAAAGTTTGCGCGACGTTTTAAACAAGTTGAAGGCAAGGTCCAGCAGTCAGGCAAAGTACTTACAGATTGTTCTTTATCAGAACTTGACCATTTTTGGGATGAAGTAAAACAAGAAGAATCGAGGCAGAGGTAAACTGGCAGAATACATAATATAAGGTCAGCTTGTTTGGTTACACGAAACGGACTTTGGGTTGTCTTTGCTCACTTTGATTTGAAGCAAAAAATAAAAAATTACGGTGTGATAGATTTCACGTTGTGGCGGTAAGGAGCTTCTGGTATATTTATCTCCCGTCCAGAAGCACTCCATTTCCCTCATTCAACCAATTTCAGGTTAAACATGACGACAAATTACATTTTTGTTACTGGCGGGGTTGTATCCTCTCTAGGTAAAGGTATTGCAGCAGCATCTCTTGCGGCTATTCTAGAAGCTCGTGGTCTTAAAGTGACTATGATGAAGCTTGACCCTTACATCAACGTTGACCCGGGCACAATGAGCCCTACTCAGCACGGTGAAGTGTTCGTTACAGAAGATGGCGCAGAGACTGACCTTGACCTTGGTCACTACGAGCGTTTCATCCGTACCAAGATGACCAAGCGTAACAACTTCACTGCAGGTCGTGTTTATGCCGACGTACTTCGTAAAGAACGTCGTGGTGACTACCTAGGCGCAACTATTCAAGTTATCCCTCATATCACTAACGCAATCAAAGATCGCGTTATTGCAGGTTCTGAAGGCCATGATGTGGCTATCGTTGAAGTTGGCGGTACTGTTGGTGATATCGAATCACTACCATTTATGGAAGCGATTCGTCAGCTAGCTGTTGAGCTAGGCCGTGAGCGCGCAATGTTCATGCACCTAACACTTGTTCCTTACCTAGCGGCAGCGGGCGAAGTGAAAACTAAGCCGACGCAACACTCAGTAAAAGAACTTCTATCTATCGGTATTCAGCCAGACATCCTAGTTTGCCGTAGCGATCGCGTTATTCCTGCGAATGAGCGTAAAAAAATCGCACTGTTCTGTAATGTTCCAGAAAAAGCAGTAATTTCAATGAAGGATGTAGACTCTATCTACAAGATCCCTCAGTTGATTAAATCTCAAGGGCTAGATGACCTTGTGTGTGCTCGCTTTGGTATTACTGCTCCTGAAGCAGACCTTTCTGAATGGGAACAGGTTATCTACGAAGAAGCAAATCCTACTGGTGAAGTAACCATCGGTATGGTTGGTAAATACATTGAATTACCAGATGCATACAAATCTGTGAACGAAGCGCTTAAACACGCTGGCTTGAAAAACCGCCTAAGCGTCACAATTAAGTATGTAGACTCACAAGATATCGAAACAAAAGGCGTTGAACTTCTAGAAGGTTTGGACGCAATCCTAGTACCAGGTGGCTTCGGCGATCGTGGTATTGAAGGCAAGATACGTGCGGCTCAATATGCACGTGAAAATAACGTGCCTTACCTAGGTATTTGTTTGGGTATGCAAGTTGCACTAATCGAATACGCGCGTAACGTTGCGGGTATGGAAAGTGCACATTCAACAGAATTTAACAAAGAGACTAAGTACCCTGTGGTAGGTTTGATCACAGAGTGGGTAGACGAATCAGGTAGCGTAGAAGAGCGTACTGAAAAGTCTGACCTAGGCGGTACGATGCGTCTTGGTTCACAGCTGTGTCACCTAGAGAAAGGGACTAAAGCTCGTGAACTGTACGGTAGCGCGACGATCCATGAACGTCACCGTCACCGTTACGAAGTGAATAACGTGCTTCGTCCGCAAATCGAAAAAGCAGGCCTAAAAGTATCAGGTCTATCTGCGGACAAGAAGTTAGTGGAAATGATTGAGAACCCAGCTCACCCATGGTTTGTAGCGGCTCAGTTCCACCCAGAATTCACCTCGACTCCTCGCGATGGACATCCATTGTTTGCAGGTTTTGTTAAGGCTGCGGGCCAAAACGCACGCGGCGAATTCGAGAAGTAAAAGGATACGGGCGGCGGCGAAGGTTGTGCTGCTGCCCTTTAAGATTGACATTTATATTTGAAACGAGAGGAAACATTAATGTCTAAGATCGTTAAAGTTCTAGGTCGTGAAATCATCGACTCACGTGGTAACCCAACTGTAGAAGCTGAAGTACACCTAGAAGGCGGTTTCGTAGGTATGGCGGCAGCTCCATCTGGCGCATCTACTGGTTCTCGCGAAGCTCTTGAGCTACGTGACGGTGACAAAGCACGTTTCCTAGGTAAAGGTGTTCTTAAAGCAGTTGAAGCTGTAAACGGCCCAATCGCTGAAGCTCTAGTTGGCAAAGACGCTAAAGACCAAGCTGCAATCGACGCAGTAATGATCGAACTAGACGGCACTGAAAACAAATCTAAATTCGGTGCTAACGCTATCCTAGCTGTTTCTCTAGCAAACGCTAAAGCTGCTGCTGCTGCGAAAGGCATGCCTCTATACGAGCACATCGCTGAGCTAAACGGCACTGCAGGTCAGTTCTCTATGCCTCTACCAATGATGAACATCATCAACGGTGGTGAGCACGCAGACAACAACGTTGACATCCAAGAGTTCATGATCCAACCAGTTGGCGCTAAGACTCTTAAAGAAGGTCTACGTATCGGTGCAGAAGTATTCCACAACCTAGCTAAAGTTCTTAAGTCTAAAGGCTACAGCACTGCAGTTGGTGATGAAGGTGGTTTCGCTCCTAACCTTAAATCTAACGCTGAAGCTCTAGAAGTTATCGCAGAAGCTGTTGCAGCTGCTGGTTACGAACTAGGTAAAGACGTAACTCTAGCTATGGACTGTGCTGCATCTGAGTTCTTCGACAAAGAAGCTGGCATCTACAACATGAAAGGCGAAGGTAAAACTTTCACTTCTGAAGAGTTCAACCACTACCTAGCTGAGCTAGCTAACCAATTCCCAATCGTTTCTATCGAAGACGGTCTAGACGAGTCTGACTGGGATGGCTTCAAGCACCAAACTGAACTACTAGGTGACAAGCTTCAACTAGTAGGTGACGATCTATTCGTTACTAACACTAAGATCCTTGCTGAAGGTATCGAGAAAGGCGTAGCTAACTCTATCCTTATCAAGTTCAACCAAATCGGTTCTCTAACTGAGACTCTAGCTGCAATCAAGATGGCTAAAGACGCAGGTTACACAGCAGTAATCTCTCACCGTTCTGGCGAAACTGAAGATGCAACTATCGCTGACCTAGCGGTAGGTACAGCTGCAGGTCAAATCAAAACTGGTTCTATGAGCCGTTCTGACCGTGTTGCTAAGTACAACCAGCTAATCCGTATCGAGGAAGCTCTAGGTGAGCGCGCTCCTTTCAACGGTCTTAAAGAAGTTAAAGGTCAAGCTTAATTCTTAATTGAATTAACCGCTTAACTTAAAGCTTTTGAAAACGCCTCGCACTTGCGGGGCGTTTTTTATATGACGGAAGCGCTAAGTGAGCGCGCTCCTCCATGTTTCAAGGAAGCGGTCTTAAAGAAGTTAAAGGTCAAGCTTAATTCTTATTGAGTAAAGTTTCGCTAAATAGCTTTTTGAAACCATCGCTACGGCGGTTTTTTTGTATTTATAAGTTTGTATTTTTGGCTCTTACTTTGGTCATGGGTAAGGAGCGCTTCCTATGAGCTTGTTTCATTTTGCTGCTTATTTCTTGTAAGGAGCGTGTGAGTCTCCCTTTCTCCCCTAGAGGCAACCTCGCATTTATGCTATATATGTCACCTTATCTAATTCCTTCCGGTACAGAATGTTAGCAGCGATATGCGAATCTTTGTTATAGCCCTTACGCTACTGTTTGGCTTGCTTCAATACACTCTATGGTTTGGTAAAAACGGAGTGTCTGACTACTACACAGTAAAAGATGAAATTGAAGTTCAGCAACAAGTGAACAGCAAGCTACAAGCTCGCAACAATGAAATGTTCGCTGAGATTGATGACTTAAGGCAAGGTCTTGATGCGATTGAAGAACGTGCGCGTCATGAGCTCGGTTTAGTTAAAGATGGCGAGACTTTTTACCGCATTATAGGTGAGGAAAACCATTAAAATGTTGGATATGAACTCATCGCATATCGCAATTGTGCCTGCTGCTGGTGTGGGTAGCAGAATGAAGGCAGATCGCCCTAAGCAATATTTATTGATCGAAGGTAAAGCGGTACTGGAACATACCGTAGAGAAACTGCTTTCTCACCCAAATATTTCTAAGGTTGTCGTTGCCGTTACTGACGGCGACCCATATTACCCAGAATTGTCCGTTGCTAAGCACCCAGATGTGATTCGTGTAGCTGGTGGTAAAGAAAGAGCAGACTCTGTGTTATCAGGGCTAAACTATGTCAATGAGCATCTGGAAAGCGAGTGGGTATTAGTTCACGACGCTGCAAGGCCATGTGTATTAACATCCGACATTGACCGTTTGATTGATGTTTGCTGCGCCCACTCAACGGGTGGCATTCTCGCATCTCCTGTGAGAGATACAATGAAGCGAGCAAACGCAGTGCAAGATATCGATCATACGGTAGATAGAGAAGCATTGTGGCATGCACTGACTCCACAAATGTTTAAAACTCAGCAGCTTACTCAAGCACTGGCTGACGCATTAGAACAGGGTGTAACCATTACTGATGAAGCCTCGGCTTTGGAATGGTTAGGCGAGAAGCCAGCCTTAGTTCAAGGGAATGCGAACAATATAAAAATCACTCAGCCAGAAGATCTTGCGTTAGCCGAGTTTTATCTAAGCCGTGAGCGCGGCGAATAAAGAAAGGATAGAAAATGATTCGAATTGGTCATGGTTTCGATGTACATAAATTCGGTGGTGAAGGCCCAGTCATTATTGGTGGTGTAGCAATCCCTTATGAGCAAGGTTTGATTGCTCACTCAGATGGCGATGTAGCGTTGCATGCGTTAACGGATGCTCTGCTGGGCGCGATTGCTGCCGGCGATATTGGTCGTCATTTCCCAGATACGGATGATAAATGGAAAGGCGCAAACAGTCGTGAATTACTGAAAGACGTTTACCGTCGAGTTAAAGAGCAAGGCTACCGTCTTGGCAATGCTGATGTAACCATCATGGCACAAGCGCCTAAAATGGCACCACACATTGACGCAATGTGTGCGGCGATAGCCGAAGACCTAGAAACCGACATTAGTAACATTAACGTAAAAGCGACGACGACAGAACGTCTCGGTTTTACTGGACGCAAAGAAGGCATAGCAACGGAAGCCGTTGTACTTCTGTTTAAGCAATAACTAGCAATTTGCTCCTCTAAGCTGTGATATCAGCGGAAACACATCATGTCAGACATTTTATCTTCATTGGCTTACCTAACGGGTAAGCCAGTTGCATCGGCAAAAATTAAAGCGCAGCCAGAGCATTTTCAGGTTCGCGAAGATTTAGGTTTTGCCTTTACGGGCGAAGGCGAGCACTTAATGGTTCGTATCCGTAAAACGGGCGAGAACACCAGCTTCGTTGCTAACGAGTTAGCAAAAGCCTGTGGTGTTAAGTCGAAAGACGTTAGCTGGGCGGGTCTTAAAGACCGTCATGCGGTGACGGAACAGTGGTTAAGTGTCCATTTACCAAAAGGTGAAACGCCAGATTTTTCAGCGTTTTTGGCTCAATACCCAAGTATCGAAATCCTTGCAACAGATCGTCACAATAAAAAACTGCGTCCTGGTGACCTAGTAGGGAACGAGTTCGTGGTTACTTTGTCTGAAGTGACAGATATAGCGGATGTAGAGCAACGTCTTGAAAAAGTGAAACAAGTTGGCGTGCCAAACTACTTTGGTAGTCAGCGTTTTGGTAACGATGGCAACAACCTTGAAGAAGCACGTCGATGGGGACGCGAAAACGTTCGTACCCGCAATCAAAACAAGCGAAGCATGTATTTATCAGCGGCTCGTTCGTGGATTTTCAACCGCATCGTTTCAGCTCGTCTAGAGAATGGTGTGTTTGATAAGTTCATTGATGGTGACATTGCACAGACGAATTCTGGCACTCAGTTGATTGATGCAAACAACATCACTGATTTGCAAGTACAATTTGCACAAGGTGAAGCGGCAATTACCGCTGCGCTTGCTGGCGATAATGCACTGCCTACTCAAGCCGAGGCTCTGGCATTAGAGCAACCGTTTTTAGACGAAGAGCCTGACCTCATGGCGCTGATTCGTGGTAATCGCATGCGCCACGATCGTCGCGATATTGCGCTGAAGCCAAAAGATTTAGCTTGGACGGTTGAAGGTAACAACATTACGCTGACTTTCTCACTGGATGCGGGATCTTTTGCGACCTCTATTGTTCGTGAGTTAGTTAATGAGGTTGAAGTAGAAAGAGAATACTAATGGAACAGGATTCACGAAACCCGAAGCCCTTAAGAGTCTTAATCAGCAATGATGATGGTGTTCATGCACAAGGGATTCATGCCCTCGCTGATGAGTTGAGAGATATCGCCGAAGTGACCATTGTCGCACCTGATCGAAATCGTTCAGGTGCTTCGAATTCACTCACATTAGAACAACCATTACGCGTGACTGAAATTGCCCCAAATATCTACTCAGTGCAAGGCACGCCCACGGATTGTGTGCATTTCGCGCTGAATGAGCTAATGAAAGATGATTTGCCTGATCTTGTTCTGTCAGGAATCAACCATGGCGCTAATTTGGGTGATGATGTTCTTTATTCTGGAACAGTAGCAGCCGCCATGGAAGGTCATTTCCTTGGCGTTCAGTCGGTGGCTTTTTCACTAGTGGGTAAGCGACATTTCGAATCCGCCGCTAAAATTGCACGTCAAATTGTACAACAGCATTTAGCGTCGCCGATTCCAACGAATCGTCTACTGAACGTAAACGTGCCTGACTTACCATCAGAGAATTTAGGTGAAATTGAAGTTACGCGTTTAGGTGCACGTCATCACGCAGAGAATATGATCAAGCAGAAAGATCCGAGAGGCCATGACATTTATTGGTTAGGGCCACCAGGAAAGGAGCAAGATGCAGGAGAGGGCACGGACTTTTATGCAATTGAGCATGGCCGAGTTTCAATGACGCCTCTGCAAGTTGATCTCACCGCTCACGAGTCGCTGCGTGCTATGGATAGTTGGTTAAAGGAAGAGAAGTAATGAGTAACCCACATGCTGACAGGTTGATAGCGTTTCTTATCTCCAGTGGCATCAAAGACCAAAGAGTTCTGGATGCTATCCAACGCTTGCCACGAGAAAGCTTTGTTTCTCAAGCGATGATGCACCAAGCCTATGATAACAATGCGTTACCAATTGGTCAGGGACAAACTATTTCTCAGCCTTATATCGTTGCTCGTATGACCGAGTTGCTTGAGCTAGAGCCGGCGAGTCGTGTTCTGGAAATCGGAACGGGATCGGGTTATCAAACCGCGGTACTGGCGCAAATTGTTGATCATGTATACTCCGTTGAGCGAATTAAATCGTTGCAATGGGAAGCAAAGCGTCGCCTGAAGCAATTGGATATCTACAATGTTTCAACTAAGCATGCTGATGGGTGGCAGGGCTGGGAAGCGCGAGGTCCTTTCGATGCTATCATTGTTACCGCTGCCGCTGAAGTGATTCCCCAAGCTCTTCTCTCACAATTAAGAGATGGCGGCAAAATGGTCATTCCTGTTGGAGATACGGAGCAACAGTTATTAAAAATAGAGCGTAAGGGAGACGAATATCTCTCTACCGTTGTAGAAATGGTTCGGTTCGTACCTCTGGTTGCGGGTGATTTAGCTTAAGGGTTAGGGATAGGTGAATAAGTTACTACGTCATATTGGTATTAGCTTTGTGTTTGCTGCAGGACTAGTTGGTTGTGCAGCGCATTCCCCTGCACCTGTCTCTAGCCTAAAAAAAGACTATTCAAGCCTTGAAAGAGGGAGTTACAGAGGGAGTTATTATGAGGTAAAAAAAGGCGATACGCTTTACTTCATAGCTTATGTCACAGATAAAGATGTAAATGATCTTGTTCGTTACAATGAGTTAACTCAGCCTTACACTATCTACCCAGGACAGAGGCTAAAACTTTGGGCTCCGAAATATGTCGCCCCTAAATATGGTCAAAAAGTTGAACCCGTTGTGGCTCCTGTTGTTACGACCCCCCCAGCTCCAGTGACGAAAACATCAACAGCCTCTAAACCTAAACCTTCGAGTAAAAACTCTAGTCAAAAACCTACAGAGACTAAGCCTAAAGTCGTACAAAAACAGCCTCCAAAGAAGGTTGAACAATCGAAAACAAAGGAGTATGTTGGTTCAAAAGATAACCAAAAAGTGAAGCAAAAAGCGCCAACTACCACAGCAAAGAGTGATAAAGTCTCAAAGTGGTTGTGGCCAACAAAAGGGAGAGTAATCAAGAACTTTTCGGCGGGAGAACAGGGAAATAAAGGTATCGACATCGCAGGACAGCGTGGTCAACCTATCGTTTCAACCGCAGCCGGCACAGTCGTTTATTCAGGCAATGCGCTACGAGGTTATGGCAACTTAATTATAGTAAAGCATAACGACAATTATTTAAGCGCATACGCACATAATGACAAACTGCTGGTCACAGAAGGACAAAGCGTAAAAAGCGGACAAAAAATCGCCACCATGGGTAGTTCAGGTGCAAAGTCGGTCAAACTACACTTTGAAATTCGCTATCAAGGTAAATCAGTGAATCCAAAACGCTATTTGCCTTAAAACTTTGAAAAACAACTTGCGACATCATTTAGCGACATATTGAGTTGTCATGTCTTGCTAACTCGCCAGGGGGAGGCGTTATGAGTATCAGCAACACAGTAACCAAAGTTGAAGAGTTTGCATTTGACAATGCGTCAGTGAAGACCATTGATAACGAACTCGAAAGATCATCATCCACAGAAAGCAAAGCGACTGCGCGTGAAGAATTTGACGCGAGCAGTAAAAGCTTAGATGCAACTCAGTTGTATTTGGGCGAAATTGGCTTCTCACCTTTACTTACTGCCGAAGAAGAAGTGCTTTACGCAAGACGCGCCCTACGTGGCGACGAAGCGGCACGCAAACGTATGATCGAAAGTAACCTACGTTTGGTTGTTAAGATTTCTCGTCGATACAGTAACCGTGGTCTAGCACTACTCGATCTGATTGAAGAAGGTAACCTCGGCTTGATCCGAGCGGTCGAAAAATTCGACCCAGAACGTGGTTTCCGTTTCTCTACTTACGCAACGTGGTGGATCCGACAAACGATAGAGCGAGCGTTGATGAACCAAACTCGCACGATCCGTCTACCTATCCACGTAGTGAAAGAGCTGAACATTTATCTGCGTACTGCGCGTGAACTTTCTCAAAAGCTCGATCACGAACCGACCGCAGAAGAAATTGCTGCTCAATTAGATATTCCAGTCGAAGACGTAAGCAAAATGTTACGCCTTAATGAGCGTATTAGCTCTGTCGACACGCCAATCGGTGGTGACGGTGAGAAAGCGCTGCTGGATATTATTCCTGATGCAAACAACTCTGATCCAGAAGTTTCGACTCAAGATGACGACATCAAATCATCGTTGATTCATTGGTTAGAAGAGTTGAATCCGAAACAGAAAGAAGTGCTTGCACGTCGCTTCGGCCTACTAGGCTACGAGCCTTCGACGCTGGAAGAAGTTGGTCGAGAGATTGGCCTGACACGTGAGCGAGTACGTCAAATACAAGTGGAAGGTTTGCGTCGTCTTCGTGAAGTCCTAATCAAACAAGGTTTGAATATGGAAAACTTGTTTAACGTAGAAGACGATTAAATAATCCGTATTCCACTAGATACGCAAAAGGCTATGGTTCCCCATAGCCTTTTTTCTTTTTTGCTCCTTGGTGTGAGTCTATTTACAGCATCCTTTTCAAGCGATACAGCTCTTCAAGAGCTTGGCGTGGCGTTAAGTCGTCAGGATCAATACCTGACAGAGCTTGTTCGACCTCGCTAGGCTCTGGAATCAGGCTCAACTGGTTAGCCACATCTACTGCACTTGGACGCGGTGTGTCACTGTTTTGCCCCAGTTGCTCTAGCTGAGATAGCTTGTTACGCGCATTTTTGATGACCGTTTTTGGTACGCCAGCTAAGCCCGCAACAGCCAAGCCGTAAGACTTACTTGCCGCACCTTCTTGAACTGCGTGCATAAAGGCAATGCTGTCTCCATGTTCTACGGCATCCAAGTGAACGTTCGCTAAGCTTGGCAGTTGGTTCGGTAACTCTGTTAATTCGAAGTAGTGAGTTGCAAATAGGGTCATCGCACCAATTTGTGTTGCGAGCCATTCCGCACTTGCCCAAGCTAAAGAGAGACCGTCGTAAGTACTAGTACCGCGTCCGATTTCATCCATTAGCACCAAACTGTTCTTAGTTGCGTTGTGAAGAATATTGGCTGTTTCGGTCATTTCTACCATGAAGGTCGAGCGGCCAGATGCAAGATCATCTGACGCACCAATACGAGTAAATATACGATCTAAAGAACCAATCTGTGCGGATTCTGCCGGTACATAAGAGCCGATATGTGCCATCAATGCAATCAGCGCAGTTTGACGCATGTAGGTTGATTTACCACCCATGTTTGGACCGGTGATGATCAACATCTTACGGGCTGGGTTAAGCTCAATTGGGTTCGCGATGAACGGCTCTGTTGTTACTTGTTCTACGACTGGATGACGACCAGCTTGAATGTGAATTCCTGCGTCTTTCACAAGCGTTGGGCGGCAGTAATCTAACGAATCTGCACGCTCTGCTAGGTTTTGTAATACATCCAGTTGAGACAGGGCAGAAGCTAGGTTTTGCAGCTTCTCAAGGTTTGGCATCAATAGATCAAACAGTTCTTCCCACAACTGTTTCTCAAGTGCTAACGCTTTAGATTTCGAGTTAAGTACTTTGTCTTCGTGTTCCTTAAGCTCTGGGATGATGTAGCGTTCAGCGTTTTTGAGTGTTTGGCGACGTACATAATGCGGTGGAACCAAATGGCTCTGGCCACGGCTTACTTGGATAAAGAAGCCATGAACGTTGTTGTAGCCTACTTTAAGCGTATCGATACCGTGTCGTTCACGCTCATCTCGCTCAAGCTGCTCAAGATATTCTGTTGCACCGTCTGCCAATTTTCGCCATTCATCGAGCTCCGCATTGTAGCCTTCAGCGATGACGCCACCATCACGAATAACAACCGGCGGATTTTCTTTAATCGCGCGCTCTAACAGGTCACATACTTCGTCAATCGGAGCTGCATACTTCGCCAATTTCGTTAGGTACGGATGGGTCAAAGAAGCGGTGACAGATTCTAGCTCTGGTAGCTGTTGCATGGCATTGCGAAGTCTAGCCATATCGCGAGGGCGAGCAGAGCGTAATGCAAGGCGCGCTAAGATACGTTCAATATCACCAATTTGCTTTAACGTTGGTTGAAGATCAGCAAACAGAGCTTGTTCTTTAATCTCACCAATCGCATCAAGGCGATTGTTTAACGTTTCAATGCAACGCATAGGCTGATGCAACCAACGCTTCAGCATTCGGCTGCCCATCGGAGTTGCACAATGGTCGAGTACTGCAGCGAGCGTGTTATCGGTTCCGCCTGCTAGATTTTGAGTAATTTCCAGATTACGTCGGGTAGCAGCATCAAGGATGACGGATTGATCCTGATGATCAAACGTTAAAGAGCGAATATGAGGTAAAGCCGTACGTTGAGTATCTTTTACGTACTGGATCAAACAACCAGCAGCACATAACCCTAAGGACGCATGTTCTACACCAAAACCAACCAGATCTTTTGTGCCAAATTGTTGATTGAGTTGTTGCTTAGCCGTATCAAGCTCAAACTCCCAGACTGGGCGACGACGGTTACCATTGCGGCTCGCCATTAAATGTACAGGTTCAAAATCTTCTGGGAACAGTAGCTCACGTGGTGCGGTACGTTGAAGCTCGGCTGTCATCGCTTCTTCAGTTTCTGGTTCTGTCAGTTGGAAGCGACCAGAGGTGACATCCAGCGTCGCATAACCGAACTTACCGTTGTGATGGTAAATTGCTGCGATTAAGTTATCGACACGCTCAGAAAGCAGCGCCTCATCCGTCACTGTACCTGGTGTCACGATACGCACAACTTTACGTTCTACTGGGCCCTTGCTGGTGGCCGGATCGCCAATCTGTTCACAGATCGCCACAGACTCACCAAGCTGAACAAGTTTTGCCAGGTAGCCCTCTACGGCGTGAAATGGCACACCCGCCATTGGGATAGGTTCACCTGCAGACGCACCACGTTTGGTCAATGAAATATCAAGAAGCTGAGAAGCTCGCTTGGCATCATCGTAAAAGAGTTCGTAGAAATCGCCCATGCGGTAGAACAGCAAAATCTCTGGGTTCTCAGCTTTTAGCTTGAGGTATTGCTGCATCATCGGAGTGTGTTTTTGTTCAGCTTTCACAGGTAAGTTCTTTTGTTTATTTCCGTAGCGGCTTAGGATACGTGAATCCCTATCAAGTAAAAAGAGACAAAGGGCATTTTGGCTATGGAAAAAACAACAAAATTGAGTGCCGATTTAGGCGCATTATTGGCTAAACACGGGCATCTTTTAACGACCGCAGAATCATGCACTGGTGGTGGTGTTGCAACCGCCATTACTGACATTGCTGGTAGTTCAGCGTGGCTTGACCGTGCGTTTGTCACCTACAGTAATGAAGCGAAAATGGAGATGCTTGGTGTGCAAGCTTCAACGTTAGAAGCGCATGGTGCAGTGAGTGAGCCAGTTGTGATTGAAATGGTGCAGGGTGCAATTAAAAACTCCAATGCGACCATCGGTGTGTCCATCAGTGGTATTGCAGGGCCGGGTGGTGGCAGTGAAGAGAAACCAGTCGGCATGGTCTGCTTTGCTTTTGCTGATAACCAAAGTTGGCAGCAAGTCGAAACCATGCATTTTACTGGTGACCGTGCAGAAGTTCGCAAAAAAGCGGTCGAGCATGCGCTGACTCAATTGTATCAACATCTACTCTAGAATTTCTTAAATTGTTTTAGCCCAGCATTGATAAGGGCTAGAGCAAATCACGACTTTAGGTCAGCCAAATTTTTTTCATACAGGTATGGACACTGTATGAATCAACAGTATAATAACTTTCATTGCTGAGCAGTTCTTCTGCTTAAGAAAAATGAATTACTATTCGTCGCCCAAAGAAGATGAATAAATCGGAGAAAGTAATGGACGAGAACAAACAGAAAGCGCTCGCCGCTGCGCTAGGTCAAATTGAAAAGCAATTCGGTAAAGGCTCTATCATGCGCCTTGGTGATAACCGCGCAATGGACGTAGAAACCATCTCAACGGGTTCTCTTTCTCTTGATATCGCTTTGGGTGCTGGTGGTCTACCAATGGGTCGTATCGTAGAAATCTACGGCCCAGAATCTTCAGGTAAAACAACATTAACCCTTGAGCTTATTGCTGCTGCGCAACGTGAAGGCAAAACGTGTGCGTTTATCGATGCAGAGCACGCTCTAGATCCTGTATACGCGAAGAAACTTGGCGTAGATATCGATGCATTGCTGGTTTCTCAGCCAGACACAGGTGAGCAAGCGCTAGAGATCTGTGACGCACTTGCACGTTCTGGTGCTATCGATGTTATGGTTGTCGACTCTGTTGCAGCGCTAACACCGAAAGCAGAAATCGAAGGCGAAATGGGCGATAGCCACATGGGTCTGCAAGCACGTATGCTTTCTCAAGCAATGCGTAAGCTAACGGGTAACCTAAAGCAGTCTAACTGTATGTGTATCTTCATCAACCAAATCCGTATGAAGATTGGTGTGATGTTTGGTAACCCAGAAACAACAACAGGTGGTAACGCACTTAAGTTCTACGCTTCTGTTCGTCTAGATATCCGTCGTACTGGCGCAATCAAAGAAGGTGACGAAGTCGTAGGTAACGAAACGCGCATCAAAGTTGTTAAGAATAAGATTGCAGCACCATTTAAAGAAGCAAACACACAAATCATGTACGGCCAAGGCTTTAACCGCGAAGGTGAACTTGTCGATCTAGGTGTGAAGCACAAGTTAGTTGAAAAAGCCGGTGCTTGGTATAGCTACAATGGCGATAAGATTGGTCAAGGTAAAGCGAATGCGTGTAACTACCTGCGTGAGCATCCTGAAGTGGCTAAAACTATCGATACAAAACTGCGTGAAATGTTGCTAGCGCCAGCACTTGCGGAAGCGCCTGAAGCTGGTGAAGCGCCAGAGCAAGCTGAAGAGTTTTAATCTCTCATAGATTAATAAATGACAAAGCCCTGCAATGCGGGGCTTTGTTGTATCTATTGAAATCAAAAATCGAATTATCACAAAGGCCATTGAGAGCCTGTACAGCAAAAATACTTTTAGGATCATCATGTACCAAAAACGCCAGGCGCCAACATTATCGAGCAAAGAGGCAGCTATCCAATTGCTTAGCCGTCGCGATCATGGTCAGTATGAGCTTTACCAAAAATTATCGATGAAGGGCTATGAAGAATCAGACATCGACATCGCAATTAATTTTTGCCTAGACCATAACTATTTAGATGATTTACGTTACGCGAAGAGTCAAATTAGACAGCATGTATACAAAGGACATGGAGAGCGTCGAATTCGTCAAGAGTTAAACCAGAAGCGTGTTGCGGAATCGGTGATTGAGCAAGCTATGGCTGAAGAGCCGCAAGATTGGTTTGAACTGGCTAAACAGGCGGCAGAAAAGAAATTCAAAGGTATTAAAGCCAAAGACCAAAAAGAGTACGCAAAACAAGTTCGTTTTCTGCAATATCGTGGCTACAGTTTTGACCAAATCAGCTACGCGCTGAGCTTTGAGGACGAAGATTAACGGTCAGTCGTTCGCACTGATTTTTGTTTTGCTTCAAATTTTTTCTCCTACTCCCTCTTTTCCTCAAGAAAACTAGTCTCAGCTGTTTGCATGATCTACAATACGGCAAAATTCTAACTCGACTATTTTCAGGAAGAGCTGCATGTACATGAGCACTGATGAGGTTCGTAACGCGTTCCTCAAGTTCTTTGAGAGCAAAGGACACCAAATCGTAGAAAGTTCATCGTTAGTTCCACATAACGACCCAACCCTGCTGTTCACAAACGCAGGTATGAACCAATTTAAAGATTGTTTCTTAGGCTTAGAAAAACGAGCCTACACTCGAGCGACTACGGCTCAGCGTTGCGTACGTGCAGGTGGTAAACATAACGACCTAGAAAATGTTGGCTTCACTGCTCGTCACCACACATTCTTTGAAATGTTAGGCAACTTCAGCTTTGGCGATTACTTCAAAGAAGATGCGATCTCCTTTGCTTGGGAATTCCTAACCGAAGTTCTTAAACTGCCAGCGGATCGTTTATTGGTAACTGTTTACGAAACCGATGACGAAGCGTTTGACATCTGGAACAAGAAAGTTGGCGTACCCGCTGATCGTATTGTTCGCATTGGTGATAAAGAAGGCGGCAAGCCGTACGAGTCTGATAACTTCTGGCAAATGGGCGACACTGGCCCTTGTGGTCCATGTACTGAAATCTTCTACGATCACGGTGAGCACATCTGGGGTGGCCGTCCTGGCACGCCTGAAGAAGATGGTGACCGTTTCATCGAGATCTGGAACAACGTATTCATGCAGTTCAACCGTCACGCAGACGGCACTATGGAACCGCTACCAAAACCATCGGTAGATACTGGTATGGGTATCGAGCGTATCTCTGCAATCATGCAGGGCGTTCACTCAAACTACGAAATCGATGTATTCCAAGCTCTTATCAAAGCAGCAGCAGAAGTGATCGGTTACGAAGACCTATCAAACCAATCACTACGCGTTATCGCTGACCACATCCGTTCATGTTCATTCCTGATCGTGGATGGTGTTATGCCTTCAAACGAAGGTCGAGGTTACGTATTACGCCGTATCATCCGTCGTGCAGTTCGTCACGGTAACAAGCTGGGCGCACAAGGTGCATTCTTCCACAAGTTGGTTGGCGTTCTAGCTGACATCATGGGTACGGCTGGTGAAGAGCTGAAGCGTCAACAAGCTGTGGTTGAAAAAGTACTGCGTATCGAAGAAGAAAACTTTGGTCGTACACTTGAGCGCGGTATGGCGATTCTAAACGAAGCACTAGATAACCTAGACGGTAAAGTACTAGACGGCGAAACCGTATTTAAACTTTACGATACTTACGGCTTCCCAGCTGACTTAACTAACGACGTAGCACGTGAGCGTGAGTTCGCAATCGACGAAGAAGGTTTCGAGAAAGCGATGGAAGAGCAGCGTCAACGTGCGCGTGAAGCGGGTAACTTCGGTACTGACTATAACGCAGCAATCAAAGTTGATACGCAAACAGAATTCTGTGGTTACACAGGTACTAAAGGCTCTAGTTCTGTAGCAGCGATGTTCGTTGAAGGCAACGAAGTAGATTCGCTATCTGCGGGCGACAAAGCAATCATCGTACTTGGTGAAACACCATTCTACGCAGAGTCAGGCGGTCAGTGTGGTGACGCTGGTGAAATCCGTACTGAGTCTGGTGTATTCCGCGTTGAGGACACTCAAAAACTAGGTAACGCAATCGCGCACCACGGTGTAATGGCAGAAGGCGTTCTAGCGAAAGGTGATGAAGTAGCAACTATCGTTGACGCAGAGCGTCGCGCAGCTATCTCTCTAAACCACTCAGCAACGCACTTGCTACACGCAGCACTACGCCAAGTTTTAGGTGAGCACGTAACGCAGAAAGGCTCATTGGTGAAGGCAGACAACCTACGTTTCGACTTCTCACACCTAGAAGCCGTAACTGCAGCAGAACTGAAAGAAGTTGAGCGTCTAGTTAACGCGCAAATTCGTCGCAACCACACGATTGAAACCAACGTGATGGACATTGAGTCTGCTAAGAAGAAAGGCGCAATGGCACTGTTTGGTGAGAAGTACGATGACGAAGTACGCGTACTGTCTATGGGTGACTTCTCGACAGAGCTTTGCGGTGGTATTCACGCATCAAGCACAGGTGATATTGGCCTATTCAAAATCACTTCAGAAAGCGGCATTGCTGCAGGTATTCGACGTATTGAGGCGGTAACAGGCGAGGCTGCATTAGACGCGATTGAAGCTCAAAACGCGAAGTACGAAGAGAAACTGGCAGAATCTGCACAGAAAGCAAAAGCGCTAGAGAAAGAAGTACAGAAGCTAAAAGATAAGATGGCGGCAGCAGAAAGCGCTAACATCATGGGCAAAGCGGTTGAAGTCAATGGTACAAAAGTTCTAGTCGCAGCTCTTGAAGGCGCTGACAGCAAGAACCTACGTACTATGGTTGATGACATCAAGAACCAAATGGGGTCTGGTGTCGTACTGCTTGCTAACGTAACAGGTGACAAGGTTGGCCTGATTGCTGGTGTGACTAAAGATCTAACTGGTAAAGTAAAAGCTGGTGATCTAGTTAAGATGATTGCTGAGCAAGTCGGTGGTAAGGGCGGTGGTCGTCCTGACATGGCTCAAGCTGGTGGTACTGATGTAGCCGCACTACCAGAGGCAATTAAAACAGTTCAGCCTTGGTTAGAAGAGCGCTTATAAGCTTTTAACTACTAAAATTACGCTCAATCAAGTTTCTTTGATTGAGCGTAATTTTTTTTAGCAGCCAAGTGGTTTAATTGACCAAAAGTTAACCGAGTCATTTAGGCTATTTGGTTTTTGTTGTAACTACTGCTTATATAATTTTTCTAAAAGGAAATACTGACGATGTAAGCAGTTCTAAAGAGACTTCGGTCTTGGGAAGGTGAAGACTGGTGAAAAAGCCCCTTATCGTGCAAAAGTTTGGCGGAACCTCCGTGGGTTCAATTGAAAGAATCCACCAAGTTGCTGAACACATCATTAAGGCGAAAAATGATGGCAATCAAGTTGTTGTTGTCGTGTCTGCAATGTCAGGCGAAACAAACAGACTGATGGACCTCGCTAAACAGATAGATAGCGTGCCTACAGCTCGAGAACTTGATGTTTTGCTCTCTGCTGGTGAGCAAGTGTCAATGGCACTGTTAGCAATGACACTCAATAAATTGGGTCATGCTGCACGCTCGCTTACCGGAGCACAGGCGAATATTGTGACGGATAATCAACACAATGACGCAACGATTAAACACATTGATACTAAGACAATTCTGGGATTGCTTGAGCAAGACCAAATCGTGATTGTTGCAGGCTTTCAAGGTGTGAATGAGAACGGGGATATCACCACATTAGGTCGAGGTGGCTCAGATACGAGCGCAGTGGCACTGGCAGGCGCATTGCGCGCTGATGAGTGTCAAATCTTTACCGACGTTGATGGTATTTATACTTGTGACCCACGTGTAGTGAAAAACGCGCGAAAATTGGCGGTTATCGATTTTCCTTCCATGGAAGCGATGGCAAGCCGAGGCGCGAAAGTATTACATTTACCTTCAGTGCAATTTGCATGGAAGAATAATGTGCCACTGCGCGTGCTTTCGACATTTGATGTTAATGAAGGCAGTCTGGTAAAGGGGGAGTTAGGCAATCAAGCCGTCTCTGGTATAGCCATTCAACGTGACCTTGCCATAATCGAAGTCGATAAAGAACATTTATCTAGTGCTACAAAACAATGTCAGATGTTGGGTATCGACATTTGGAATGTGATCGAGGAAACAGAACGGGCAGGTATCATGATAAAACAAGATGCATGTGCCAAGTTCGATCTGGTGTTCAGCGACAAAATCCGTAATAGTGAAGTGGTAAGCCTGTTGACCGCAGTGGGGCTTGAGGCCAATGGAATGGTAGAGCACGCATGCGATTTGTTGGCAAAGCGAGATATTGAGATCAATTTCAGCGCAACGAATGCACTCACTATGATGCTAGTTTTAGCACCCGAATGTGTGGATACAGCAGCAAACATTCTGCATGATGCTTACATTACGTCTAGTGAAGCATTAAACATTCAATAAAAACATGCCTTTTTAGGCTGATTTTCGCTAACAAGGTAGTTTACGAAAATATAACTTTTGTTGGATAATAGCTTTGTAGCAAGAAAATTTAGAGATTACTCAAGGAGCAAAGAATGCTAATTTTGACTCGCCGCGTAGGCGAAACACTGATGATTGGTGATGAAGTGACTGTAACTGTACTAGGTGTTAAAGGTAACCAAGTGCGTATCGGCGTTAACGCTCCGAAAGAGGTTTCAGTTCACCGTGAAGAAATCTACATGCGCATTCAAGCTGAAAAAGGCAATGGCAACGTTGCTTCAGGTAACTACTAAGTCGCTCCTGTTTACAGAGCTTAGTTTGAATGAAAAAGGCTAACCGAAGGGTTGGCCTTTTTAGTTTTTACTGTTTTTGAAAATTTGCAGAAACTATTGTGTTGAGTATGGCTGTGAATTCATCAATAATGTTGATTCGAACTTCAGAAAGTTATTTGAAAATAAATGTCTTTTTTTCAGAGAAGACTCTCTTTTTTTCATCATAATAGAGTGATAAAGTTCGTTTAATAGTCACTTTGATTAAATCAGCAACGGTTAAGCCAGTTTCGTAGATTTTTTTCAAAGAAAGTGTTTGACATATTTTCGGTAAAACGTAATATGTGCCTCCGCAAGACGGTGAGGTGGCCGAGAGGCTGAAGGCGCTCCCCTGCTAAGGGAGTATACGGTTTATCCCGTATCGAGGGTTCGAATCCCTCCTTCACCGCCATTCTTGCAACGTTGATTTATCAACAAAAAGTGCGTCCTTAGCTCAGCTGGATAGAGTACCTGGCTACGAACCAGGCGGTCGGAGGTTCGAATCCTCCAGGACGCGCCATATCTCTTTTGAGATATAACAATGAAAACGGTGAGGTGGCCGAGAGGCTGAAGGCGCTCCCCTGCTAAGGGAGTATACGGTTTATCCCGTATCGAGGGTTCGAATCCCTCCTTCACCGCCATTCATTGACTGGCCCGATGGCCTTTTTTTTGTTTCGTAAGAAATGAATGTGATTTACTTCACAACTTCTTAGCAAGAAGATCTGCGCGTCCTTAGCTCAGCTGGATAGAGTACCTGGCTACGAACCAGGCGGTCGGAGGTTCGAATCCTCCAGGACGC
>NZ_JAWOVY010000010.1:60402-186358 GCF_033340155.1 Vibrio sp. 1562
GTCCTTAGCTCAGCTGGATAGAGTACCTGGCTACGAACCAGGCGGTCGGAGGTTCGAATCCTCCAGGACGCGCCACTCATTGAAACAGCCTCGCAATTGCGAGGCTTTTTTGTATCTAGACATCTGAAATATGGCGTAGGATCACTAGAGCCTATGTTCCTCTTTTTTAAAAGCGAATATGTGCGTATCTAAGCAATTTGCTATCAAGCTTCTGTCGCATCGTGTGAAATCATCCTGATTATCCCTCCTATACACTGACTTCCATTTTTCATTTCAATTACTCTTATGTAGTTACTTTGTTTGTTATTTGTTTATTAATTGTTAGTTTTATTCATCTTTTTGTTTTTGTTGGTTTTTACTGCGTGAGTACCGATTTGATTTTGAAATCTAAATCGCAGTTTTTATTTATGTCCTCCTTTACTCTGTTCATAAGGTGGTAGCGATTTGAAGTGATTATTTTGTCATGAACTGTGATCTGGGTAGTGAATAAATAATCATTTATCAGGATTACTACAAACCTTCCTTAAACAAAATTGACAAAATTTAACCAATCGAGATAATCCATGGGTCGGGATTTGACACTATTAAAGTCCTGCACGTTGTCAGGATGACAAAGAAAGGAAGCAACATGACTAATATAGGAAGCCTGCTAGTAGATGCGGCCACCCTGATGCTAACGGGGATGGCGGTCGTATTTATTTTCCTCACTATTCTTGTTTATCTCGTTCGGTTAATGTCGAAATTGGTACCAGAAGAAGTACCAGAGCCGATCGCAGCACCAAAAACAAACACTAATATTCAATCAACCTCTTCAGCTGTTAGTCCACAAGTAGTGGCGGCGATCTCGGCTGCGATTCATAAACATCGCGCCTCATTCGCGAAGTAGCCGAACTAGGATTAAAAAGGAGTTTAAGAGCATGTCTAAACCACTAGCTATTACTGATGTGGTCCTTCGTGATGCCCATCAATCACTATTTGCTACGCGTATGCGTATTGAGGATATGCTGCCTATCGCAGCTGAGTTGGATAAGGTTGGTTACTGGTCTCTAGAGACTTGGGGTGGTGCAACATTTGATTCTTGTATTCGATTCTTAGGGGAAGACCCTTGGGAGCGTTTACGTGAACTAAAAAAAGCGATGCCTAATACACCAATGCAAATGCTACTGCGTGGTCAAAACCTTTTAGGATACCGCCATTATGCCGACGACGTAGTAGAGAAGTTTGTTGAACGCGCGCATGCTAACGGCATGGATGTATTCCGTATTTTTGATGCAATGAATGACGTGCGAAACTTCCAGAAAGCCGTTAAAGCAACGGTTGATGTTGGTGCGCATGCTCAAGGTACGTTGTCTTACACTACGAGCCCAGTGCATAACGCAGACACTTGGGTTGACTTGGCAAAACGCCTAGAGGATTTAGGTTGTCATTCGCTGTGTATTAAAGATATGTCTGGCTTACTTAAGCCTTATGAAGCGGAAGAGCTTATCACGCGTATCAAAGCGTCTTGTGATGTGCCATTGGCACTTCATTGTCATGCAACAACGGGGCTGTCTACAGCAACAGCGGTAAAAGCAGTAGAAGCCGGTATTGATATTCTCGATACTGCGATTTCTTCAATGAGTTGTACTTACGGTCATACACCGACTGAAACGGTAGTCGCTATGCTAGAAGGCACCGAGCGAGATACCAATTTGAAACTCGAGCAACTGGAACCTATCGCCGCATATTTCCGTGAGGTACGTAAGAAGTATGCGAAGTGGGAAGGCCAGTTAAAAGGAGTCGATTCACGCATCCTGATTGCTCAAGTGCCTGGTGGTATGTTGACCAATATGGAAGGCCAGTTGAAAGAGCAGGGCGCTGCGGATCGCATTGATGAAGTATTAGAAGAGATCCCTCGTGTACGTGAAGATCTTGGTTTCATTCCATTGGTGACTCCAACTTCACAGATCGTCGGTACGCAAGCGGTGATTAACGTTCTTACTGGCGAGCGCTATAAGAGTATTACCAAGGAAACCGCTGGCCTATTGAAAGGTGAGTACGGTCAAGCGCCAGCGGAGTTAAATGCAGAACTGCAAGCGAAAGTGCTTGATGGTAAAGAGCCAATTACCTGTCGTCCTGCCGATTTACTTGAGCCTGAAATGGAGACGCTTACGGTTGATCTGATGGAGAAAGCGAAATCAGAAGGCATTAAGCTAGCAAGTGAGCGTGTTGATGACGTACTCACTTATGCACTTTTCCCTCAAGTTGGACTTAAGTTCCTTAAGAATCGTGAAAACCCAGAAGCATTTGAGCCAGCACCAACGCTAGAAGCTGCGAAGCCTGCTGTACCTGTAGCTCAACCAGCAACTGGTGGTGTAGAAACTTATAGTGTACGTGTTGACGGACAGGTGTATGAGGTGGAAGTTGGCCCTCAAGGTGAACTGACATCTGTTGCTCCTTCTAATGCACCGGCAAAATCGGCTACACCTAGCACACCTTCTAATGCTTCAGCTGAAGCGGTGCCTGCTCCTCTTGCAGGTAACATCTTCAAAGTGAATGTTCAGCCTGGTGCTGAGGTAGCTGAAGGCGATGTATTGCTCATCCTTGAAGCGATGAAAATGGAAACTGAAGTACGAGCGGCGCGTGGTGGTGTGGTTCAAGAGCTGAACGTTAAAGAAGGCGATGCTGTCACAGTAGGTGCGCCTCTGTTGAGCCTGGCGTAAGGGAGTATCATGGACGGATTGTTAACCCTTTGGGCAGAAACAGGGATCGCTAACTTCGAGTTCGGCCAAATCTGTATGATGCTGGTTGGTTGTACTTTGCTGTTTTTGGCAATTAAAAAAGGATTTGAACCTTTACTGTTATTGCCGATTGGTTTCGGTGCTATTTTGGCGAATATTCCAAATGCTGGCTTTACTGAGCCTGGTGGCTTGCTCTACTACGTTTACTACATTGGGATTGAATCGGGTGTGTTCCCGCTATTGATCTTCATGGGTGTGGGCGCGATGACTGACTTTGGTGCTTTGATCGCAAACCCAAAAACGTTGTGGTTAGGTGCGGCTGCGCAGTTTGGTATTTTTGCAACACTGTTTGGCGCTATTTTGCTCAACTATGTACCTGGCATGGAGTTCTCCATGGCAGATGCTTCGTCTATCGCGATCATCGGTGGTGCTGATGGGCCAACAGCGATTTTCTTAGCGAGTAAGCTCTCTCCAGATCTGCTAGGTGCGATTGCAGTCGCGGCATACAGCTATATGGCATTGGTGCCGATCATCCAGCCACCAATCATGAAAGCACTGACAACCAAGGAAGAGCGTCAAATCAAGATGGCTCAGCTTCGTCATGTTGGTAAATGGGAGAAAGTCATCTTCCCGCTTGCTGTATTACTGATGACGATTCTGTTCTTACCTTCAGCTACGCCATTGGTTGGTATGTTCTGTTTGGGTAACTTGATGCGTGAAGCTGGTGTGGTCGATCGTTTATCGAAAACTGCTCAAAATGAATTGATCAACATAGTGACTATCTTTTTAGGTCTTGGTGTTGGTTCTAAGCTGCAAGCTGAGCAGTTCTTGAACCTAGAAACGTTAGGTATCTTGGGGTTAGGCGCAATTGCATTTAGTATCGGTACTGGTGCGGGCGTCCTGATGGCGAAACTGCTTAACAAGTTCTCGAAAGAAGACATCAACCCACTTATTGGTGCGGCTGGCGTTTCTGCGGTACCAATGGCCGCGCGAGTCGTAAACAAAGTTGGTTTACAAGCTAACCCGCAAAACTTTTTGTTAATGCATGCGATGGGACCAAACGTTGCTGGTGTGCTGGGTTCAGCCGTTGCGGCTGGTATATTGTTAGCACTTGTTGGTTAGACATTATTGAAAATGGAATGATCAACCAATTTACAAAATCACGATTAACTTAGGTTAACAAAATGGTTTATAGTCAAAGGGATGCTTTCGCATCCCTTTTTGTTTTCTTGCAGGGAATGGTTTATGGAACACAAACAGATCGTTACCACTGAGTTTGGTGATGCCAACGTACTCGCGATTCAACATGCTTCTACACCATCACCACAGCCTGGTGAAGTCTTAGTAAAAGTCGCTTTTTCAGGCGTAAATCCTATTGATGTCAAAACTCGAGCTGGGCTCGGTTGGGCAGCAGCGCAGAATAAGGATAATTTACCTTGGGTGCCAGGTTACGACATCTCAGGAAAAGTGATGTCTTGTGGAGAGGGGGCATCACGTTTTAATGAAGGTGATGAGGTGGCTGGATTTATTGGTTTCCCAGTTCGAGGCGGTGGTTACAGCCAATACATATGTGTTCCAGAAACAGAGTTAAGTCATGTTCCTAGCTCTGTCACTTTGGAGGCAGCTGCTGCATTACCGCTGGCGGGACAAACTGCGGCACAAGCTCTCAGTAAGGCTAATGTGACTGAAAACGATCGCGTACTTATCCTTGCTGGAGCCGGTGGTGTTGGACACCTCGCGGTACAAATTGCGATCGCGACGAAAGCGGAAGTCTTTACAACCTGCAGTGAACGAAATCTAGACTACCTTGCGACGCTCGGTGCTCATGCAGTGAACTATCAATTTGCACCAGTGTCAGAACGTGTTGAAGATGTTGATGTTTTGATTGATTTAGTAGGCGGAGATGCTGCGTTAGATGCGCTTAAATGCCTGAAAGACAATGCGAGAGTCATCACCGTTCCAACCATAACTGCTGAGCTGATTTGTGAAAAAGCCAAACTCCTAGGCTTTGAGGCTAGTGGCATGTTGGTTGAACCAGACCCTGCGCAGTTAGATACCTTGTTGTACATGGTCGGCGTTGGCTTACTGAAGACTGAAATTCAACAGGTTTATCCTATGAGTGATGTCATTGGTGCTCACCAGCAGGTCGAATCAGGAAGAACCAGAGGCAAGGTGTTGCTTGATATGACATGCTAGAAGCATTTAACACGAGTTTTGAAAGTTTAGCGCTTTGGTTTTCAGATTCAGCATTATGGGTGCTTTTCATGACCGGTTTTCTCAGTGCCACGTTGTTGCCTGGTGGTTCTGAGGCGGGCTTAGTTGCCACTCTCTCATTAAATCAATACTCCGTTTCTTCAATTGTTATGGTCGCTACTATCGGTAATACGCTTGGTGGCTTAACAAATTATTGGCTTGGCTTGTGGATTCCCAACAAAGCACAAGACGAAAAGCACGGTCATACCGCATTAAAGTGGCTCTCTAAGTATGGCTATTGGGGATTATTTTTTAGCTGGTTACCTGTAATAGGAGACCCGCTGTGTTTAGCCGCAGGGTGGCTAAGAATGAAGTTTCTGCCTTGCGTGATTTTAATATTTTTAGGAAAGGCTGCTAGGTATAGCTTACTTGCGGCCATCTATCTCGGATTATTTTAAGGAAAGTACATGAAGATGTTTTGGGTTGGCGCGTGTTCACTGTTGGTGATCACGGGCTGTGCATCAAATACGCCAGTTTCATCACTGCCGAAAGGGGTAACTTTCGTTGAGTCATCGAAAGCTGAAGAAGGAAAAGTTAAGATTCCATACCAAAAGTATAAACTCGATAATGGTTTAACGGTGATCTTAGCTCCTGAAGATTCTGACCCATTGGTCCATGTGGATGTGACTTACCATGTTGGTTCAGCTCGTGAAGAAGTGGGTAAGTCTGGTTTTGCGCATTTCTTTGAGCACATGATGTTCCAAGGTTCAGAGAACGTTGGTGACCAAGAGCACTTCAGGATCATCACAGAGGCTGGCGGCACGTTAAATGGTACAACAAACCGCGATCGTACTAACTACTTTGAAACTGTCCCTGCTAACCAGCTCGAGAAAATGCTGTGGTTAGAGTCTGACCGTATGGGCTTTTTGTTGGATGCGGTTTCTCAACGCAAATTTGAAATTCAGCGTTCTACTGTAAAAAATGAGCGAGCTCAGCGTTACGATAATCGCCCTTATGGCTTAATTTGGGAGCGCATGTCCGAAGCGCTATATCCTGAAGGTCATCCGTATTCGTGGCAAACCATTGGTTATGTTGAAGATCTTGATCGTGTTGATGTGAACGATCTCAAAGCGTTTTTCTTGCGTTGGTATGGCCCAAACAATGCGACTATCACGATCGGTGGTGACTTAGACGTTGAACAAACTCTAGAGTGGGTAAATAAGTACTTCGGTTCGATTCCTCGTGGTCCTGAGGTTGAAAATGCGCCGAAACAACCTGCAAAACTGCAAGAAGACAAATACATCACTCTAGAAGATCGTATTCAACAACCTATGGTGATGATCGCGTGGCCAACAACCTACAACGGCGAAGAAAGCCAAGCGTCTCTCGATACATTATCAGAAGTATTGGGTGGCGGTACCAACAGCGTGCTCTATCAAGACCTAGTGAAGACTCAAAAAGCGGTCGATGCTGGTTCATTCCATGACTGTGCTGAACTGGCGTGTAACTTTTTCGTTTACGCAATGGGTGATTCTGGAGACAAAGGCGACCTATCAAAACTGTACGACGAGCTTTTACAATCACTAAATCAGTTTGCGGAAAAAGGCGTGACAGAGGATCGCCTTGAGCAGTTGAAGGGTAAAGCGGAAGCGGATGCTATTTTTGCGCTAGAAAGCGTTAAAGGTAAAGTGACTCAGTTGGCTTCCAACGAGACATTTTTCGGCGATCCTGATCGTCTTGAGCAACAGCTTGAACAAATCCGTGCAGTTACGCCGACTTCGGTAGAAAAAGCGTATACGGACTTTATCCAAGGTAAGAACAAAGTGACCCTAAGCGTGGTCCCAAAAGGAAAAACAGACCTTGTCGTAAAACCTGCGACCTTTGTGACACCAAAGCGTACGCTGCCAGAATATGAGAAGATTTCCGATGACCAATTGGCGTATCGTCGTGCGACCGATAACTTCGATCGCTCAGTGCAACCGCCAGTAGGAGAACCAGTGAAAGCGACGATGCCAGAGCTGTACGAGTTACATTTCAAGAATGGCTCAGAGCTGCTTGGTGCAGTTAGCGATGAAACGCCGACGGTGATGATGCAATTTAGTCTACCTGCAGGGACACGTTTTGTTGAAAAGGGTAAAGAAGGTCTTGCCCAATTGACCGCTGCGATGTTGCAAGAAGGTACAACGAAACGCAGTGTCGAAGAGATTCAAGCTGAGCTTGATAAACTGGGTAGTGTTATCTCTGTTAATGCCACAGGTTATACAACAAACATCAGTGTTTCTGCTCTAGAAAAGAACTTAGAGCCGACGTTAAAAATTGTCGAAGAGATGTTGTTGTCTCCTGCATTTAATCAAGATGATTTCGAGCGTGTAAAAATGCAAGCGCTAGAAGGCCTGGTATATGAGCACCAAAATCCAAGTTGGATGGCGTCACAAGCGAGTCGCCAGGTGCTCTATGGGGATTCGGTTTTTGCTCGACCAAAAGACGGCACGCAAGCAGGTGTCAGTGCATTAACGTTGGATGATGTCCGTGAATTCTACTCGAAGCATTACACGCCACAAAGTGCGCAAATCGTCGTTGTTGGTGACATTGATCAACAGGAAATTGAGCAGCAACTGACGTTCTGGAAAAACTGGCAAGATGAAGCTGCGCCATTGTATGCACCGCAAAGCATTGCTGCATTAGGTGAGCAAAAGATCCATCTTGTTGATAAACCAGGAGCGCCGCAAAGTGTGGTCATGATGGTTCGTCAAGGTATGCCTTACGACGCAACGGGCGATTTTTACCTAAGCCAACTGGCAAACTTCAACTTAGCTGGGAACTTCAATAGCCGCATTAACCAAAATCTACGTGAAGACAAGGGTTACACATACGGTGCTTACGGATATTTCTCTGGTAATCCAGAAACAGGCTCGGTGGTTTTCACCGCGCAAGTACGAGCGGATGCAACGGTTGCTTCGATCATTGAGATGGAAAATGAGCTAAATGAATACTCGCAGTCAGGTATTACTGATGAAGAGATGAAATTTATGCGTCAAGCGGTCGGTCAAAAAGATGCACTGAAATATGAAACGCCAACACAAAAAGCGGAGCTCATCAGTGATATTCTTAAGTACAACCTCGATCATGATTACTTGCAGCAAAGAAACGCTATCGTAGAAAAAGTCGATAAGCAGACGTTGAATGCGCTGGCTCAGAAATGGTTTGATCCAAATGACTATCAAATTATCGTCGTTGGTGATGCTAAATCGTTGCGTCCTCAATTAGAAAAGTTGGGGAAAGACGTAGAAGAGCTTGAAATCATTCGATAGAGTACACATTTAATAGCGGAGAAACGTTTCTCCGCTATTCATCTAGATAAGCAACTTTTCGTGGGTTATTTATCTAGATGCATTAACTATCAATAACTTAGCTTACACTTGTGTTATGTAACAAGTGTCCTGCTCCCAATATAAGCGAACCTCATTTTGACTGATTTTGCTGCGCGACTAAAAAAAGTTGCATCAAACCCCGAAGTATTTAAGCAGTTTGGACGCGGTGTTGAGCGAGAAACTTTGCGCTATCGTCAGGATGGACATCTAGCTACAACTCCTCATCCTGAAGGGTTAGGCTCTGCGTTCACAAATCAATGGATCACAACGGATTTTTCGGAATCATTGTTAGAGTTCATTACGCCTGTGTCACATGAAATTCCAGAACTGATGGCACAGCTGAAAGATATCCATCATTTCACTCAAACCAAAATGGGTGAAGAGAAAATGTGGCCACTATCAATGCCTTGCTACGTAGGCTCAGAGGATGATATTCAGTTAGCCCAGTATGGCTCTTCGAATGCAGCGAAAATGAAAACGCTGTACCGAGAAGGCCTAAAGCGTCGCTATGGCAGCCTGATGCAAATTATTTCAGGTGTCCATTTTAACTTCTCGTTTCCTGAAACATTTTGGGATGCGCTCTATGGCGAGCAAGATGAACAAGCCCGCCAAGATGCTAAGTCTGATGCGTACTTTGCGTTGATCCGTAATTACTACCGCTTTGGCTGGATGATTCCCTACTTCTTTGGTGCATCACCAGCGTTATGTGGCTCTTTTATTCAAGGTCGTGAAACCGATCTGCCATTCGAGAAGATTGGCGGGACATTATATTTGCCGAAGTCGACGTCTTTGCGTTTGAGCGATCTTGGCTATACCAATAGTGCTCAAAGTGTGCTGAAAATTGGTTTTAACAGCATTGACCAATACCTCGATGGTTTGAGTGATGCGATTCGCCACCCATCAGAAGAGTTTGCGAAAATTGGGGTAAAAGTGGATGGTGAATACCGCCAGCTTAATTCCAATATCTTACAAATTGAGAATGAACTGTACGCTCCGATTCGTCCAAAACGTGTATCGAAAAGTGGTGAGAAGCCTTCAGATGCGTTACGACGCGGTGGTGTCGAATACATTGAAGTTCGTTCTCTAGATGTTAACCCATTCAGCGCAGTGGGCTTAAATGAAGAGCAAGTACGATTCTTGGATCTCTTCCTTACCTGGGCGGCCTTGTCAGACTCAGACCCTATGGATAACTGTGAATTAGAGTGTTGGCGCGATAACTGGAATAAAGTCATTGTTTCAGGCCGTGAAAAAGGTCTAATGCTGCAAATTGGTTGCCAAGGTGAGCGTCTATCTCTACAAGATTGGGCACACCGAGTTTTCGTCGAGTTACGTCAAATAGCACAGCAAATGGATATGACCGCTGGTGGCAGTGCATACCAAGATGTGTGTAATCAACTCGAGACATGGATTGATAACCCAGAACTAACGATCTCTGGTCAACTATTAGAGCTAACGAAAGAGCTGGGTGGGCTAGGTAAAGTCGGTTGTACTCTTGGTATGAAGTACCGTGATGAAAACCTAGCTCACGGTTATCAGTACTATTCACAAGATACGATGGAAACGGAAGTTGCGTCGTCCGTGGAAAAACAAAAGCAAGCAGAGCAGAGTGACATGCTTTCTTTTGATGATTTTTTGGAAGATTACTTTGCTTACCTGAAGCAGTAATGACTAACTAAGGATTGGTGGGGTTGAACATTAAGTCGTTAGTAGTAGCGGTACTTGGAAGTGTGTTACTTGCAGGTTGTGCTACGGCACCGCCAAAGCAGCAGAATAACTTATGCGAGATATTCCGAGAGAAATCCGGTTGGTACGATGATGCCAAAGATATGGAAGATGAATGGGGGACCCCTATTCATGTCGCTATGGCCATCATTAAACAAGAAAGCAGCTTTCGGCACGATGCAAAACCACCTAAAGATTATTTGCTAGGGTTTATTCCTTGGGGACGAGTCAGCAGTGCGTATGGTTACGCTCAAGCTCAAGACCCTGCTTGGGAAGACTTCCAAGATGCCACAGGTCAGGGTGGCTCTCGTACCAACTTCGATGATTCTATGATGTTTGTCGGTTGGTATACTCATGAAACACGGCGTCAGCTAGGGATTTCATTATGGGATCCCTATAACCAGTATCTGGCTTATCATGAAGGGCGAGGTGGGTATAAGCGAGGTACTTATAATCGAAAGCCTAGTTTAATCAAAGTCGCTCGACGTGTTGAACAAACAGCGAAAACTTATGGCTGGCAGCTGAAGCAATGTCGTCAGGAATTAGAAGACAACAGCAGCTGGTTCTTTTAGCCCACAGTCAGTTCATGTGCTGTAGGGATGAATGACATTTATCCATTACCGAAAGGTACTGGAGTTACAATCAGGAGAGATGTAATGCCTTTACTCGATAGTTTTACCGTGGACCACACTCGTATGAATGCACCCGCTGTACGAGTGGCGAAAACCATGCAGACCCCAAAAGGGGATACGATTACTGTTTTCGACTTACGCTTTACTGCGCCAAACAAAGACATTCTTTCTGAAAAAGGTATTCACACCCTAGAGCACCTTTATGCAGGCTTTATGCGTAATCACCTAAACGGTGATTCTGTTGAGATCATCGATATTTCGCCTATGGGTTGCCGCACAGGTTTTTACATGAGCCTGATTGGCACACCATCAGAGCAGCAAGTCGCAGATGCTTGGATTGCAGCAATGGAAGATGTGCTGAAGGTAGAAAGTCAGAATAAGATCCCTGAACTTAACGAATACCAATGCGGCACGGCAGCAATGCACTCTTTAAAAGAAGCACAACAGATCGCAAAGAACATTTTGGATGCTGGTGTTTCGGTGAACAAAAATGATGAACTTGCTTTGCCTGAGTCGATGTTAAAAGAGTTGCGCATCGACTAGGTGCTCATTAAGAAGCATATTGCCCCAATAAGTAAAAAAGCCTGACATGAGTCAGGCTTTTCTTTTGGTTATTTGGATGTCGATTTTTTCTTCTTCGGATAAACACGAACGAGCTTGATGCGGTTTTCTTCAATCTCAACAAGCTCCATTGGATGACCAGCCACTCTCACGCTTAAATGGCTCTCTGGAATATCTTCCAGGTGCTCCAAAATAAGGCCGTTTAACGTTCTTGGGCCATCCGTTGGTAAATCCCATTTCAGGCCTTTGTTAATATCTCGAATATTGGTGCTGCCTTCAATAAGGAAGCTTCCGTCACCTTGAGGACTGATCTCATCAGAGAGGCTTGGAGAAATTGACGTCGTGAACTCACCAATGATCTCTTCCAGAATATCTTCAAGAGTAATTAGACCGATGATATCACCGTACTCATCCACGATCAGACCGATACGTTGCTTGTTACGTTGGAATTTTAACATTTGCACGTTCAGTGGTGTGCCTTCTGGGATGTAATAGACCTCATCAGCAGCACGTAATAGCGTTTCTTTGTTGAATTCGTTCTTTTCCAACATCAGACGATAAGCTTCACGCAAGCGCAGCATGCCAACCACTTCATCAATTTGGTCACGATAGAAAACTATGCGTCCATGTGGTGAGTGTGTTAGCTGGCGAACAATGGATTTCCAGTCGTCGTTAATATCAATACCGGTAATTTCATTGCGTGGGACCATAATGTCGTTCACGGTGACGTGCTCAAGATCTAAAATAGACACTAGCATGTCTTGGTGTCGGCGAGGGATCAAACCGCCAGCTTCATTTACCACCGTACGCAGCTCATCGGAGCTAAGATGATCTTCTGCTGAGTGATCCGCTCTTACACCAAGTAAGCGGATAAAGCCATTCGTAATAAAGTTAACAAGCATCACTAAAGGCGACAGTAACTTCATCAGTATGGTCAATAATATACTGCTCGCGTAGGACACACGTTCAGGGTAAAGCGCTGCAATTGTTTTAGGGGTAACCTCGGCAAAAACCAATACAACCATAGTTAGTGCACCGGTTGCGATAGCGACACCTAAATCACCATACAAACGCATACCAATAATGGTCGCGATAGCAGACGCGAGAATATTAACGAGGTTGTTGCCGATAAGAATAAGACCAATCAAACGATCTGGACGGTCTAATAGTCTTTCGACTCGCTTAGCACCCTTATGCCCGTTTTTGGCTAAGTGTTTTAAGCGATAACGATTCAGAGACATCATCCCTGTTTCTGAACCGGAAAAGTAACCTGATATGACGATAAGACACGCGAGTAGCGCAAACAAGATACCCGTAGAGATGTCGTCCAAAACGTTGCTGTTCCTTGTAAGTATTGGGTTATATAACGGTTGAGTAAGTCCGTTAAGTCAAAGAGTTAAGGCGTACTGTATTTTATCTAGCCTAAAATATAAAGGATAGGAGCCCTAGAGCTCCTTAATTCAAGATGATTTCTTTTACAAAGCGACTGCCAAAATATGCCAGAGTCAACAGTGTTGCTCCTGCAACAGCGAACCATGTGACTTTTCTACCACGCCAGCCTTTTTGATAGTGACCCCAAAGTAGTATTGAGTACACCACCCAAGCGATGAAAGAAAGAATGCCCTTATGTGCCTTACCTTGGGCAAACATATCCTGCACAAAGACAAAGCCAGTAATGAGCGTGGCAGTTAACAATAAGTTACCGATCAAAATAATTTTGAAGAGTTGACGCTCCACCATTAATAGAGGCGGCAGGTTTGGGTTAATCGCCAAAGATTTTTTTGCTTTCAGTTTGTGATCCAGCCAAGCCAACTGAAGCGCATAGAGTGCCCCGATAGTTAAAGTCGCGTATGAGAAGAGCGCAAATGAAATATGAATGAGTAGCTTAGGGTCATTCTCTAGGTGCTTTATAAACGTGCTTGGCAAAAATGTGGCAGCAGATAAATTGATGGTAGCAAAGCTATAAACGACAGGCAATAAAAACCACAGTCGGTTTTTCAACATAGCAAGGCTCATGACCAGAGAAATAATAAAACTGATCAAAGAAGCCACGTTGAGAATACTCAGGTTTTGACCTGAACCATCAAAAATCAGATCACTCAAAATCCACGCATGAAAAACAAGCGCACAGGCAGCACTAGCAAACACTGTTTTTGCTTTGATTCCTGACTGTTGTGAGAGTCCGGGTATGATGGTCGCAATCGCCAAGACATAAAGTATGGCGGCCGCGATGGCTATTAAGCTATCCATGAATCCTAAATATTATTGTGCACGATGGAGAAATTATACCTTGCATTACACTTTGGGGCTACGTTATATCCGACATCAATCGTGAGAGATGAGATATTGAAATTAATAAGTTACCGCACCATATATAAATAGAGACAAGAATAGGACAGCGGTACGGGTATGACTCAGACCTTGGCTAATGTATACTCACACTAATTAATCGCCATTTTAGCGAAGAGACAAAGATGTTTGAGAATTTAACGGATCGATTATCCAAAACGCTGAAAAATATCAGTGGCAAAGGTCGTCTGACCGAAGACAACATTAAAGAAACCCTACGTGAAGTCCGAATGGCTCTACTTGAAGCTGACGTTGCGCTTCCGGTCGTTCGTGAATTTGTGAACCGCGTTAAAGAAAAAGCGGTGGGCGTAGAAGTTTCTAAATCTCTGACTCCAGGTCAGGAATTTATCAAGATCGTTCAAACAGAACTTGAAGCCGTAATGGGTGAGTCGAATGAGGCGCTAAACCTTGCCGCTCAACCACCTGCTGTGCTTCTTATGGCAGGTCTACAAGGTGCGGGTAAAACCACATCGGTAGGTAAGTTATCTAAGCTTCTAAAAGAACGTGACAAGAAGAAAGTTTTGGTTGTGTCTGCCGACGTTTACCGTCCTGCGGCAATCAAGCAGCTTGAAACACTGGCATCAGACATCGGTGTTGACTTCTTCCCATCATCACCAGACCAAAAGCCTATTGATATCGCCAATGCAGCGATTGACCATGCGAAGAAAAAATTCTACGACGTACTTATTGTCGATACCGCAGGTCGTTTGGCAATTGATGAAGAGATGATGGGGGAGATCAAAGATCTTCACGCAGCTATCAACCCAGTAGAAACGCTATTTGTTGTTGACGCCATGACGGGTCAAGACGCAGCAAATACAGCAAAAGCCTTTGGCGATGCGCTACCTCTTACCGGTGTAGTTCTAACTAAGGTTGATGGTGATGCTCGTGGTGGTGCGGCACTTTCAGTACGCCATGTCACGGGCAAACCAATCAAATTCTTGGGTGTCGGTGAAAAAACTGACGCGCTAGAACCGTTCCACCCAGATCGTGTTGCTTCACGTATTCTTGGCATGGGTGACGTTCTGTCTTTGATTGAAGACCTACAACGCAACGTTGACCAAGAAAAGGCAGAAAAGTTAGCGAAGAAGTTCAAAGAGAAGAAAGGTTTCGACCTTGAAGATTTCCGTGAACAGCTAGGCCAGATGCAAAACATGGGCGGCATGATGGGGATGATGGATAAGCTTCCAGGAATGTCCCAGCTACCAGACAATGTAAAAGACAAAGTCGATGACAAGATGTTCAAACAGATGGAAGCGATCATCAGCTCCATGACAATGAAAGAACGTCAACGCCCAGAAATTATCAAGGGCTCGCGCAAGAAGCGTATCGCGGCTGGTTCTGGTGTGCAGGTTCAAGATGTAAACCGCTTACTAAAACAGTTCACCCAAATGCAGAAAATGATGAAAAAGATGCAAAAAGGTGGCATGAAAGGCATGATGCGCAACATGCAAGGCATGATGGGCGGCATGGGTGGTGGCGGTGGCTTCAACCCATTTGGTCGTTAATTAATCGATCACGCATAGATTCAGGGTGTTAGGTACGTCACAAACTTTAAATTCAATTTATGTTGGTGAAAAAGTAACTAAACTCCTTGCATTGCTCCGGGAGAAGAGTAAAATTCCGGAGCTTTATTTTGGCACGAGACCCCAAACTGTTTAATTTCTTGAATGGTTTTTGGGGTTAATTTTATTTTTGAGAAAGCAAAGAGGACGACATGGTAACCATTCGTTTGGCACGTCACGGCGCTAAAAAGCGTCCATTTTATCAAATCGTAGTAGCGGACAGCCGCAACGCTGCAACTGGCCGTTTCATCGAGAAAGTTGGTTTCTTCAACCCAACTGCTAAAGGTCAAGAAGAAGGTCTACGTCTAGACCTAGACCGCGTTAACCACTGGGTTGGTCAAGGCGCGTCAGTATCTGACCGTGTTGCTAAGCTAGTTAAAGACGCTCAAAAAGCGGCTTAATTTTTTACTTGAAAAGTAGAAACTAGTTTATGTCGATGAAAGGTAAAGAAACAATGAGCAACGAAAAGATTGTTGTAGGCAAGTTTGGTGCTACTTACGGCATTCGTGGTTGGCTTAAGGTTTTTTCCTACACAGACAATGCTGAAAGCATTTTCGATTACAGCCCTTGGTACATTAACCAAAAGGGCAAGTGGGTTGAGTACAAAGTAGAAAGCTGGAAGCGCCATAACAAAGGTATGGTGGCTAAGCTGGAAGGCATGGATGTTCGTGAAGACGCGCATCTAATGACGAACTTTGAAATTGCTATTGACCCTGCGGTACTTCCTGAATTGTCAGAAGATGAGTTCTACTGGCGCGAATTGTTTGGGATGCAAGTTGTAACTACTAAAGGTTACGATCTAGGTGTCGTTACTGACATGCTAGAAACTGGCTCAAACGATGTTCTGGTTGTTAAAGCAAATCTTAAAGATGCTTTCGGGCAGAAGGAACGATTAATCCCGTTCCTTGAAGAGCAAGTGATCATTAATGTTGATCGCGAAGCTCAACGGATCGAAGTTGACTGGGATCCTGGATTCTAATCTCCAAAATTACAGAGCGAGATAAACATGTGGGTTGGCGTTATTAGCCTTTTTCCAGAAATGTTCCGTTCTGTTACTGATTTTGGAGTAACAGGTCAAGCGGTTAAAAAAGGTCTTTTGTCGATTGAGACTTGGAATCCTAGAGATTTCACTCACGACAAACATCGCACAGTCGATGACCGACCTTACGGTGGTGGCCCTGGTATGTTAATGATGGTTCAGCCTTTGCGCGATGCCATTCATACCGCGAAAGCAACATCACCGGGCAAGACGAAAGTCATCTACCTTTCTCCTCAAGGTCGCAAGCTCGACCAGAAAGGAGTGGAAGAACTGGCAACGAATGAGAACTTGCTTCTGATTTGTGGTCGTTATGAAGGGGTAGATGAGCGCATCATTCAATCTGAAGTCGACGAAGAATGGTCGATTGGTGATTTTGTGATGACGGGTGGTGAGATACCAGCCATGACGTTAATCGACTCTGTCTCTCGGTTTGTTCCGGGTGTACTAGGGGATTTCGCGTCAGCAGAAGAAGACTCTTTTGCAAATGGCTTGTTAGATTGCCCTCACTATACGCGTCCAGAAGTATTGGATGACAAAGAGGTACCAGCTGTACTGATGTCAGGCAATCACAAGGACATTCGTCAATGGCGACTCAAGCAGTCGTTGGGCCGTACTTGGCTAAGAAGACCAGAGCTCCTGGAAAACCTAGCTCTGACTGACGAACAGGAACAATTACTTGCTGAGTTTGTTAATGAGCATAAAGCCATTAAAGAACATAACGCAAAGTAACCTAATTTATTTAGTATCAGTTTATTCTAGGAATTTAAAAAATGAGTAACATCATCAAAGCTCTTGAAGAAGAGCAAATGAAATCAGACCTACCTAAATTTGCACCAGGTGACACTGTTGTAGTTCAAGTTAAGGTAAAAGAAGGTGACCGTGAGCGTCTACAGGCTTTCGAAGGCGTTGTAATCGCAATCCGTAACCGTGGTCTACACTCTGCTTTCACTGTACGTAAGATCTCTAACGGTGAAGGTGTTGAGCGTACGTTCCAAACACACTCTCCAATCGTTGATAGCATCGAAGTTAAACGCCGTGGTGCAGTACGTCGTGCCAAGTTGTACTACCTACGTGAGCGTTCTGGTAAGTCTGCTCGTATCAAAGAGAAACTTGCTAAGAAGTAATGCTATAACTAGCGTTCTCATCTTAAACGGAGTCCTTTTAGGGCTCCGTTTTTTTATTTGTGTAATTAGCTTGCTCGTTTCTTTTCGCCCGACCTGCACTGTCGATGCTCATGCACTGACGTACACTCCACGCCTCTGTCTTGTTGTGAATAGACTCCTGATGTCGCTATGGCTCCTCGGAATGACAGGAAATGATGGTCAAAGATTACAGAGTACCGTGGTTAAAATTCGTCATTCTGGACAGCGACGAAGGAGCGTGATTCAGAATCTACTAGTCTAGCATGCAATTGTTTACGTTGTTAGCTTCATCCTTGCTATGCGTAGATTCCTGATGCCGCTATGGCTCCTCGGAATGACAGGAAATGATGGTCAAAGATTATAGAGTACCGTGGTTAAAATTCGTCATTCTGGACAGCGACGAAGGAGCGTGATTCAGGTTCCCCAAGAAGGAACCTAGGGTATTCCTTTACCCTAGGTCTCAATTTAATACTGGTCTTCAGACCAGCCATCACTATCGGACATATCGGGTGCGCCTGGGATGGTGTTTTCTTCATCTGCCCATTCACCAAAATCAATCATTTGGCATTGTTTACTGCAGAAAGGGCGATGAGGACTTTGTTCTCCCCATTCTACGTCGGCGCCACATTGTGGACATTGAACGATGGTAACTTTAGACATAGTTGAGCGTCCCATTACTAATTGGTGTTAAAGGGTAGTATACCTAAACGAATTAAAGATGGCTTATTCAACGCGCTATTGCTGCTACGAAATTTTATCAAATATAAGCGCAATAAAGCGTTGAATTTTAGATTATGGAGGCGAGGCTGAGTGTCGTCTTAGCTGCACACAGCAAGTTCAAATTCAATATCTTGTGTGCACGCTTGACCGTTTTCAAACGACATGAACTTGATCGCAAAGCGGTTTTTATGGCCTGAAATCATAGGATACACGCCATATTCCATTGGGATGTGAAGTCTTAGAATGTTGGCTTCATCAGCGTCACTTTGGAAGAAACCTGCACGACCGATTTGAGCTTTGAAATGTCCGGTCTCTCTAGTGAGCTTTAACCATAACGAAAGCGCATCAGATAAGGGCTTTAAGCTTGCTTGCCACTGTTGTGCATCACGCTTTTTACGTTCAATAGGTAGATGAAGCCAGTAGTGTAATGCTGGCAGATCAAAACAGCATGAACCACCCGGTAGATTAAAGCGTTGACGGATAGAGCTTAGGAAGCGATCTTCTTTTAGTGCTTGACCAAAACGTTCTGCACCCATTAGTTGGCTATGAACGACATCTATCTCTTGTAGTAGGGTATTTAATGCGTCTTGATCGACGCCATCAACATTTAGCCAATGGCGGTACGACAGCCGTTGCTTCTCAAGATCTTTAGCCAGTTCACTTTTCAGTTGGATTTGTTCGAAGATCTCAACCATATCGAATAACGCACGGAAAAACAGTTGATACTGATGATTTTCGCTAAACCCAGAGGCCAAGTGAGCCTGACGCAGCAGAGACTCCACTCTTAGATAAATACGAGTTTTCTCATTTAACGGATGTTCAAATTTGTGCGTGGTCATCGACATAAGCCTTTGTGAGTTTCGTTCCTATTTTCGCAGATTTTTCTTACACATGGCTAGGTACTTTTCGTGCAAATCTGTGATTTGAAGCAAAAGATCAGGGTCACTTGGATTATTCTTAACCACATCGTCTGCAAGCGCGAACCTTTGCTCTCTTGATGCTTGAGAGGCAAGGATGGCGCGAACTTGATCTTCACTCACATTGTCTCGTTTCATCGTGCGAGATATCTGTGTATTCGGTTCTACATCGACGACAAGAACGCGATCACATAAACTATCTAGCTTGTTTTCTACGAGCAACGGCACCACAAGTAACGCATACTCTGAAGTGACTTGCTGCAAATCTTCGATCATCTTTTCACGAATTATCGGGTGCAACAGTGCGTTGAGCCATGCTTTTTCATCTGAATTCGAAAAGATTTTCTCTCTCAGCTTTGCGCGATCTAAAGTTTGGTCTTCACGAACGATATCGTGACCAAAGTGTTCAATAATCGCGTTTAGGCCGGGAGTACCTGGTGCGACAACTTCTCTTGCTACAATGTCGGCATCAACGATATCGATTTTAAATTGTTGTTTGAACAGATTCGCGACGGTTGTTTTTCCACTAGCGATACCACCTGTTAAACCAATAACCAAAGCCATTTACACTCCTAGAACTGAAGTAAAGTACCAGTTTAAAATCTGCTCGCCCCAAATTAAGCTTATCCAACCAGCAATTGCTAAGTAAGGACCGAAAGGGAAAGCTTTTTCAATTCCCTGCTTTTGCAAGCGTAGTTGAATGATGCCAAATACGATGCCAACCACAGAAGAAAGTAGAATGATCATCGGCAGTGACTGCCAACCTAGCCAAGCCCCTAGTGCTGCTAGTAGTTTAAAATCACCATATCCCATTCCTTCTTTACCAGTAAGTAGCTTAAAGCCCCAGTAAACGGACCAGAGACATAGGTAACCAGCAATAGCACCAATGACAGAATCCTGTAGAGTAACAGGACTTATTTCGACTAATGCTAAGGCAATGCCAGCCCAAGTTAATGGTAATGTTAATTGGTCAGGTAACAACATCGTATCTAGATCGATAAATGTTGCGGCGATTAAGATAAAAGTGAAAAAGAGTAGGGCAACGGTAAAGTAACTAAAACCAAAGTGGTAAGCGACAAAGCCTGAGCAGAACGCAGTGAGCAGTTCAATCAGTGGATAGCGTGCGCTAATGGCTGTCTGACAGTTGTGGCATTTGCCTTTTAAAAGCAGCCAGCTAATCACAGGGATGTTGTCTCGAATACGTATCGGCGTTGCGCACTTCTGACAGGAGGAGCGTGGGACGCTCAAGGTCAGCACTTCTTTAGGAGGTTCTATTTTGTATTCAGGAAATGACTCGGCACATTCGCGTCGCCATTCTAGTTCCATGATTTTAGGTAGTCGATAAATAACCACATTGAGGAAGCTACCCACGATCAGACCGAAGATGGTGGCAAACACAACGAATAGCCAAGGGTAGTACTGGAATACTTCCATATTTGTCTCTTGAGCGATGAGTGAAATCAGCAAGATGCTGTTTTAAAGGAGTTAACAGCTCATTCTAGCCCAATACACTCATTAAGTTAAAGATTGGCAAGTACATTGCTGTCACTAATCCGCCAACAACGATGCCTAAAAAAACGATAATTAGCGGCTCTAGAATTTTACTAAGGTTGTCGACGGTGTTATCGACTTCAAACTCGTAGATCGTTGCAACTTTATTGAGCATATCGTCAAGTCGACCAGACTCTTCACCGATCATGACCATTTGTAACACTAATTCAGGGAACACATTACAGTTACGCATGGCAACATACATTGGCATACCTGCGGCGGTATCACGGTAAACTTCTTCTATGGCGAGTTGATAGTGTAAGTTTCCTGAGGTTTTTGATGTGGTTTTTAAACTGGTTAGAATTGGAATGCCCGCTGTAAAGCTCGTGGCGAGTGTTCGACTAAATTTGGCGATAGCGGCTTTTGATAATACGGGCCCGAGGACAGGAAATTTAAGCACAGAGCGATTGAGCATTAAGCGAAAAGAATCTGAACGCTTAGAGAGGATTCTCGCCGAGATGAATAAACTCATGGAGCCTAGTGCGATAAACGGACTCCAGTTTTGTGTCCAGGCGGAAAGATCTAATACTTGCCTGGTAAACCAAGGTAAATCAGCACCAAAACCAACAAACATTTTTTCAAACTCGGGAATGACTTTGGTGAGCATGATAAACGACACACCTAACGCGACTAGCACTACCATAGCTGGGTAAATCAGTGCTTTGATCACTTTCGCACGGAGTTGTTCATTTTTTTCTCGGTAGGTGGCTAAGCGCTCGAACACTTCTGCTAAGTTACCGGATTGCTCACCTGTGGCGATAAGATCGGTATAGAGTGGGTCAAAGTGTTCACTTGCAGTGCGCATGGCTTTTGACATGGGCGTCCCCGCTTCAACGGCGCGTGTCACGCTCATCAAAATGGATTTCATCTCTGCTTTTTTGTGATTCTCTGATACCAATTTTAAAGCCTGAACCAAGGGCACACCGGTTATCAACATCGTCGAAATTTGGCGGGTAAACACCGTGATGTCTCTGCCTTTTACGCGATGGCTGAGTTTAGTGAGAAACGAAATACTGCTTTTCTTTAACTTCTTGATCTTGATGTGCTGTGCGTCTAGATGCTCGCGTACTTCAATTTCTGTCATCGCGAGGGTTTGTCCAGACGTCTTTTTGCCAGAACTGTTGATGCCTTTCCAGCGGAAGTTTTTAAGTTGTGGTGTAGTGCTTTTCATGGATGTGACTGCTGATTAAAGGATTAAAAATAAAGTACGCGCTGTAGTTCACTAAAACTTGTGATTCCTTGTTTGAGTTTTTCTATGCCCGACATTTGTAACGTGCTCATACCATTTGCGATGGCGAGTTTTTCTAGTTCATGTACCGAGGCGCCTTTAATAAGCGCTTCGGAAAGAAATTCATCAAAGCGCATCACTTCATAAATCCCCGTTCGGCCGGAATAACCATGGGTACACTCATTGCATCCATCGGGATTGGCTTTAAAAATGTTGTCGCTTGCTTGAATTCCAAGATGTTGTAGCTGAACGGTAAGCTCTTGTGATTGTTTACAGTGCGAGCACAGTTTACGGGCTAAGCGCTGGGCAATAATCAAACTAAGAGATGAGGCCAAGTTAAAGCTTTCTACGCCCATGTTTGATAAACGAATAACCGTTTCAGCCGCAGAATTGGTATGCAAGGTTGAAAGTACTAAGTGACCGGTTTGCGATGCTTTTATGGCGATTTCCGCAGTGTCTAAGTCACGAATCTCACCGACCATGACCACATCGGGGTCTTGACGAAGAAAAGAGCGCAGGGCTTCGGCAAAACCAAAACCAATCTTAGGCTGAACTTGAACTTGGTTAATGCCCGATAAGTTAATTTCTACTGGGTCTTCTGCCGTGGAAATGTTGATTTCTGGTTTATTGAGAATACTCAGCCCAGTGTACAGAGAAACGGTTTTCCCGCTCCCAGTTGGGCCTGTCATCAGAATCATGCCTTGTGGGCGACGCAGCGCATCCAAGTACAATTGTTTTTGTTGTTCGCTATAACCAAGCTTGTCGATATCCAGTGACGCAGAGCTGCTGTCGAGCAGTCGTAATACAATTTTCTCTCCGAATAGAGTAGGTAGCGTGGATACACGCATATCAATCGCGGTGTCTTGATTCAACTTGAGCTTAATACGCCCATCTTGTGGTAAACGTCGCTCTGCAATATCAAGCTTAGAGAGGATTTTGATACGAGCGGATAAGCGGCGACTTAAGTGGCTTGGCGGCTGCTGTGTTTCGATTAAGATGCCATCGCAACGTAGGCGCACGCGGTACATCTTTTCATAAGGTTCAAAGTGGATATCGGATGCGCCTTTGCGCACAGCGTCCAACAGAATTTGGTTTATGTAACGGCTAACAGGAGACTCATCTTGGCTCAAGTCTTCAATGTTGTCGATTTCATCTGCGCCCACGTCAACCAGATTGGCTAACTCTTCTTGGTTGATCTCTTTTAACCCGGACTTCTCATGACTCAATGAACGACCATATAAGCGCCGAATCGCAGCGGTCAGTTCGCGAAAATCAGCCAGAACAAGTTCGACTTGCAAGCCTGTTGCAAAACGAAAGTCGTCTTCGGCTTGAAGATTGGTTGGATCGGCAACCGCGAGAATCAAAGTTGATGAGGTGCGATTAAGCGGCAGAGCGTTGTGCCGAGTGATCAAATCTCGCAAACCTAGTGTTTGGCATAACGAAGCGTATTCGTATTGATTGAGAGAAGCGCAAGAAAGCCCGAAAACAGAGCTTAGGTGCTCCGTTAATTCATGAGATTGAAAAAAGCCAGAATTGAGCAAAGCCTCCGGCATTGATATACCAGAAGCTTTAGCTTGCTCAAGTAACAGTTCTTCTTGGGAAAAAGTCAGTATCCCTGCTTGGCGAAGAACTGTTGAGAGGTTGGTTAGCATTAGTTACCAGAACAATCTATGCTACGTCCAGCGGTTGTACAGCCAGTACCTGTTAGGTCCCATTGTACAACACCATTACCAATCTGAGGGGTCAATGTTAAAGTCAGGTTAGCACCTTGATCATCAACACCGGTAGTGGTCATGGTGATAATGCCATTTGTAACCGCTAACTCGTCCACATAAGCAATGGTCGCACCAGCGTTATTTGCTGCAATTGCTGCTGGGATGTCATTGGCGGCGTTGTTGCAACCGTTAAGCTGGCCACGCTCTTGAGCACACATGGCAATGGCTGTTTTAAAGCCACTGATCCCTGCTGCTGCACCCGCAACACGAGTTCGTTGTGTGTAGTCTGAGTAGGCAGGCACGGCAAATGCAGCCAAAATACCGATAATCGCCACCACAATCATCAATTCAATCAGAGTAAAACCCTGTTGTTTTTTATGTTTACTGTTTTTCATTTTTAACCCTTTCTTAAAAATTAATAATGCTCTTGCATTAGCGAAAGATTATGGAGAGTTAAGGTGGGTTGAAAATGGGGAAGAGATGGGCTCTCGAGTGAGATAAAACTCTTTGGTAAAAAGTTGCATATCGCATGCAGAGTTTTGCGAGTAGTACTATTATTTTAGTGGATAAAAAGAAAGGGCCAATTGGCCCTTTTAAATGATGAGTTACTCACAACTCACTGAGTTAGTTGAAGTAATTTAGATTTGTTGCTTTTATTATTTGAAGCGCATCGAAAGATCCATCGCTTTTAAATGCTTAGTCAACGCGCCTACCGAAATGTAATCGACACCGGTTTCTGCGTATTCTGCGATGGTCTCTAGCGTAATGTTGCCGGAGTTTTCTAAAGCGGCACGACCTGCGTTAATCGCTACGGCTTCACGCATCATTTCTTTTGTGAAGTTATCGAGCATGATGATGTCGGCACCAGCCTCTATCGCTTGTTTCAACTCTTCTAAGCTTTCCGTTTCGACTTCTACCGGTTTGCCTGGGTTGAGCTCTTTCGCTTTTTGGATAGCTTGAGTGATGCCACCACAAGCAATAATGTGATTCTCTTTAATAAGGTAAGCGTCGAACACACCGATGCGATGGTTAAAGCCACCACCGCAGGTCACGGCGTATTTTAGTGCGCTACGCAGACCAGGAATGGTTTTGCGTGTGTCTAGTAGACGGCACTCAGTATGCGCGATTTTTTCAGCGTACTCTGCGGTAACTGTTGCGCAGCCAGACAGCGTTTGGATGAAATTCATTGCGTTACGCTCACCAGTCAACAGGTCACGAGCAGGGCCTGTCAGCGTGCAAAGGGTTTGGTTAGGTTTGACCTTATCGCCGTCCTTTACGTGCCATTCAATGCTGACCTTGCCACCGAGCTGTTTAAAAACTTCATCAGCCCATGCTTGACCACAGAACACACCATGCTCACGAGTAATAATCGTTGCGGTATTAACCGCATCGGCAGGGATCAAAGATGCAGTAATGTCATTATCTGCGTCGACACTGCCACCTAGATCTTCTTTTAAGGTATCAGCGACAGAGCGAGTGATCTCTAAAGGGAGTTGTTGTTTAAGGTATTCTAGGCGTTCTTGAATGTTGTGTGTGTTCTTCATCGCAAATCTTGTCTTGAAAGGGAGATGGCAACGAATGATACTCTCCGGTGTCAATAATTTCAGCAGTTAATTTGCAAAGTAGAGAGGTTGATATGCGCCCAATTATCGAGAATGGCTGGCTGACACAAGCAAAGCATGTTCCGTCACCATTTTTTGATGCCCGCTCTGATGTAAACGACATCTCTCTGCTGGTGGTACACAATATCAGTTTGCCTCCTGGGCAGTTTGGTGGACCATATATAGAGGACTTCTTCACTGGCAAGCTAGACCCAAATGAACATCCATTTTTTGAAGTTATTCACAAAATGGGCGTTTCTGCACATTGCTTGATTAAAAGAAACGGCGAGGTTGTTCAATTTGTTTCTTTTCTCGATAGAGCATGGCATGCCGGTCAATCCAGTTTCGCGGGCAGGGAGCGTTGTAATGACTATTCCATTGGTATCGAGCTTGAAGGGACAGAATTTACTGCCTACACAGAAGCGCAATATCAATCACTTGCAGAGATCACTGAGGTGATTATGCAGTCTTATCCTCAAATCACCCCGCCACGAATTACCGGTCATCAATATATTGCGCCCTTGAGAAAAAGCGATCCTGGTCTAAGCTTTGATTGGGTGAAATATAGACTGCTTATACAGCGTTGATTTGTAGCGAAAGTGTAAATTCAAAAAAGCGAAATAAATAAGGCATACGATCAGGTATGCCTTTTTTTGATACCAGAAATATTAATGATTGTTAAAAGTTAACTACATTTTTACGCTCGTACATGCCGTTTTGGTGAATAAATAGACTGATAATTTTGTCATTTTCTGTATTTCTTTTCCAAAACTGCTAGCACGTCGACTTCCCATTTGTATGCTTTATGTAATTGGTCATACCAATTCTATTGCTGTTTTAACAGTCGATTGTTATCAGAGTGTTGGAAGTAAGCTCGTTCTATGATTTAGGTCAATTTTCGGCTGGACAGTGGCGTTTTAATTATGTTAATTTCTGCACCAACTTAAAATTGGTATTACCAATTACCTGCAAGAGTAGAAGAACAATAAATTATGGCTTATCAAAGGATTCGTCAGCCAAAACTCTCTGATGTTATAGAACAAGAGTTAGAAAGGTTGATAGTGGAAGGAACATTGTCTCCGGGGCAACAACTGCCTCCAGAGCGTGAACTGGCAAAACAGTTCGATGTGTCTCGTCCTTCAGTCCGAGAAGCCATTCAACGCTTGGAAGCGAAGCGTTTGTTGACTCGTCGCCAAGGTGGCGGAACATTCGTAAGTGAGAATATCTGGAAGAGCTTTTCAGATCCCTTGTTGAATTTGTTGTCTAGTCATTCTGAAACCCAGCTTGATGTGCTTGAGTCTCGTCATGCAATGGAAGGAATTTCAGCTTACTTTGCAGCTTTACGTGGTACCGAAGAGGATTTTGCGCGTATTCAAGGTTGCCTTGAACGCATTAGCCAAGAGCAAGCAAACAACGATATCGAAGCTGAATCTGCGGAAGTGATGCAATTTTTGATCGCTTTGACAGAAGCCGCGCACAACGTGGTTTTGTTGCACATTGTTCGAAGCTTAGCACCTTTGCTTGAGCAAAATATTCTACAAAATTTTAAATTACTACGTCGCCGCCCAGAAGCGGTCGAGAAAGTCAGTAAACACCGAGCCAATATCGTGGATGCGATTGTTTCTGGTCAGCCTGAAAAGGCGCGAGAAATGTCCCACTCGCACTTGGCTTACATCGAAGAAACATTGTTGGATTTGACTCGAGAAGAGTCTCGACGAGAGCGTTCTCTACGTCGAATTCAGCAGGGTAACGACTCGTAAGAGCGTTACTTAAATAAGTAGATCCAACCAACAGAAGGATAGATCGCCATGTCTGATATGAAGCATGACGTAGATGCACTGGAAACTCAAGAATGGCTACAAGCGCTTGAGTCAGTTGTACGTGAAGAAGGTCTAGAGCGTGCTCAATTCCTATTAGAGCAAGTTCTAGATAAAGCACGTCTAGACGGTGTTGATATGCCAACAGGTATCACAACTAACTACATCAACACGATTCCTGCAGACCAAGAACCAGCATACCCAGGTGACACAACACTTGAGCGTCGTATTCGCTCAATTATTCGTTGGAACGCTATCATGATCGTTCTACGTGCATCTAAGAAAGACCTAGAGCTAGGCGGCCACATGGCGTCTTTCCAGTCTTCTGCTGCGTTCTACGAGACATGTTTCAACCACTTCTTCCGTGCACCAAACGAGAAGGATGGTGGCGACCTAGTTTACTACCAAGGTCACATTTCACCAGGTATCTACTCACGCGCATTCGTTGAAGGTCGTCTAACTGAAGAGCAGCTAGACAACTTCCGTCAAGAAGTAGACGGCAAAGGTATTCCTTCATACCCGCACCCTAAACTGATGCCTGAATTCTGGCAGTTCCCGACAGTATCGATGGGCCTAGGTCCAATCGCTTCTATCTACCAAGCTCGTTTCCTTAAGTACCTAGAAGGCCGTGGTCTTAAAGACACTTCAGAGCAGCGCGTTTACGCGTTCCTAGGCGATGGTGAGATGGATGAGCCAGAATCACGTGGTGCTATCTCTTTCGCTGCGCGTGAGAAACTAGACAACCTATGTTTCCTAATCAACTGTAACCTACAGCGTCTAGATGGCCCTGTAATGGGTAACGGTAAGATCATTCAAGAACTTGAAGGTCTGTTCAAAGGTGCTGGTTGGAACGTAGTGAAGGTAATCTGGGGTAACAACTGGGATTCACTACTAGCTAAAGATACGACTGGTAAGCTTCTACAGCTTATGAATGAAACGATCGACGGTGACTACCAAACATTCAAATCAAAAGATGGCGCGTACGTACGTGAGCACTTCTTTGGTAAGTACCCAGAGACAGCTGCACTTGTTGCTGACATGACTGATGACGAAATCTTCGCACTTAAGCGTGGTGGTCACGAGTCTTCTAAGCTATACGCGGCATACAAAAACGCGGCAGAAACTAAAGGTCGTCCAACAGTAATCCTAGCTAAGACTGTTAAAGGTTACGGCATGGGTGAAGCGGCTGAAGGTAAGAACATCGCGCACCAAGTTAAGAAGATGGATATGACTCACGTACTACACCTACGTGATCGTCTAGGCCTTCAAGACATCCTAACTGACGAAGCAGTGAAAGAACTTCCGTACCTGAAACTTGAAGAAGGTTCAAAAGAGTACGAATACCTACACGCTCGTCGTAAAGCGCTACACGGCTACACGCCACAGCGTCTACCAAAATTCACTCAAGAATTCATCGTTCCTGAGCTAGAAGAATTCAAGCCACTACTAGAAGAACAGAAGCGTGATATCTCTTCTACTATGGCATTCGTACGTGCGCTAAACGTTCTACTTAAGAACAAGAACATTGGTAAGAACATCGTTCCTATCATTGCTGACGAAGCACGTACATTCGGTATGGAAGGTCTGTTCCGTCAAATCGGTATCTACAACCCGCACGGCCAAACTTACACACCAGAAGACCGTGGCGTTGTTTCTTACTACAAAGAAGCGACTTCAGGTCAGGTTCTACAAGAAGGTATCAACGAGCTAGGTGCTATGTCTTCATGGGTTGCTGCTGCGACTTCATACTCGACAAACGACCTACCAATGATCCCGTTCTACATCTACTACTCAATGTTCGGCTTCCAACGTGTTGGCGACATGGCGTGGATGGCTGGTGACCAACAAGCACGTGGTTTCCTACTAGGTGCAACTGCGGGTCGTACAACGTTGAACGGTGAAGGTCTACAGCACGAAGACGGCCACTCGCACATTTTGGCGGGTACGGTTCCTAACTGTATTTCTTACGACCCAACATTCGCGTACGAAGTAGCAGTAATCATGCAAGACGGTATCCGTCGCATGTACGGTCCAGAACAAGAAAACGTGTTCTACTACCTAACGCTAATGAACGAAAACTACGCAATGCCAGCAATGCCAGAAGGCGCTGAAGAAGGCATCCGTAAAGGTATCTACAAGCTAGAAACTTACACGGGCGACAAAGCGAAAGTTCAGCTAATGAGCTCTGGTACTATCATGAATGAAGTACGTAAAGCAGCTCAAATCCTAAGCGAAGATTACGGTGTTGCTTCTGATGTTTACTCTGTAACGTCATTCAACGAACTAACTCGCGATGGCCAAGATGCAGAGCGTTTCAACATGCTTCACCCAGAAGCGGAAGCGAAAGTACCTTACATCCAAACAGTAATGGGTACTGAACCTGCTATCGCAGCAACTGACTACATGAAGAACTACGCAGAGCAGGTTCGTGCATACATTCCTGCTGAGTCTTTCAAAGTTCTTGGTACTGATGGCTTCGGTCGTTCAGACAGCCGTGAAAACCTACGTCGTCACTTCGAAGTGAACGCAGGTTACGTAGTAGTAGCAGCGCTAACTGAACTAGCGAAACGTGGCGAAGTTGAGAAATCTGTAGTTGCAGAAGCAATTAAGAAATTCGACATCGACACAGAGAAAACAAACCCGCTATACGCTTAATTAAGAAGGTAGATAAGAAATGGCAATCGAAATTAATGTACCAGACATCGGTGCGGATGAGGTTGAAGTTACTGAGATTCTTGTAAGCGTTGGCGACAAGGTTGAAGAAGAGCAGTCTCTGATCACAGTTGAAGGCGATAAAGCTTCTATGGAAGTTCCTGCTTCTCAAGCGGGTATCGTTAAAGAAATCAAAGTTGCAGAAGGCGACAAGGTTTCTACTGGTTCTCTAATCATGATTTTCGAAGCCGAGGGTGCAGCTGACGCTGCACCTGCTCCTGCGGCAGAAGCAGCTCCAGCAGCAGCTCCAGCTCCAGCAGCAGCGGCAGAACTAAAAGAAGTTCACGTACCAGACATCGGTGGTGATGAAGTAGAAGTTACTGAAATCATGGTTGCCGTTGGCGACAGCATCGAAGAAGAGCAATCTCTTCTAACTGTTGAAGGCGACAAAGCTTCTATGGAAGTTCCAGCGCCATTCGCAGGTACTCTAAAAGAGATCAAAGTTGCAGCAGGCGATAAAGTATCGACTGGCTCACTTATCATGGTGTTCGAAACAGCAGGTTCAGGCGCTCCAGCAGCACCAGCGGCTGCTGAAGCTCCTGCGGCAGCAGCTCCAGCAGCGTCTGCGGCAAAAGAAGTGAACGTTCCAGATATCGGCGGCGACGAAGTTGAAGTTACTGAGATCATGGTTGCTGTTGGCGACACAGTGGAAGAAGAGCAATCTCTAATCACTGTTGAAGGTGACAAAGCTTCTATGGAAGTTCCTGCACCATTCGCTGGCACAGTTAAAGAAATCAAGATTGCAGCTGGCGACAAAGTGTCTACTGGCTCACTAATCATGGTATTCGAAGTGGCGGGTGCAGCACCTGCTCCTGCAGCAGCTCCAGCTCAAGCGGCAGCACCTGCAGCTCCGGCTCCTAAAGCAGAAGCTCCAGCGGCAGCAGCTCCAGCAGCGACTGGCGATTTCAAAGAAAACGATGAGTACGCTCACGCGTCTCCAGTTGTTCGTCGTCTAGCGCGTGAATTTGGCGTTAATCTTTCTAAGGTTAAAGGTTCTGGTCGTAAGAGCCGTATCCTAAAAGAAGACGTTCAAGCTTACGTGAAAGATGCACTTAAGCGTCTTGAGTCTGGCGCAGGTGCAGCAGCATCTGGCAAAGGCGACGGCGCGGCTCTTGGTCTACTACCATGGCCAAAAGTGGACTTCAGCAAGTTTGGTGAGACAGAAGTTCAACCGCTATCTCGCATTAAGAAGATCTCTGGCGCAAACCTACACCGTAACTGGGTAATGATCCCGCACGTTACACAGTGGGATAACGCAGACATCACTGCTCTTGAAGCATTCCGTAAAGAGCAAAACGCGATTGAAGCGAAGAAAGACACTGGCATGAAGATCACACCACTTGTGTTCATCATGAAAGCGGTAGCTAAAGCGCTTGAAGCGTTCCCAGCGTTCAACTCTTCTCTATCAGAAGACGGTGAGAGCCTAATTCTGAAGAAATACGTGAATGTTGGTATCGCGGTAGATACACCAAACGGTCTAGTTGTTCCTGTATTTAAAGACGTGAACAAGAAAGGCATCTACGAGCTATCTGAAGAGCTAATGGTGGTTTCTAAGAAAGCACGTGCTGGTAAGCTAACTGCGGCTGACATGCAAGGTGGCTGTTTCACTATCTCTAGCCTAGGCGGTATCGGCGGTACAGCGTTTACTCCAATCGTAAACGCACCAGAAGTTGGTATCCTAGGTGTGTCTAAGTCAGAAATGAAACCGGTATGGAACGGTAAAGAGTTCGAACCGCGTCTACAACTTCCACTGTCTCTATCATACGACCACCGTGTGATCGATGGTGCTGAAGGTGCGCGCTTCATCACTTACCTAAACTCATGTCTATCTGACATTCGTCGTCTAGTTCTGTAATAGAAATTAGATGAATGAGAGGCGGCAACTTAGCCGCCTCTGCTAATCATAATTACCGACAATTTGGTTATCAGCCTTGCTTCGTTCAGGGTTTTCACAATCGAATTGTTGTCTAGCTCACAGGCTAAATTGATTTACTTTTCACACCATTAACATCTCTGTAAACTGTTAGCGGTCTGAAAATAACTGTTTAAAACAAATCTCTCTTAAACATAAAAAATCGATACCCACTCAGCCTGTTAGGGATAATGACTACAAGAGGTCAAAATGAGCAAAGAAATTAAAGCCCAAGTTGTTGTACTTGGTTCTGGTCCTGCTGGTTACTCCGCTGCATTCCGTTGTGCGGACTTAGGTCTTGAAACTGTACTAGTTGAACGTTACAGCACGCTTGGCGGTGTATGTCTGAACGTGGGTTGTATCCCATCTAAAGCACTGCTTCACGTTTCTAAAGTAATTGAAGAAGCGAAAGCGATGGCTGACCACGGCGTTGTGTTCGGTGAGCCTCAAACAGACATCAGCAAAATCCGCATCTGGAAAGAAAAAGTTGTTAACCAACTAACTGGCGGCCTAAGCGGTATGGCTAAGATGCGTAACGTAACAGTAGTTAACGGTTACGGTAAGTTCACTGGCCCTAACTCTATCCTTGTAGAAGGCGAAGGTGAGCCAACAGTTGTTAACTTTGACAACGCAATCGTTGCGGCTGGTTCTCGTCCAATCAAACTGCCATTTATCCCGCATGAAGACCCACGTATTTGGGACTCTACTGACGCTCTAGAACTAAAAGAAGTGCCAGAAAAACTGCTTATCATGGGCGGTGGTATCATCGGTCTAGAAATGGGTACGGTTTACCACTCTCTAGGTTCTAAAGTTGAAGTTGTTGAAATGTTTGACCAGGTAATTCCTGCAGCAGACAAAGATATCGTGAAAGTATTTACTAAGCGTATTAAAGACAAGTTCAAGCTAATGCTAGAAACGAAAGTAACAGCAGTTGAAGCAAAAGAAGACGGTATCTACGTTTCAATGGAAGGCAAGAAAGCGCCAGCTGAAGCTGAGCGTTACGATGCGGTTCTAGTTGCTATCGGTCGTGTACCAAATGGTAAGCTAATCGACGGTGAAAAAGCGGGTCTAGAAATTGACGAGCGCGGCTTCATCAACGTTGATAAGCAAATGCGTACTAACGTTCCTCACATCTTCGCGATCGGTGATATCGTTGGTCAACCAATGCTTGCTCACAAAGGTGTGCATGAAGGTCACGTAGCTGCTGAAGTTATCTCTGGTAAGAAGCACTACTTCGACCCTAAAGTTATCCCTTCAATTGCGTACACTGAGCCAGAAGTGGCTTGGGTTGGTAAGACTGAAAAAGAAGCGAAAGAAGAAGGCATCAAGTACGAAGTAGCAACATTCCCATGGGCAGCATCAGGTCGTGCAATCGCATCTGACTGTGCAGACGGTATGACTAAGCTAATCTTCGACAAAGAAACTCACCGCGTAATCGGTGGTGCTATCGTTGGTACTAACGGTGGTGAACTACTTGGTGAAATCGGCCTTGCAATTGAGATGGGCTGTGATGCAGAAGATATCGCTCTGACTATCCACGCTCACCCAACTCTACACGAGTCTGTAGGTCTAGCTGCTGAAGTATTTGAAGGTTCAATCACTGACCTGCCAAACAAAAAAGCAGTTAAGAAGAAGTAAGCTTTTTCTGACTGAATGATAGAAGCCGCTGCATTGCAGCGGTTTTTTTATGCTTGTTATATAGAAATATAAATGTGTGCTTAGCTGACAGCAGACAATAAAAAGCCCACCAAACGGTGGGCTGACATATATTACGAGCTAAGCTTTAGTGTTCACGGTTGTAAATGCAAAGCATATCTAAGTATGAATTCACTAGATGTTTCAGCTCCGCTTCACCTTTAGCGCGGTTCGCTTGGACAAACAGTGAGTAACAAATACCGTGGAACAGGTTTGCCAAGTGTTCTGAATCGTGCTGGTCACACACTTCGCCACGTTCAATTGCTTTAATGAACATGTTTTGTACCAGCAACTGGTTAGTACGGTTAGTTGAAACAAACAATGGCCATACTTCGTCACGTGTTGAAGCACTCCACTCGAACCATACTTTTAGCCAGTGACAATCTTGGCTGACAAGCTCGATCATCGCATTAGTAATATTGGCGATGTTTTCACGTGCATGTAAGTCTAGGTCTATGTTATCCGATAGGAAGTTTGAGAACTGACGTACGACGTGATTGAGAACTTCATCCACCAAGTCTTCGCGTGTAGGGAAGTAGTTAAAAACAGTCGCTACAGAAACTTGAGCAATTTCTGCGATATCTGCGTGACCACCACGACCGATGCCGCGGCGCGCAAATACTTCCAATGCGATTTCCATTAACTGTTGCTTACGCTTAATTGGAGAAAGCCTAGTTCTAGGTCTCTTTGCAATTGAGTCCATATCCATTTTCCTTGCCATTTGAGTTGATATTGGTGGTAACCCCCTAATTGATTATTTTAATAGTTGCTTAAAGCAGTGATGAGTGTAATGGTGCATATGCACAAGGTCAACATCTGTAGAACAATTTATATACAGTAATGTCATTATTATTGATAAATTTAGCTATGAACTTTATAAAACTAAGACCTTCTTCCAAGATTTTTTGGCAACAGGATGCGACTTTCAACCCAATGAACGTGGTGATACACTACACGCCGTAAGATTAGGTGATCGTTTGCGTGCGACTTACCTCAACCCACAAATTTAGATTGAGCACAGTATGAAACATACAATAGAAGTCATGATTTCTGAGCAAGAAGTTCAGGAGCGAGTTCGTGAATTAGGCAAACAAATTACAGAGCGTTATCAAGGTAGTGAAGATCTTGTGTTGGTAGGCTTATTGCGTGGCTCATTTGTATTTATGGCAGACTTGGCACGTGCTATCGAACTGACTCACCAAGTTGATTTTATGACTGCGTCAAGCTACGGCAATACGATGGAAAGCTCACGTGACGTTCGTATCTTGAAAGATTTGGATGATGACATCAAAGGTAAAGACATTCTGCTTGTTGAAGACATCATTGACACTGGTAACACACTAAATAAAATCCGTGAGATTCTTTCGCTACGTGAGCCGAAGTCTATCGCTATTTGTACGCTCCTAGATAAGCCATCTCGTCGTGAAGTGAATGTTCCTGTGGATTGGATTGGTTTCGAAATTCCAGATGAATTTGTCGTTGGGGTGGGTATTGATTACGCGCAGAAATACCGCCACTTACCATACATCGGTAAAGTTGTACCTCAAGAATAATCATTGAGAGCAGCATTAAAAATATAAAAAAAACGCCCATCTAAGATGGGCGTTTTTTGTTCAACTTTTAGATATGACTTAGCGACAAAGCAGCTTGTTATCTGTATTTAGAATCGTCGAAAGAGCTTTCTGGTAAGACGCTTCTACGGTTTCCTTAGAGTTAGAACGAATGCCTAAGTACTCTAAGCGACCATCTTCAATTCCGTATACCACACCATGAATTTCAACATCTTGTCCACGCTCCCAAGCGTTTTGCAGGATGGTTGAGTTACCCAAGTTGTACACTTGCTCTGCAACATTAAGCTCGCCTAGTTTATCCGCTCGATCTTGTTGCGGCATTTGATCTAGGTAAGTGCGGTGTTTGAAATAGATATCTCTGATATGTAACAGCCAATTATTAATAAGACCTAGCTTAGGGTTATCAATGGCTGCATTTACGCCACCACATCCATAGTGTCCACAGACAATGATGTGTTTAACCTTAAGAACGTCTACGGCGTACTGGACGACGGATAGACAGTTGAGATCAGTATGGATAACTTGGTTTGCAACATTCCGATGAACAAAGAGTTCACCTGAGTATAGTCCGGTTAGTCGCTCGGCAGGGACGCGGCTATCAGAGCAGCCAATCCAAAGAAAATCAGGCTTTTGCCCCTCAGCGAGTTTTGCGAAGTATTCAGGTCGATCAGATTTGATCTCTTGAGACCATTTCGAATTGTTTTCAAATAACTGTTTTATTTCCGGCATTTTGCAAACTACTTCCCTTAAAAGACAAAATCGCTGCCGCTGTTTGTGTGCACATGCAAGCGATCAGTGTTGTAACTATACACAATGTTACAATTTCGATCTCGTTAAATATTCGTCAGATAGGACTCATCTGACTAGTTTTCATTAAGAAAAAAGTAAAATCTGGTGAAACTATTTGTGGTGTGAATTTAGCCTTAATCTATTTATGGTTTAAATTTTCGCCTAGCTCGTTAAAGTAGTGATATTTTACTTTTTAAAATTGAATGCAGGGAAAATCAGCAGTGTTCGGTAGTCGTTTTGAAGATATCAATTTCAAAGGGGATGTATTTGGCGGGGTAACCACGGCGATTATCTCTCTCCCTCTGGCGTTAGCGTTTGGTGTTGCATCCGGAGCCGGTGCTGAGGCCGGCCTTTGGGGGGCAATAATGGTCGGTTTGTTTGCCTCGTTATTTGGTGGTTCTAATACGTTAATATCAGAACCGACAGGGCCAATGACGGTAATCATGACCGCAGTATTAACCAGTATGATGGCGAAATACCCAGAAACGGGCATGGCTATGACTTTCACGGTTGTCATGATGGCTGGAGCGTTCCAAATCCTATTGGGGACGTTAAAACTGGGTAAATACGTTACCTTGATGCCTTACAGCGTTATTTCTGGGTTTATGTCTGGCATAGGTGTGATTCTTATCATTCTGCAGTTATCGCCTTTGATGGGGCATGCTGCGCCTTCAGGGGGAGTACTCGGAACGTTATCTGCTTTGCCGGAGACCATTTCTAACCTTAAGTTCAGTGAGTTGTTTTTGGGACTACTGACTTTGGGGATTCTTTTTTTCTTCCCTAAGCAATATCGTAAATACGTTCCTGCACAGCTCGTGGCATTGGTCGCGGTGACTTTATTGTCTGTGATTCTCTTTGATACAGAAGATATTCGTCGTATCGGTGAAATTCCTGCTGGGTTACCTTCTCTCGTCGCCCCTTATATTGACACAGATATGTTTGTCGAGATGGTCATTGATGCATTAGTGCTCGGCACGTTAGGTTGTATTGATACTTTGTTAACGGCGGTTATCGGTGACTCATTAACTCGTAAAGAACACGACTCAGATAAAGAGCTGCGAGGTCAAGGGTTAGCTAACATGATCTCTGGCTTGTTTGGTGCGCTGCCGGGGGCGGGAGCTACCATGGGGACGGTAACGAATATCCAAGTTGGGGCTCGTTCGCCATTATCTGGTGTGATTCGCGCACTAATGTTGGCGTTGGTTGTACTGGTTGCTGGTGGGCTAACAGAGCCAATCCCGATGGCTGTGTTAGCAGGCATTGCGGTGTATGTTGGCTTTAACATCCTAGACTGGAGCTTTATTCAGAGGGCACATAAGGTAAGCTTTTCCGGAATGGCGGTGATGTATGGCGTTATGTTGCTTACAGTATTCGTTGATCTTATCGTTGCGGTGGGTTTAGGCGTCTTTATCTCGAACATTATCATCATCGAGCGTTTGAGCCGAGAGCAGGCGCGACAAGTAAAAGCGATCAGCGACGCGGATGAAGATGATGTGCCGCTGACTGACAGCGAGCGTGGTTTGTTGGATCGTGCTAATGGTAAAGTGCTGTTCTTTTATCTTTCCGGTCCGATGATCTTTAGTGTTTCTAAAGCCATTTCACGTCAGCACTCTAGTATTTCGGACTATGACGTGATGATTCTCGATCTTACGGATGTACCAATGATTGATGTAACCGTCGGTTTGGCGTTAGAGAATGCGATTAAGGATGCTCTCGATGCCAATTGTGCCGTGTATTTATTATGCCCGAATGAGCGAACACGAGAACAGCTAGAGAAATTCCATGTGATTGACCTTGTCCCGGATGAAAATATGTACCAATTCCGTTACGAAGCATTGAATGCGGCGGTGGCACATGTTGAGGCAGACCAGTATCAGCGCATAACGGCGTAATCATTCTGACAGTTAAAAACGCAACAGTTTCCTGTTGCGTTTTTTTATGCTCTATTTTGTCTTACTTAGAGATAACCTTTACGAGGTAAGGGTTATATTTCCAATATTATCGAAAGGTTTATTTGTAATCATCGTTATTCAACGATAAACTGATGGACCTCCAGTACGATACCCAAGGCGATTTTGTAGTAAACCGCTGCTAAATATGAGTCGGTATTAGTAATCACAAACAAACGGCAATCAAGACCTTATGTACGCATTAGAAATTGAACAATTGCGCAAGACGTATGCAGGTGGCTTTGAGGCGTTAAAAGGTATAAGTCTCCAAGTGAAAAAGGGTGACTTCTACGCGCTTCTGGGTCCCAATGGTGCAGGAAAATCGACCACGATTGGCATCATTTCCTCCTTAGTGAATAAAACCTCCGGAACGACGAAAGTTTTCGGTTATGACATTGATACCGACCTCGAATTGGCCAAGCAGAATTTAGGCTTGGTGCCACAGGAGTTCAACTTCAACCAGTTTGAAACCGTTGAGCAAATTGTGATGCAGCAAGCTGGCTATTACGGTGTGTCTAAAGTATTAGCCAAAGAAAGAGCAGAAAAATACCTGAAAAAATTGGATTTATGGGAAAAACGCCAAGAGCGTGCTCGTAACCTATCCGGTGGGATGAAGCGTCGTTTAATGATCGCAAGAGCTTTGATGCACGAGCCGCAACTACTCATTTTAGATGAACCAACGGCTGGAGTGGATATTGAACTACGCCGCTCAATGTGGGGGTTTCTGAAAGAGATCAACCAAGAGCAAGGAATTACGATTATTTTAACGACACACTACCTAGAAGAAGCGGAGATGCTGTGTCGAAATATCGGCATTATTAATCGTGGTGAGCTGATTGAAAATACCACCATGAAGGCGTTACTAGGTAAGCTAAGCGTCGAGACATTTATCTTGGATATTGAGTCAGAAGTCGAGGTGCCTGAGCTTGAAGGTGTTAATCGACAAAGTATTGTTGATGGCTCTTTAGAGATAGAACTAGATAAGAGCCAAGGATTGAATTCGGTATTCAGTCAGTTAACAGAGCATGGCATTAAAGTTCTCTCAATGCGTAACAAAGCCAACCGACTTGAAGAGTTGTTTGTCAGCATTGTAAGAGAGGGGAGTAATTAAATGTACGGTTTATATTGGACGGCATTTCGCAGCTTGCTGAGCAAAGAAGTCACTCGTTTTACACGTATTTGGGTGCAAACCTTAGTGCCGCCAGCCATTACGATGACGTTGTACTTCATCATTTTCGGCAATCTTATTGGCTCTCGAATTGGTGAGATGAGCGGCTTTAGTTACATGGAGTACATTGTTCCAGGTTTGATCATGATGTCGGTGATCACTAACTCATACTCGAACGTGGCGTCGTCATTCTTTAGTGCAAAGCTACAGAAGAATATTGAAGAACTGCTGGTGGCACCGGTACCAAACTATGTGATTATTGCTGGCTATGTGATGGGCGGCGTGACTCGAGGTTTGTTGGTCGGTGCAATTGTTACTTGTGTGTCACTTTTGTTCGTTGATTTGCAAGTGGAGCACTGGGGCATTATTGTCGCGACTGTCTTCATGACGTCGGTGGTATTTGCTCTCGGTGGCTTGATCAATGCGGTTTACGCAAAAACGTTTGATGATATTTCGATCATCCCTACGTTTGTATTGACTCCTTTAACTTACTTGGGAGGAGTCTTTTATTCGATCAGTCTGCTGCCTGAATTTTGGCAAGGCGTTTCTAAGATCAACCCAATCGTCTACATGGTGAATGCGTTCCGCTACGGCTTTTTAGGTGTCTCGGATGTGGGCATTGTCACTTCATTTAGTGTACTTGCAGTGTTTGTTGTTGCACTGTATGCCATTGCGCATTATCTAGTAACCAAAGGGATTGGGCTAAGAAGCTAAGCCATTCTCATAAAGCAAAGAGCGGCGATTCACGCTGCTCTTTCGCATGCATAACAATACATACCCATACAATTTTTCGGTTTTTATCATGGTAGGTTTCAATCATTTGTAATAAATGAGTGATCCTATGAATATTGTCCCGCCGCCGCCTTTCTCCTATCAGTTACTTAAGCCCAAATATTGGTCTGTATGGCTGGCATTTGGATCTTTAGCGATTCTTGTTAATGTACTGCCATACGTAGTATTGCGAATCTTAGGTAGAAGCATCGGCTGTATTGCGATGCATGTAATGAAGCGCCGACACAAGATCGCTCTGCGTAATCTCCAGCTGTGTTTCCCTGATTTTACGGATTGGCAATGTAAGGACGTAGTACGAAAAAACTTTCAATATACTGGAATGGCGATCATCGAAACCGGTATCGCTTGGTTTTGGCCAGATTGGCGGATACGTCGGATAACCTCTATTGTTGGAAAAGATCGTTTACTCGCTGAGGAAAAGAATGGACGTGGTGTGTTGGTGGTGTGCAGTCACCATTTAAACTTGGAGATAACCGCTCGTATTTTTAGCCAGTTTGCCCAAGGTTATGGCGTTTATCGCCCAAATTCGAATCCTGCTTATGAGTTTATTCAACATCGAGGTCGAACTCGTTTTGGACATCAAATGATTGATCGAAAAGACGTGAAATCAATGCTCAAAGTTCTGAAAAAGGGTCATCGACTTTGGTATTTGCCCGACCATGATTATGGCGTTAGCCATTCTGTTTTTGCGCCGTTTTTTGCTGTTGAACAAGCGGCGAGTACCGTCGGGTCTAGTGTTCTCATTGATGCAACAAAGTGCGCTGTTATATCTGGCGTTACAGTGAGTAAAAATCACCATTACACGCTGTACATTGGAAAAGACATTAGCGAGCGTTTCGAGAGACGTAATGCGGTTAAAGCGGCAAGCATCTTGAACCAAGAGCTTGAGAAAATGATAAAACGTGATATTCCAGCGTGGATGTGGCTGCACAAGCGGTTTAAAACTCGCCCTGAAGGGTTAGATTGCGTCTATACGTAGAGTATAAAAAAGGTCGACTAAGAGTCGACCTTTTTACTTTTATGACTCAGAGCTTACTCTGCGCTCTCTGAGTTTGTATTGTTAGATTCAGCTTCTTCCTTCGCTTCGACAACCATATCTACCGTTTGGTTATCGATAAGACGAGCCTTGCCTAGGAACGCAGACATCAGAATGACAGCTTGTGTCGTTTCTGGTGTGATCACTTGTAATGTACGAGCATCACGAATGAAGATCTCATCAGGGTGCAGACCTGCAGCTCGAAGTTGGTCGCTTGCATCTTCGATGATCGATGCGTAGTCATCGCGGCCACCGCGAATGGCACTACTGATCCAACGCATTGTACGAGCAAGTACAGGAGCACGTTGACGCTCGTCCAGCGTAAGCAAGCCATTGCGTGAACTCATTGCTAAACCGTCCATTTCACGTACGGTTGGTACACCGATGATTTCAATGTCCATTGCTAGGTCATCAACCATCTTGCGGATAACAGCAAGTTGTTGGAAGTCCTTCTCGCCGAAGCACGCGACATCCGGTTGTACGATGTTAAACAGCTTATTCACAATCGTCGTCACGCCACGGAAATGACCTGGTCGAGACGCGCCTTCGAGAATTGTTGATAGGCCAGGGACATCGACGAAGGTTTGCTTATCCAGACCTTCTGGGTAGATAACTTCTGGTGTTGGCGTAAATACCACATCGACCCCTTCAGAGGTTAACTTGCTTAAGTCTTCCTCTAGCGTGCGTGGGTAATTATTTAAATCGTCAGCACGATCAAACTGCATCGGATTAACAAAGATGCTTACGACAACGATATCAGCGTATTCGCGTGCTTTACGCACTAAAGTTAAGTGGCCTTCGTGAAGGTTGCCCATGGTAGGGACAAACGCCACTTTACGACCTTCACGTTTAAAGGTTTTAAGGTGTTCACGAACTGCTGAGATTTCCGCAAAAGTTTGCATGCATTTATCCTCTAGGCAATGGTATGAGCGTCGTCTGGGAATACACCGTTGGCTACATCTTCAATGTATTTAGTAACGGCTTTGCGCATATCACCTGTTTCAGCAAGAAAGTTTTTGGAGAATTTCGGCATGTAGTTGGCAGAAATACCGAACATATCATGCATTACGAGAATTTGACCATCTGTTACGTTACCTGCACCAATACCGATAACAGGAACGTCAAGCACTTGCGTAATACGTTCAGCAAGCTCAGCTGGTACGCATTCTAGTAAGACGATTTGAGCGCCTGCTTCTTGCAGCGCTAATGCGTCTTTTACCATGCGGTCTGCTTTTTCTTGATCGCGACCTTGGATTTTGTAACCACCAAAAATATTAACAGCTTGAGGAGTTAAACCAAGATGAGCACAAACTGGAACTGATCGTTCAGTGAGCATTTTCACCGTGTCGACAAGCCAGTCACCACCTTCAATTTTTACCATATTGGCACCAGCACGCATCAGTTTAGCCGCATTTTCGCAAGCTTGCTCTGGCGTGGTGTAGCTCATGAATGGCATGTCTGCCATCAACAAACAATTTGGGCTACCAGCACGTACGCAACGAGTATGGTAAGCGATATCATCGACCGTTACTGGCAGAGTATCGTTGTGACCTTGCAAAACCATACCTAGAGAATCACCAACAAGAAGTACTGGCATTTCTTGGCTTTCAAACAGTTGGGCAAAGCTCGCATCATAAGCGGTTGAAGTAGCAAATTTACGACCTTCTTGCTTCCACTTGATTAGGTCGTTGATGGTCATTTTTTTCATGGTTTTATCCTTACTAGGAGTTGGCTATGACTGCCAGATACTGAGGCCGTTTCTATCTACTTGTTCCAGTAGTTCAGAGACCTCGGTCCCATCAGGGAGTTGTAAACTTGGTGCAATTTCCGCAAGAGGGTAGAGTACGAATTCACGCTCTTTCATTCCATAATGAGGAACGATCAGCCTCTCGGAATTAATCACCTCATTGCCATAAAGCACAATGTCGAGGTCCAAGGTTCTTGGTCCCCAGCGTTCGTCTTTACGGACACGCCCTTGTTCTTGCTCTATAGCTTGTGTGCAATTGAGCAATTCAATAGGCGTCAAACTGGTGTTAATAGACACAACCGCATTGATGTAATCCGGTTGGTTTTGTGGCCCCATTGGCGTGCTGCTGTATAGCGAAGAAGCTTGAACAAACTCTGATTTAGGCAGCGTTTTTAATGCTTCAATCGCTTGCTTCGCTTGGCTGACAGGATCCGCCAAGTTACTGCCTACCGCAATGTACGCTGTAATCATGATTTGGGCTTACTCTTTTTCTTGCGATAAGTTTTACGGCGGCGCTGGCCTGTTTTCGGTGATTGACCGTCTAAGTCGGCAGCCATTGCTTGACGCATTTCTCGGCCTGCATTTTGAAAAGTTTCCCACCACTTGGCAAGCTTCTGAGTGTCACCACCTTCAATTTCACCGCGCATTTCAAGAAAATCAAAGCCAGCTCTAAATTTATTGAGCTCCATAAGACGGAATGCACGTTTACCGTTACGTCGTGGAAGACGAAGCTGTAACTGCCAAATCTCGCGAATGGTTGCGGTGTGGCGTCTTGGAATGGCAATTGTGCGAACTTGCTCGTCAAGAATGATGTTGCTCGCTTCCATAATGGCGTCGTAATGGCCTAAGTTGCGCTCTTCCATCAGTTCATCGGCTTTCGCACACAGTGGGTACCACAGCATTGCAGCAAACATAAATGCTGGATTGATGCGTTTCCCATCTTCGATGCGCATGTCGGTAGAATCTAGGACAAGATCCAACATCTGCTCAGTATGAGAGGAGTAATCTTCTGTAAAGTGCGCTGCAATCGTCGGGAATAGTTGCTGGAATAGGTTGTACTCACGCAGTAGGTGGTAGGTTTCTAAGCCATGACCGGATTGCAATAATTTGAGTGACTCTTCAAAAAGACGCGCTGACGGAATGTCACCGAGCAACGGTGCCATGTGTTCGATTGGCGCTGCGGTGTCTTCTTCAATATCAAAGTCTAGTTTTACCGCGAAACGAACCGCACGCAGCATGCGCACAGGGTCTTCACGGTAGCGTGTTTCTGGATCACCAATCAGTCGAATTAGGCGATCTTCTAAATCTTCAATACCACGTGCGTAGTCGTGAATCGAGTAATCTGCGATGTTGTAGTACATCGAGTTAATCGTGAAATCACGGCGCTCAGCATCTTCATCGATGGTGCCGTAGACGTTGTCACGCAGCAGCATACCCTCTTTTGATTGCTGAGAAATGCTCTTATTCTTTTGCTCTTGGTGGTGACCACGGAATGTCGCAACCTCAATGATGTCTCGGCCAAACATAATATGAGCCAAGCGGAAGCGGCGACCAATCAAACGGCAGTTACGAAATAGCTGTTTGATCTGTTCCGGCGTTGCGTTGGTCGCAATGTCAAAATCTTTTGGTTTTTGTCCAAGCAGTAAGTCTCGAACCCCGCCACCCACAAGAAAAGCATCGAAACCAGCACCATTTAGGCGGTACAGTACCTTCAGCGCATTATCACTGATCTGCTTACGCGAAATGTTGTGCTCTTCACGAGTTATTACATTGAGAGCGAGCTCTGGAATTGTGGCAGGTTCGCTTGGTGTATAGTCGTTTGTATTCATGTGCATCTGGCAATAACTGGGTTTAATCCAATCTTGCTTTGGTTAGTTTTATACGCCTCTAGGGCCTAATTTGCGGCTAATGATAGCCTACACAATGCCATTTGAGAATCACGGTGTGATCTCGATCTCTGCTGGAAGCTGTTCCAACCGCCAGTTTTCGCAGCCCCAACGAAGAATATCTTCTATGTTGGCCGCCCTTACGGTTTCAGGTATCTCGAAACCTAAAAATGTCATGGCGCGCAATAGAGTAGGTTTTGGTGTATCTATATCAATAGCCGTCGCGTGATTTTGTTTCGACAATTTATTGCCGTTGTTGTCCATCGCCAATGGTAAATGCAAGTAGCTAACTTCAGGCTGACCAAGTATTTGGTACAGGCTAATTTGACGCCCTGTCGGCTCGATTAAGTCTGCACCTCGCACGACTTCTGTGACGCCTTGGTCGATGTCGTCTAATACTACCGCAAGATTATAAGCAAATAATCCATCTCGACGTTTAATAATGAAATCTTCATTAACGAGTTGCTCTGGAATCGTAATGGTTCCCTGCTTTTGGTCGAGGAAATGAGCGACAGGCTTGGTCATTTTTAGGCGAATCGCGCCGTCTTTCAAGTTTTTATCGCGGCAAGTGCCAGGATAAAAACCGCCATGCTCTTTAATTTGCTTACGAGTACATTGGCAATAATAGGCTTCTCCATTTTCGAGCCATTTGTTTATTTGAGCTTGGTAAAGGTCGTGACGTTCGCTCTGGTATACCACTTCTCCATCCCAATGCAGCTGATAGGCCTTGAGTGCCTCTAGGATAAGTTGCGCTGCACCTGGCATTTCTCTTGGTGGGTCTAAGTCCTCAATACGTACTAACCAAGCTCCGTTTTGTGCTTTCGCTTGAAAATAACTGCCAAGAGCGGCAATCAGTGAACCAAAATGCAGTGGACCAGAAGGAGATGGGGCGAATCGACCTACATAGCGTGTCATGCGTGTATCTCGAATTTAGTAAACAAATAGGGTGCGAAGATAGCCAAAACAAAAAGGGAGCCTGAGCTCCCTTCAACAATCATAATGCTGGGTGATTAACCTTGCATTTGCTTCTCTTTGATTTCTGCAAGTGTTTTACAGTCAATACAAAGGTCAGCGGTTGGACGTGCTTCAAGACGGCGAACGCCAATCTCTACGCCACAAGACTCACAGAAGCCAAAATCGTCTTCTTTGATTTTATCCAAAGTCTTTTCAATCTTCTTGATCAAACGGCGTTCGCGGTCACGGTTACGCAGTTCTAGGCTGAACTCTTCCTCTTGAGAGGCGCGGTCAACTGGATCTGGGAAGTTTGCTGCTTCGTCCTGCATGTGGTGAACAGTACGATCCACTTCAGCTCTTAGCTGGTCGCGCCAAGCTGTTAAGATTTTCGTAAAGTGTTCAACCTGCTCTGGTGACATGTACTCTTCACCAGGTTTTTCCTGATATGGCTCCACGCCGGCAATGGCTAGGATGCCTATCGTTTTCTTCTTTGATTCTGGCATACAGCATCTCCTACTTACACCTAGTCAACTGCTACGCAGTCAATTTAAGGCGGGTATCTATAGCAAAAAGAGGCGGTGCAAGCAAATACTGAATCGCAAAGTTATCGTCAATGTGAAGACGACATCATTTTTTCTCTTAATTGATAAAATCAATAGCGGAAATCAGCTTCATTCCAGTATCGCTCAGTTCAGCTTTGTAGCAGAGAACTTCCACTCCAGCGTCTTGTGCTTGTTTGAGTAATAGTGAATATTTCGCGTCTATATGGTGCGCCGCGGATACTTTTTCAATACCTGAATGTAAAACAGTGAATAAAAGTATGGCTCTACTTCCATTTTGTGCCATTTCTGTGAGCTCTCTCAGGTGTTTTTGTCCCCGAGTCGTGACCGCATCTGGGAAGTATCCTTGTCCAGTAGAGTCGGTCTCATCAAGAAGAGTGACGCTTTTCACTTCTATATAGCACTTTGGCTTGTCGTCTGCGCTGAGCAAGATATCAATTCGGCTATTTTCATTGCCGTATTTCACCTCAGTTTGAAGTGTGTCATAACCACAAAGCTCTGAAATGACATTATTTTCAATAGCCTCTACGGCTAATTGATTGGCACGCGCGGTGTTGATACAAATACGGTGGCCTTGTTCGGTCTCACTCAACTCCCAACTATTGGGGTATTTTCGTTTCGGGTTGTCGGAAGTAGAAAACCAAACCTTGTTTCCGGGCGTTGCACAACCCGTCATTGCACCTGTATTTGCGCAGTGGATTGTACGGATTTCACCAGTATCGAGCTCGATATCGGCAAGAAAGCGTTTATAGCGTTTGAGTAGAGTGGCGGACTCTAAAGCGGGTGTGAAATGCATTTGCTTATTTAGACAAAAAATTTTTTATGTACAATGTTGCCATCATTACACCATAAGGTATTTCCTTTGTCACAATTGCCGATTGAAGCCGTGATGCCTGAGTTGCTGACGGCGGTCAAAAATCAACATCAAGTGATCGTAAAAGCGGCGCCTGGTGCCGGTAAGTCGACTTACTTCCCTTTGCAGTTACTCTTAAATCATTCGGTTGCTGGAAAAATCATCATGCTTGAGCCAAGACGACTCGCGGCGCGTAACATTGCCCGTTATCTTGCTGAGCAATTGGGAGAACAAGTTGGTCAACGCGTGGGTTATCGAGTCCGTGGTGAGGCAAAGGTAAGTTCTGCAACGCAGCTGGAGATCGTGACCGAAGGGATCATGACTCGGATGATTCAAACGGACCCGGAGTTGGATGGGGTTGATCTACTGATCTTTGATGAGTTTCATGAACGCAGCATTCATGCCGATACCGCTTTGGCATTCAGTTTAGAAGTTCAAGAGGCATTGCGAGACGATCTCAAGCTGGTGGTAATGTCGGCAACGCTTGACCAACAAGCATTACAATCGTTGTTGCCAGAAGCCAGTTACATTGAATCTGAAGGGCGCAGCTTTGATGTGGCAATGCGCTACCAGCCGTTAGGTGTGAACGAGCATTTACCTACGAGTATGGCAAAAACAATAGAAAGTCTTATGAACAAAGAGTCTGGATCTTTGTTAGCTTTCCTACCGGGTGTTGGTGCCATAAAACAAGTTGAAGAGCGGTTGTCTCATTTAGCGGATGATATCGACGTATGCCCACTTTATGGTCAACTGAGTTTTGCAGATCAACAAAAAGCGATTACGCCAGCAGAACAAGGTAAGCGTAAAGTCGTTCTAGCGACCAACATTGCAGAAACTTCACTAACGATTGAAGGCATTCGCCTCGTCGTTGATTCTGGGTTAGAGCGTGTTGCCCGCTTTGATTTGAAAAACGGTTTAACACGCTTAGAGCAAACACGCATTGCACAGTCTTCAGCGATTCAGCGTGCAGGACGAGCGGGACGAATAGAAGAGGGCATTTGTGTTCGTCTTTATTCTGAAAGCCAGTTCAAGCAGCAACCGCTGGTTCCCCAACCCGAAATTTTGCATTCCGATTTGGCTAGTTTAGTTATGGAGCTTGCCTTTTGGGGAGCGAGTGATATCCACGCTCTAAAGTGGCTTGATGTTCCAGCTAATGCGTCATTGGAACAAGCGAAGCAGCTATTGGTGTCATTGGGACTACTGACGGAAAAAGGGCAATTAACGTCCGAAGGAAAACAGGCGCATGAACTAGGCGTTGAGCCTCGTGCGGCTGCGATGCTAATTAAAGCGCAATCTTACAGTGATAAGATGTTAAATGCTGCTTTGACGGCGGTCGCACTGATTGAAGAGCCAGAGAGGAGTGTTACCAATATCGCTCATAGCTTGCATCGTTGGCTTGTTGGTACTCATCCAAAAAAGTCGATGTTGTTCAAGCGTGCTCAATCTCTAGCGTACAAATTGGATACGGTATTTGACCTGAAAGGCGTGGATGAAGATGCATTACCGCTGGTGTTAAGTTTGGCATTTCCAGATCGCATTGCGCAGCAGCGCACAAATCAATTTGGGCGATTTACTTTGGCTAATGGTCATGGTGCAGAATGTCGTCAGGAAGACATGCTAGGTGGCTGTGAGTATTTGGTTGCCGTTGACTTAATGCGTTCTCATTCTAACTCAAGTCAAATTCATTCGGCATGTGAATTGGATGTCAATATATTGCGAACGACCTTTGATACGCTATTTTCGTCTGAAGAAGTAGTGGGCTGGGATGAAAAAAGAGGCCGTCTAATAGCTGAGCGACAAACAAAACTCGGCCTGCTAGTCGTTGAAAGCGAGCCGTTGCCAAGCCCGGGCAAAGAAAAAATGACACAAGCTTTACTCACGTATGTCCGCCGCCAGGGCTTACAGAGTCTAAACTGGACACCGGCAGCGGAGAGCTTGTTGGCTCGGATTCGTTGTGCGGTGGAATGGTTACCTGAGCAGTCATGGCCAGTGTTTGATGAAGCCAGTTTGCTGGATTCATTAGAGGAGTGGTTAGAACCATACATGACGTCTGTCAGCTCGGTTAAAGACCTGAGCAAGATAAACTTGGTCGAAGCGCTTAATGCTCTATTAGGTTGGCCACTCAATCAACAACTGGATGAATGGTTACCTGAGCATTACCAACTACCCACAGGTTCAAAGAAGCGTATCCGTTACCAATATGGCCACGAGCCGATATTATCGGTGCGTATGCAAGAAGTATTTGGGGAGAGTGGTTCCCCAACGGTGGCTCTTGGCCGCAAGCGTTTGGTGCTTGAACTGCTTTCACCGGCACAACGTCCATTGCAAGTAACGTCGGACTTGGCGGCTTTCTGGAACGGAAGCTACAAAGACGTTCAAAAAGAGATGAAAGGGCGCTACCCAAAACACGTTTGGCCAGATGATCCTGCCAATCATGTAGCAACAACGAAAACAAAAAGACAATTGAATAATGACTGACAGCAAGAAGCCTAGCGCGAAAAAAGCGCCAGCGAAGAAAAGTACAACCAATAAAGGAACCGCAAAACAGACTCGACGTACGCCGAGTAAAAAGCCGACTAACGAGAAACGTTCGTGGTTGAAAGTTCTGTGGTCGTTTAGCTGGAAAGCTGGCGTTGCACTTGCCGCTGTTTTGCTGTTTGTTGGGATTTACTTAGATAGTGTGGTGAAAGAACGCTTTGAAGGCCAGCTGTTTGAGCTGCCAACGGTGGTTTATGCCCGTATCTTGAATCTAAGCCCTGGTGAGAATATCACCATCCAAGAACTGCGCAACGAGCTAGATGTGTTGAATTACCGTAAAGTGAGTCAACCTCGTTACCCAGGCGAATATTCCTCTTCTTCCACTCGGATTGAATTGATTCGTCGTCCATTCGAGTTTGCCGATGGTCCCGAGCCGGATCGTCACATTATGCTGCATTTCTCTGATTCCGGCTTGCAACGTATTCAGTCTTTAGAATCTCGAGGAGACCTTGGTTACTTGCGCCTAGAACCGAAGATGTTGGGCATGCTGGAGAAAGACCGTGATGAACAGCGTCTTTTCTTACGTCGTGATCAGTTCCCTGAAATTTTAGTGGATGCACTGCTTGCGACCGAAGACCGGGATTTTTATCAACATGACGGGGTGTCACCGCTCGCGATTGCACGTGCATTGGTTGCGAACATTAAGGCCGGCCGTACTGTTCAAGGTGGTAGTACGCTGACTCAGCAATTGGCAAAAAACCTGTTTTTGACTCGTGATAAAACACTGTGGCGTAAAGTTCGAGAAGCGTATATCGCGCTAATTTTGGATTACCGTTACAGCAAAGATCGTATCTTAGAAGCCTACCTCAACGAAGTGTACCTAGGTCAAAGTGGAGGTGAAGCGATCCACGGGTTTGGCTTGGCGTCGCGTTACTATTTTGGGCAGCCAATTCAGGAGTTGCGAATCGATCAGCTGGCGATGTTAGTTGGGATGGTAAAAGGACCGTCTTACTACAACCCAATTCGTTACCCTGAGAGAACGAAAGAGCGTCGTGATCTCGTTCTGCGCCTGTTAATGCAGCAAAACATGTTGACTTCAGAGCAGTATGAACAAGCTGTAAGTCGTCCACTCGATACGCAAAGCAAGCCACGTATTGCGAGCCGTCAGCCAGCTTATTTCCAACAATTGAGTATTGAATTAAAAGAAAAAGTTGGGGAGCGATTTAAGGCAGAGACCGGACTGCGCGTATTTACGTCTCTGGACCCAGTATCGCAAAGCAAAATGGAACAAGCTATCGCGAAAAAGATCCCAGAACTAGCTAAACGGGGTGGTAAAGAGTTAGAAGCCGCAGCTGTGGCCGTTGATCGCCATAGTGGTGAAATCCGTGCGATGGTAGGTGGTAAACGTGTCGGTTATGAAGGCTTTAACCGCGCGCTCAATGCCAGTCGTCCGATTGGTTCTTTAGTGAAACCAGCGATTTACTTAACGGCTCTAGAACAACCGGATAAATACAACCTAGGCACGACGCTACACGACACGCCGTTAAGTCTGAAGAGCAGTAAAGGTAACGTGTGGACGCCGCGCAACTACGATAGAAAATATCGTGGTGATGTACCACTTTACATTGCTTTAGCGAAATCACTCAACGTACCAACCGTGCGCTTAGGTATGGCACTTGGCATTCCTGAAGTCTCCAATACTTTAGAGCGTTTGGGCGTGAACAAAGACGAAATTCGCCCAGTGCCTTCGATGTTTTTGGGTTCGTTTTCTTTGACGCCATTCGAAGTTGCACAGATGTATCAGACTCTGACGAATTCAGGTAAGCGTGCAAAACTGACCGCTCTGCGCTCAGTCATGGATATGGAAGGTAATGTGCTGTATCAATCCTTGCCTCGTTCATCAAGAGCCGTGGATGAACAAGCTGCATGGCTAACGACCTACGCGATGAAACAAGGGGTTGCTCAAGGCACTGGCCGCTTCTTACAAAGCCAGTTTGGTTGGGCTGCATTGGCAGGAAAAACGGGTACCAGTAATGACAACCGCGATAGTTGGTTTGTCGGTGTTGATGGTCGTGAGGTGACGACAATTTGGCTAGGCCGCGACGATAATAAACCCGTGAATCTAACGGGGTCGAGTGGTGCATTACGAGTGTACGCAGAGTACTTGAAGCAGCGTATTCCTGAGCGCTTAGAGCTCCCATGGCCAAGAGAAATCACCACATTAGGGTTCAAGCCTACATCTGATGGAGGTTTAGAAATGAACTGCCGTAGTGATTACAAACTGCCGGTTTGGGATAAAACCGGTCAGATAAAGCAACAGTGTGAGAAGAAATCAAACTGGTTAAATAGCATATTTGATTGGTAGCATCGCCAAATCAACAACATTAGCTTGTTTATCTGATTAATTCTTAGTACATATTAGGGCGTGTTAGTACAGTACTGCTAGCACGCCCTACTTGATCAGATATTCAATAAAGGAAGAAGTGAATGTTCAAAAAGCTGTTATCAAGCCCATCGGTTCGCAACTTTGCGCTTTGGGTTAGTACCTTTTTGATGATCACTCCTTCTGTTTCCCTCGCAAACTCTCTAACAAAAACGGATGACTTGGAACCTCGACCAAAGGTGGCGGTTGTGCTCGCTGGTGGCGGAGCGAAAGGGGCGGCACACATTGGAGTTTTAAAAGCATTGGAAGAAATGCAGATTCCTGTGGATATTGTGACCGGTACCAGTATGGGCGCCTATGTGGGTGGGCTTTATGCCACGGGGATGAGTGCTGATGAAATCGAGAGTTTTATCTACACCGTCGATTGGGGCAGCGGTTATCGAGATCGTGTTGACCGTAGCCAACGTAGAGTTCGTGACAAAGAGTATGAAGACCGCTATCAAATTAATACCGACCTCGGCTTAAGATTCGGTGAGGTACGAGCACCAACGGGTGTGGTGCAAGGCCAGAACATGTTGCGAGTATTGCGTGAGACTACAGGGAACTTAGGGCGATTCGATTCTTTTGATGATCTTGCCATTCCCTATCGTTCTGTTGCGACAGATATTCTTGCCCTAGAAGAAGTCGTACTGGGCAATGGTTACCTTGTGGACGCCATGATGGCTAGCATGTCTGTACCAGGAGCGCTTCCTCCCTATAAGCTCAATGGCCATATGCTTGTCGATGGCGGTGTCGTCAATAACATGCCTATCGATGTGGCTCGCGCCATGGGGGCTGATGTCGTTATTGCCGTCGATATTAGCACCGACTACAAAACCGAAGATGAATTTACGGGGCTGTTTACTGTCGCGGACCAACTCTCTAACTATCTCGTTCGTCGTAGTACACAACAGCAAGTGGACGAGCTTGAACCTCAAGATATCTATATTCGTCCCAATGTGGGCACCATGGAAACTGTCGAGTTCGACAAAATGCCTTGGGCTTTTCAAGCTGGGTACGATATTACCAAGCAGTTAAAAGACAAGCTGAAAGGGTTGCGCTTGTCCAATGCGGACTATCAAAAATACATCGATCGCAAACAAGAAGTTCGTAAAACTTTGATTTATGGCGATCAGCGTGTGGTTGATGACATAGTGATTGTTAATAACACGCACTACAGCGATGTGTTGTTGACGAATCGTATTGAATTAGAAACCGGACGTCGTATTTCAACGGCCGAAATTGAGAAAGCCGTTGAAAACCTCTACGCGTTAGATCGGTTCGAGCTCATCACTTATCACTTTGAAGAGGTTGATGGTGAGACATTGTTGGTTTTTGATGTTAACGAGAAGTCGTGGGGGCCTAATTATCTCAACTTCCGATTTTTTCTTGAAGATGACTTCGATACAGATAGCCAGTACGGCATAGGAATATCGACCAACTTTACCAATTTAAACTCTCATGGCGCGGAGTTGGCGTTCAACGTAGAAATGGGCACGGATAAGCTGATTGAAGCTGAGTTGTATTCCCCTGTTTTATCTAGCCAAGAACTTTTTGTATCGGGGCGAATTTCCTATGGTAGTGAGAGCCGAAACTTACCTTTAACAGAGCCTCAAGCACCAGATTTAGAGTCAGTAAATGACTTTTTTCCGGTCACTTACGATGATTTTACAACAGAGTTAGCGATAGGTATCCAACCCACATTGTGGCAAGAACTTCGATTTGGCGCTCGCTACTCAACCGGAGATATTGAGCTTTCTACTTTGGCTTCTGCTGGTAAATTGGATTTTGAACGTCGTGGCCTGTTTGCCAATTATCGCCTAGATACACTTGATGATTTCGCATTTCCGACTCGTGGGCTTTTAGTCGATCTCGAATATTTAGTGTCTCATGATCAAAGTCCTCAAGGCGTTAGCCTTTTAGAAACTGACAAAATTATTGAAGATACCGTTTATGAAATCTCTGCACGATTTAAAGGTGCAGTGAGTCATCAGCGTCATACTTTAGTCGGACATGCTGAATATAGTTTTGTAGAGAGTAAAAACTCATCTTTACCGCTTGATCCCAGAGAGTTGGGCGGCTTCTTAAGCCTATCGGGAATCCCAAGAAATAGCCTGATCGGACAGAACTTATTTTTCAGCAGTTTGGTGTACCGATATAAGTGGTTTGATAATGATTTCGGATTGTTTGAAGCTCCAGTCTACCTGGGCGCATCGGTCGAATATGGCGGTGTTTGGTCTGATAATGATCTGAAACTAAACGAAGCGCCGCTTTACAATGCTGGCTCCATCTTCTTTGGTGTTGACTCACCAATAGGACCAATAATGTTGGCATACGGTCGTACCGAGCAAGATTTGGATGCTGTGTATTTGATCGTAGGAACATCGTTTAATTAATCGGGTATGAGAAAGCAAAAACTTGGCATATTTGGTCAAAATTAGCAGAACTTTAGTCGTAAGTTGCTATGTTGGTCAAAATGATAAGATTTTAATTTAAGGTTAAATTTGCTATTATTTTGCCCACAGTTTGGCCTCTACGGCGCTGTTTCTCAATCATAATTGAATGAAAACAAGGGCAATGGAGAGCCAAGTTTCCAAGGATGTTCACTCCTTTACTTTAACAATAGTAATAATAGAGGAGGAACCGCAATGAGAGGAAAAAGTCGTGCTTGAAGCCTACCGTAAACACGTCGAAGAGCGTGCTGCTGAAGGAGTTGTTCCTAAACCGCTAGACGCAGAACAAGTTGCTGGACTTGTAGAACTTCTGAAAAATCCCCCGCAAGGTGAAGAAGAAGTCATTCTTGACCTACTTGAAAACCGTATCCCTCCAGGTGTTGATGAAGCTGCTTATGTAAAAGCGGGTTTCCTAACAGCAGTAGCAAAAGGTGAAGTTAAATCACCATTAGTGAGTCGTGAAAAAGCGGCTGAACTGCTAGGCACTATGCAAGGTGGTTACAACATCGAACCGCTAGTTGAGCTATTGGATGATGAAGCACTGGCAGAGATCGCAGTAAAAGCGCTGTCTCATACGCTGCTGATGTTTGATGCTTTCTATGACGTAGAAGAGAAAGCGAAAGCAGGCAATGCGCATGCACAGAAAGTACTTCAATCATGGGCTGATGCTGAGTGGTTCCTTTCTAAGCCTAAGCTTGAAGAAAAAGTCACTCTAACCGTATTTAAAGTAACAGGTGAAACGAACACGGATGACCTTTCACCTGCACCTGACGCTTGGTCTCGTCCTGATATCCCAGTACACGCACTGGCGATGCTTAAAAACGAGCGTGAAGGAATAAACCCTGATCAACCGGGTACTATTGGTCCGATCAAGCAAATTGAAGAGTTAAAAGACAAAGGTCATCAATTGGTTTACGTTGGTGATGTTGTTGGTACTGGCTCTTCACGTAAATCTGCAACCAACTCAGTGCTTTGGCTTATGGGTGATGATATCCCTTACGTTCCAAACAAACGAGCTGGTGGGTATGTGCTTGGTGGCAAAATTGCCCCTATCTTCTTTAACACAATGGAAGATGCTGGCGCACTACCAATCGAAGTTGACGTAACTAAGCTCAACATGGGCGATGTTATCGATGTTTACCCATATGAAGGTAAAGTTTGCAACCACGAAACTGGTGAGGTTCTAGCTGAGTTCTCGCTAAAAACAGAAGTACTGATTGATGAAGTTCGTGCTGGTGGTCGTATCCCATTGATCATCGGTCGTGGTTTGACAGACAAAGCGCGTCAATCGCTAGGTCTTGAGCCTTCGGACGTATTCCGCAAACCAGGTGAAATCGCAGATTCTGGCAAGGGTTACACGCTTGCACAGAAAATGGTTGGTAAAGCATGTGGCGTAGAAGGCATCCGTCCTGGAACCTACTGTGAGCCGAAAATGACGACAGTAGGTTCGCAAGATACTACTGGCCCTATGACTCGTGATGAACTTAAAGACTTGGCGTGTCTCGGCTTCTCTGCTGATCTTGTCATGCAGTCTTTCTGTCACACATCGGCTTATCCAAAACCAGTAGACGTTAACACTCACCATACACTTCCGGACTTTATTATGAACCGCGGTGGTGTATCTCTTCGTCCTGGTGACGGTATTATCCACTCATGGCTAAACCGTATGCTACTACCGGATACTGTCGGTACGGGTGGTGACTCACATACTCGTTTCCCTCTGGGTATTTCATTCCCAGCCGGCTCGGGCTTGGTTGCCTTTGCAGCTGCGACAGGCGTTATGCCGCTAGACATGCCAGAGTCAATCTTGGTTCGTTTTAAAGGTGAGATGCAACCGGGTATTACACTGCGTGATCTTGTTCATGCCATCCCTTACTACGCGATTCAGCAAGGTCTACTAACGGTAGAAAAAGCGGGCAAGATCAACGAATTTTCTGGCCGTATCCTTGAGATTGAAGGCTTAGAAACGCTAACGGTTGAGCAAGCATTTGAGCTTTCTGATGCATCTGCAGAGCGTTCGGCGGCAGGTTGTACTGTGAAATTGTCTCAAGAGTCGATCGAAGAGTACTTAAACTCTAACATCGTGATGCTGAAGTGGATGATCTCTGAAGGCTACGGTGATCGCCGTACTATCGAGCGCCGTATTACTGCAATGCAAGAGTGGCTAGCAAACCCTGAGCTGATGCAAGCAGATAAAGACGCTGAATACGCACATGTGATTGAAATCGATATGGCTGAAATCAATGAGCCAGTACTATGTGCACCGAATGACCCAGATGACGCTCGTTTGTTGTCTGAAGTACAAGGCACAGCGATTGATGAAGTGTTCATCGGTTCTTGTATGACGAACATCGGTCACTTCCGCGCAGCAGGTAAATTGCTTGATAAGTTCAATGGCCAGTTAACGACGCGCCTTTGGGTAGCGCCACCAACAAAGATGGATAAAGACCAACTGATTGAAGAAGGCTACTACGGTATCTTCGGACGTGCAGGGGTTCGTATTGAAACGCCAGGGTGTTCACTTTGTATGGGTAACCAAGCGCGTGTTGCAGATAAATCAACAGTAATGTCGACTTCAACGCGTAACTTCCCGAACCGTCTGGGTACTGGTGCGAATGTTTACCTATCGTCAGCTGAGCTAGCTGCAGTAGGTGCAATCCTAGGTAAGATTCCAACCAAAGAAGAATACCTAGAATACGCGAAGCAAATCGACGCTACGGCAACGGATACGTACCGCTACTTGAACTTCCATAAAATGGATCAATACACCAAGAAAGCGGACGAAGTGATCTTCCAAGAACCGGCATAATCAGAAATGCACAATTCAAAAGCACCTCACATGAGGTGCTTTTTTTATGGGAGCAATTCGCTATACTCGCACCAAATTGATACGAAATAGGCAATCTCGGTGGAATTTGAATTCATTCGTAACACGTTGATGGGCGAGTACTACGTAAAATGTAGCATGGGACATGAGATTGTAGGGCGCTGGTTGCAAGAAGAAATTGGTAAAGATCCGATGAAGATTGCACAGGTTGAAAAGCTAATTGAGCGGTCATTTTCAGCGCCTTCTCAGGAGCATAACCTTACAGGCACGGAAATTAGCTTGATGATTCAGGGCGACGAAGTTCTTGTACAAGAAAACGCATTAGCCCATGAATATGATGTCGAGATGGAAAGTGAGTTCGACTTCTACAATGCAGAAAGTACAGCAAGTTGTGGGATAGAGGATTTCATGGCACTTATCGAACAGTGGAAAGACTTTTTGAACATTTAATGCACAGTTTTGGGTAACTTCTCTGCCGTTGCTTTAAATTTGTGAAAAGGGCGCACCGATATGGTGCGCCCTTTTTGTTTATAGATATGTAAATTGAGGTTAGTTTTTATTATTCAATAACTTAAAAACTTGGCACGTAGATTGGATTATAAGAAGTGTTTCAGGATGAAAGCTTCGGAGATAACTCAATGAAAATAATCAATGCCATTATTAAGCCGTTTAAATTAGACGATGTACGAGAAGCATTGGCTGATGTCGGTATCGAAGGGATGACAGTATCAGAAGTTAAAGGGTTCGGTCGTCAAAAAGGTCACACGGAATTGTATCGCGGTGCAGAGTATCAAGTCGATTTTCTACCAAAGGTGAAAATTGAAATCGCGACTCACGCAGACAATGTAGATCGCGTTGTTGAAGCAATTACAAAAGCTGCGCAAACCGGAAAAATCGGCGACGGTAAAATTTTTGTTTACGATCTGAACCAAGCGGTGCGTATCCGAACTGGCGAAATGGACGCAGAAGCACTTTAAGAATTCAAAGGATTGGAGATACTTATTATGGAATTAACAACAACAGTAACCGAGTTACGTTACGCACTTGACACCTTTTTCTTCCTCATTTCCGGTGCGTTGGTAATGTGGATGGCAGCAGGCTTTGCGATGCTAGAGGCTGGCCTTGTGCGCTCTAAAAACACAACAGAAATTCTTACGAAGAACATCTGTTTGTACGCCATCGCATGCACGATGTTTCTGATTGTCGGTTATAACATCATGTATGTCGATAATGGAGAAGGAGGCTGGTTACCTTCATTTGGTACGCTAATTGGTACTCAAGGTGAAGGGGCCGACCACTCTTTAGAGTCTGACTTCTTCTTCCAAGTTGTCTTCGTTGCAACTGCTATGTCCGTCGTTTCTGGTGCGGTAGCTGAGCGCATGAAGCTTTGGTCTTTCTTGATTTTCTCTGCGATTTTAACTGCGTTTATCTATCCAATGGAAGGTTACTGGACATGGGGTGGAGGCTTCCTAGCAGAAGCTGGATTTAGTGACTTTGCGGGGTCTGGTATCGTACATATGGCAGGTGCTTCTGCTGCTCTTGCTGGTGTGTTACTGCTTGGCGCGCGTAAGGGTAAGTACGGTAAAAATGGTGAAATCTATCCGATTCCAGGTTCTAACATGCCTTTGGCAACGTTGGGTACTTTTATCCTTTGGTTTGGCTGGTTTGGATTTAACGGTGGTTCTCAGTTGATGGTTTCAGATTTTGAGAATGCTACAGCGGTAGGTCAGATCTTTCTAAACACTAACGCAGCAGCGGCTGCTGGTGCAATTGCGGCGCTATTCGTTTGTAAAACTACTTGGGGTAAAGCCGATTTAACGATGATCCTCAATGGCGCGCTAGCTGGCTTGGTTGCCATCACTGCAGACCCTCTATCGCCATCACCACTGTACGCGGTTGCGATTGGTGCGGTGTCGGGTGCACTAGTAGTATTCAGTATCATTGCTCTAGATAAACTTAAAATTGACGATCCAGTAGGTGCTATCTCAGTTCACGGTGTGTGTGGTTTCTTCGGCCTAATGGTAGTGCCACTGAGCAACGGTGATGCAACGTTTGGTGCACAGCTTTTAGGTGCCGTAGTTATCTTTGCTTGGGTATTTGGTGCTAGCCTAGTTGTGTGGGCAATCTTGAAAGCGACCGTTGGGATTCGCGTTACAGAAGATGAAGAAATGGAAGGTATGGACATGCATGATTGTGGTGTTGGTGCTTACCCAGAGTTTGTTACGGTGAAATAATCATTAGCTTGTAATAAATGGTTACACACTTAACACAATAAAACCTGCTCCGATGAGCAGGTTTTTTAATATTCGTCATTGTCTTCTTATTGAGCATACATATAATAACGCAACTGATAAACGTTATCATTAGCATGGTAAAGGATTAAACAATGAAAAAACTGCTAACTCTTTCAGCACTAACTTGCGCTACTCTAGCTCCAACAGCAATGGCTGCTGAAGAAGTGAACGTCTACTCTTACCGTCAACCTTTCCTAGTTGAACCTATGTTCAATGAGTTCACTAAAGAAACTGGTATCAAAGTAAACGTAAAATTTGCTAAAAAAGGCTTAGCAGAAAAGCTAGCTCAAGAAGGTGAGTACAGCCCTGCTGACGTTATTCTTACGACAGACATCAGCCGTCTAGCTGAACTGACAAACAAAGGTTTAGTTCAGAAAGTCGATAGCAAAATCATTGAAGAAAACGTACCTGCTCAATACCAAGATAAAGAGAATGAGTGGTTTGCTCTAACTCTACGTTCTCGTAGCGTTTATTCATCACGTGATCGCGTAGGTAAACTAGGCGCAGATTTCAACTACGCAGACTTAGCTAAGCCAGAGTTCAAAGGTAAAATTTGTACTCGTAGCGGTAAGCACCCGTACAACGTTTCTCTAGTTTCAGCAATGATTGCTCACAATGGCGAAGCAGAAACCAAAGAGTGGTTAGAAGGCGTGAAAGCAAACCTTGCTCGCAAACCACAAGGCAACGATCGTGCACAAGTTAAAGCGATCAAAGAAGGCCTATGTGATGTTTCTCTAGGTAACAGCTACTACCTAGGTAAAATGGTTAACGACAAAGAGCAAAAAGCTTGGGCTGATGCAGTTTACATCAACTTCCCTAACCAAGAGACTACAGGCACTCACGTGAATATCTCTGGTATGGCGATGGCTAAGTACTCTCCAAACAAAGACAATGCTGTGAAGCTAATGGAATTCCTAACGGGTGACAAAGCGCAGCAAATGTACGCAGAAGTTAACTACGAGTACCCAGTTAAAGAAGGCGTGAAGCGTTCTGAGCTTGTGGAATCTTGGGGTGACTTTAAAGCAGACAAGCTTTCTCTAGACGATATTGCAGCCAACCACGAAGCGGCAATTAAGCTATTAGATGAAGTGAAATTTGACCTTTAATTCCTTGTGGGGGTATAACAGTACCCCCATTTGATTAAAGGATATGAGATGTATTTGCAACAGCATTTGTATTTCATACAGCCTTGCAGTAATTAGGCGATGAAAGATAAACACTCTTTATGGAAAACCAGTAGTGGGGTAATAACTCTGCTACTGGTTTTGCCGATCTTAGCGATCTTCTACACCGCAATTGGTGAAACGGATGATTTGTTTGCTCATTTAATGGCAACGGTCATGCCGACTTATATTTTTAACACGGTTGCGCTAACTGTTGGCGTAATGGTGCTGTCCTTAATTCTTGGTATTCCAAGCGCTTGGATAATGGCCATGTGTAAACTGCCGACCGAAAAATGGTTGCAGTGGGCATTGGTGCTACCTCTTGCAATGCCAGGTTATATCATTGGTTATATTTTTACTGATTGGTTTGATTTTGCAGGCCCGATTCAGATCTTTTTGCGTGATGTAACCGGATGGGGACCTGGCGAGTATTGGTTCCCTGACATTCGTACGTTGCCTGGTGCGACCTTTGTGTTGGCTTTGGTGTTGTATCCTTACGTGTATTTATTGTGCCGGGCTGCGTTTATGGAGCAAAATGTATCTTTATTGCAAAGCGCGCGTTTGCTCAAGTGCTCTCCATGGGAAAGCTTTTGGCGCATCTCGATGCCGTTAGTAAGACCCTCTATCGCAGTAGGTTTATCATTGGTCGCAATGGAAACCATCGGTGACTTTGGTACGGTAAGTTACTTCGCGGTGAATACGTTAACCACAGCGGTCTACGATACTTGGTTGGGGTACTCTAATCTTAATGCGGCAGCCAAGATTTCTGCCATGATGCTCGTCATTGTAGTACTGCTTCTTAGTGCCGAACGATACAGCCGCCGTAAACAAAAGCTTTTTCAAAGCCAATTTAACAGTCACGAAGATTTTCGTTACGAGTTGACGGGCTGGAAAAAGTGGACCGCACTGGTTTGGTGTTGGGGCTTGGTTTCAGTCGCTTTTATTTTGCCGCTACTACAGCTGATTGATTATGCGATCACTTATTTTGCGCAGAGTTGGACCTCAGAGTTTCGTGAATACGCATGGAATAGCTTAGTTGTGTCTGTTATTGCTGCGATTATTGGTGTTGCTGTCGCACTGATCGTTAACTTTACCCATCGAGTCAGTGGTAAACGAGAAAGCTTGGCATTTATGCGTCTTTCTTCTATGGGCTATGCAGTACCAGGAACGGTACTAGCCATCGGTGTGATGGTCGCTGTGCTGTTTATGGATCATCGTGTCAACGATGTTGCTAAAGCCATGGAGTGGGGAAGGCCGGGACTTATCTTTTCTGGTTCCATGTTCGCACTAGTATTTGCCATGGTTGTGCGCTTTTCCGCGGTAGCGATTGGTAGTATCGAAAGTAATTTAAATAAAATTTCTCCGTCGTTAGATATGGCATCGCGCACTATGGGTTGTAAGCCCAATGCCATGCTGTGGCGCGTGCACTTTCCGCTGGTTAAGCGCGGTGCACTGATTGCGGCTTTATTAGTGTTTATCGAGTCGATGAAAGAGCTTAATGCGGCTTTGTTACTTCGTCCGTTTAACTTTGAAACACTAGCCACATACGTTTATAACTTCGCCTCGGATGAGCATTTAGAATTGGCCGCTTTGCCAGCGGTTCTGTTGGTTCTTGTTGGGTTGATCCCGCTTGTTGTTGTTAACCGTTCACTGGAGCAAAATCACTGATGAGCTGTGCATTATCAATTAAAAACCTAACGTGCCAATATGACGATCAAACTGTACTCGAATCATTGTCTCTTGAGGTAGAACAAGGGCAGATTGTCTGTTTGCTAGGAGCCAGTGGCTGTGGGAAAACAACACTATTAAAGGCCGTTGCGGGATTATTGCCGTTAACGTCAGGCGAAATGAGTCTAAATTGCGTCACAATTGATGATGGGGAAAACTGGTTGCCGCCAGAACAGCGTAATATCGGGATGATTTTCCAAGATTACGCACTTTTTCCTCACTTGACGGTGGAGCAAAACATTGCCTTTGGCTTAAAGCAGTGCTCGACAAAAGAGAAAAATGCCAAAGTTCAAGAGATGTTAGAACTCGTGCATCTTCAAGGTTATGGCGATCGTTATCCTCATCAATTGTCTGGTGGACAGCAGCAGCGTGTTGCGATTGCTCGCTCATTAGCTTACAGCCCAGACTTATTGTTACTTGATGAACCGTTTTCTAATATTGATACGCAAGTTCGCCATGAGTTGATAAGTGAGATCCGTAAGATTTTTAAGGCCCAAGGTGTGACTGCCATTTTTGTTACGCATAGCCGTGAAGAGGCTTTTGCTTTCGCCGATAAAATGGCAGTGATGAACAATGGAGTCATCGAGCAATATGGCACAGCATCTGAGCTTTACTACCAGCCTTCAAGTAAATTTGTCGCTGATTTCTTAGGTGGTGGCAGTTACCTTGCTGCTAAACGGGTTTCGAATTCAGAATATGAAACCCACTTGGGCGTGGTTGAAGCCACGGCTCAACAAGATATTCCAGTACAGGCGGAGTGCTCTTTACTGCTAAGACCGCAGCATGTGCAAATTCAATCCGATGAAGATAGTTCGGTAACCGTATTGGAACAGCATTTTATGGGTGATCACTGCCGTTATGTGATTAACGCGAATGGTGACCGTTTGTTAGCTACAGCTTCGCAAGCATTAAATATAGGTGAGTCCGTCGCGGTGAAAATTGAAACGCAAGGCGTCCTGGCATTTGCTTAACGCTCCTGAGTATCTTTTCTATCTCGTTTACGACTTCCCAACATACAATAAAAAAGCCCGGCTGTGGAGCCGGGCAAGTGCTCTTCTCCTGTTGATGAGCGCCTTTTCAGACAGCGTTGACTCTCATCATAGTGCTCGAAGCGGGCACAAGGTTCAGTTATAAAGACAAGAAGTCTTTAAACTGTTGAAGAACACGTTCCGCAGTGTCCTTATCTTGCATCTCTGCAAAAATTCGTAGCAGTGGCTCAGTGCCAGAGAAGCGAGCGATGATCCAACCGCCGTTCTTGAAGTAGACTTTCGCACCATCTTCATAGCTGACTTTTTCGATTTCAAACTCAAACTCAGGCAACTGCTTTTCAACATAAATCTTGTTGAACAGTACGTCTTTTTGCGCTGGTTTGAACTTGCAATCGCCTTCTGCCATGTAGGCATAGCCGTACTTGCCGTAGATTTCATCTAGCAACTCAGACAGCTTCTTGCCGGTTACTGAAATCATTTCTATCAATAGGCTTGATGCGAATACGCCGTCTTTACCTTTGATGTGGCCGCGAATGGTTAGGCCACCAGAGCTTTCCCCGCCAATCAGTGAGTCATCCGCTTCCATTTGGGAGCTGATGTGCTTAAAGCCTACAGGAACCTCAAAGCATTTCTCGCCATGATCTTCGGCGACTTTATCGAGAAGGTGGGTGGTTGCGATGTTACGTACCACGGAGCCTTTCCAGCCTTTGTATTCAAGTAGGTAGTAGTAAAGCAGCAGTAGCACTTCATTTGGATGAATGAAGTTACCTTTTTCGTCGATAATACCAAGACGGTCCGCATCGCCATCAGTACCGATGCCAATATCGTAACCTTGCTCTTTCACTAGGTGCATCAAACGGTAGAGTGTTGCAGCGCTTGGCGAAGGCATTAACCCACCGAAGTCTGGGTTTTTGCCATCGTTAATCACATCAACGTCACAGCGGCCGTTGATTAATACGGTTTGCAGTGCGTTTTTCGCGACACCAAACATTGGGTCGATCAAAACACGTAAATTCGCCTTCTTGATCGCTCCGATGTCGATAAAGTCGATGATTGAGTCAACGAATTCGTTCATCGGATTGATGATTTCAATCAGCTTATCTTCAACCGCTTGTTCAAAGTCGACGCTTTTTACATCTTGCGCAGTGAGCGCGTCTATTTGTGATTCGATTTTTTGGGTGATGATTTCATCTGCGTCACGACCACCTTCAATGAAGACTTTAATGCCGTTGTAATCGGCAGGGTTGTGTGATGCGGTAATACATGCCGAGTATGCGCAGCCCATTTCTTTCGCTTTAAACATTACGATAGGTGTTGGGACAAATTTGTCGATAAAGCTAACCATAATGCCGTTTGCTGCTAGAACTTCAGCGAACCAACGACCTGCTTTATCGGAAAGAAAACGACGGTCATAGCCAATCACAAAACCGCGATCAGCAACCGATTCGTTATTCGTGATGTTTGCAACTGCTTGGGCAACCAAGCGTACGTTATCTTTGGTGAACTCCTCACCAATAAATGCACGCCAACCGCCTGTACCAAATTTGATCATGATTCGATCCTCGATAAGAGCGGCATCCCACCGCGTCTTAAATCTTTGCTAGCGAACCGATGCACTTCTCAAACTCAAGTGCATCGGATAAATCAAAAGGGGAAAAGCTCTCCCCCAAAAGATGATTAACCTAGAGTAACGATAACTTCGTTTACTGAACCTTCCGCTTGAACTGGTACAGAGGCACCATTCACCGCTTCACCGTTCACAGTAATCGACTTAACGCCTTTGCTTACTGAGTCTGGGTTAACGACTTTGATGTTGTACGTTGCACCTAGCCATTGACGAGTCACTTCGAAACCAGGCCAGTTCGTTGGGATACATGGATCGATAGTTAGGCCATCGAAGCCTGTACGCACACCAAGGATAAAGTTGGTAACAGCGAAGTAAGCCCAGCCAGATGTACCTGTTAACCATGGGTGGTTTGCACGACCGTGGTCTTGGTGGTCACGACCCATGATGAACTGCACATAGGAGTACGGTTCTGCGATACGTTTTTCGATGATGTCGTTCTGGTTGTATGGGTTTAGTGCATCGTAGAACTTCATTGCACGATCACCACGACCCAGTTTCGCTTCAGCTACCCAAGCCCATGGGTTTGGATGCGAGAAGATCGCCCCGTTCTCTTTTACGCCTTGGTAAACACGAGTTACGAAGCCGATATCATCATTCGGTGTTGCAAAAGATGGTGAGTTTAGGTGAAGGCCGTATTCAGAGAATAGGTTCTCATCGACAGCGTCCATCGCTTTTTCGCCGCGCTCTTGAGATACCGCACCAGAAAGTACCGCAAGTGTGTTTGACTCTAGGTGTACTCGGCCTTCCGCTTGTTGCGCAGTACCGATCTTGTCGCCATTCTTCGTCAGACCACGGATGTACCAACCGCCTTCGTCATCCCAAAGGTGGGTTTCACACGCTTCACGAACGTTTGCTGCCATCACCGTGTATTTTTCAACGTCGGCTTCCTTACCTAGGTATTTCGCTAGGTCGATGAACTCCTGCAGTGCCCAGAAATGTAGGAACGACACCATTGAAGATTCGCCACCACCTAGGTTCAGACAGTCGTTCCAGTCTGCACGCAGACCTTTACAGATACCGGTTTGACCTACGTATTCAGCCGAGAAGTCTAGTGCGGCTTTCATGTGGTCATAAACCGTTGCATCGCCACCGTCGGCGTAAGGGATCACTTCGTCAAAGAAGCTGTGCTCACCGGTTTCCATCACGTACTTACAGATGGTTGGAACTAGCCATAGGTGGTCATCAGAACAGGTGTCTTCGATGCCGTGAATTTTGTCTTCATCAGAAGGTGTTGGAACTACGGTTGGAGATTTAGATGGTTTAACATCCGCTTTTTCTGGATCAAACCAATCTGGATCGAATAGGTGTAGACCGTAGCCCGCTTTTACTTGGCCGCGCAGTAGGTCAACGATACGTTTGCGCGTCATTGCTGGGTTAGCGTGAGGAACTGAGATTGCATCTTGCGCTGTATCGCGGTAACCAAGACCAGTACGGCCTCCCACCTCGATGAATGAAGCAAAGCGAGACCACACCACACACGTTTCCGCTTGGTATAACGTCCAAGCGTTGATCATGGTATCTAGACCTTCGTTTGGTGATTTCACTTGGAACTTGCCACAACGCTCATCCCAGTGTGCTTTGATACCCGCAAATGCGTTGTCGACTTCTGCAAGGTCTTGGTACTTAGCACGCAGACGCTCTCCGTTGCCTTTACCGATACCGAGAATGTAAGCAAAGCGAACTTCTTCACCCGGCTGAATAGTAAATTGCTTATGCAAAGAGCCACAGTGGTTGTAACAAGTTTGCGCTGTATTGAAACACTTACCTTGTTCTACCGCTAACGGGTTTGCTTCGTCACGGTATAGGCCAAGGAAGCTGTCACGTTGGCCGTCGTATGAATCTGGGTCAAATGTTGAAGCTAGGTAGTAGAAGCCTTCGAAATCGTTGGTGTTGTAGTACAGGTCGTACTCTATCACGCCTTCGTTGTAAGCCGTACCTGCCGAGTACAGAGACATCTGATGGTTTTGGTTATCAGATTGAATGTGGCTGAATGAGAACTCAACAAATGAGAATGCACTGATCGTACGTGGTTTGTCAGAGGTGTTTTTAATCACTACATCCCAGATTTCAGCGTCTTCGCCTTTTGGCACGAACAGAGTTTTTGTTGCGGTAATACCGCTGTATTCACATTTGAACTTAGAGTAAGACAAGCCGTGACGAACTTCGTAGTTTGCTTCGTCTAGGCTCTTCGCAACTGGTTGCCAAGAGATTGACCAGTAATCACCTGTCTCATCATCACGCAAGTAAACGTAGTGTCCTGGGCGATCGAATGTCGCATTTGGACGGAATTTAGTAACACGGTTGTATTCTGGAGAGTTGTAGAACGAGTAGCCACCCGCGTTGTGCGAGATAACAGTACAGAACTTCTCAGTACCTAGGTAGTTGGTCCATGGTGCTGGTACGTCAGGGCGAGTGATGACGTATTCGCGATTCTCGTTATCGAAATAGCCGTATTTCATTTGTGTCTTTCCTTTTTACGAAGCTGCATCAGCAGCCAAAATTTAAAAACTCTTCAAGCGTGATGTTTCGACATCAGTTTTGTATTACTTCCACGGTTTACGGTAATTCACTCCCTGCAAATCAAGCAGAGGTAGATGGCCTTTCAAGCGTGATAAATAGTCGGTCCAATCTCGGTGTTGTTTGTCTGTCCAACATGCTTCTGCCATTGCAGTTAAGCGAGGGAAGATCATGTAGTCCATGCGAGGTTGGTTATTGATAATTTCGCACCATAATGCTGTTTGAATGCCCCAAATGCGCTTACGTATTGGGTCGTCAGCAGGCACTTCAGCGAGCGGCTCGTAGTTGTAAGCTTTTTCTAGTGGCAGTGGGTTTGCCCAGTCCACGCCCGGTTCTTCAGGTGCGTAGTCTTGGGTCATATCTAGGTAAGTGGTTTGTGCTGGTTGCAGCACCACATCAAAGCCTTGGCGAGCACAGTTCAATGCCGCTTCTTCGCTTAGCCATGAGTAGATCACCGTATCTTTACTGACTTTGTCGCCGTGTTGAGCCTCTTCCCAGCCCAGCATGCGTTTGCCCAATTTACGAAGTTTGTCTTCGGCATAACGCAAGAAGTGTCCTTGCAAATCTTTGTAGTCGCTGTAACCCAGTTGTTCCATTAGTGCTTGGCATGCTGGGCTTTTTGACCATACGCCGTTAGGTACTTCGTCGGCACCAATATGAACGTAAGGCGCAGGAAAAAGCGCAGAGACTTCTTCTAGCACTTTGTCGATAAATTCATAACTCCCCGGCAGAGCAGGGTTAATGACGTTGTCGTTGTAATGCTGAATACTGCGGTATTCGGTGGTATCTTCCGCTTCTACCAATAGGTGTGGTAACGACTTGATGGCGGCTCGGCAATGACCAGGTACATCAATTTCAGGAATGATGGTGATGCCGCGTTGCGATGCAAATTCGATAACGTCTTTGATGTCTTCTTGTGTGTAGAAGCCGCCGTAACGTTCATCAAAGTGCGTGTACTGTGGTTCATTGATCTCATCCAATCCGCGCCAAGCACCAATATCGGTCAGTTGAGGCAGTGATTTGATTTCAATTCGCCAACCCTCATCGTCGGTAAGATGCCAATGGAACGTATTGAACTTGTAATGAGCCAGTTGGTTGATCAAGCGTTTGACTTGCTTAACGGAGTGAAAATGACGAGCACAATCGAGCATCATACCGCGGTAACGAAAACGTGGCCTGTCCTTGATTGAACAGCAAACTACTTCCATTGAGTTAGGTTGATCGCCAACTTTGATTAGTTGTAATAACGTTGCACAAGCATGGGTAAAACCAGACGAAGATCCTGCTTCAATTTTGATTGACTCTTCGGCTACTTTCAGTTTGTAAGCGCCTTCATCCAAGGTTGGGTTGCCTTTGAAGATGATCTGACTGCCATTGTCTGATGCGAACTCAAATTGGTGAATGCGCTTAAGCTCATCAAGTAGCCATTCTTTAGCTGAATTGGCCAGGCTTGAATAAACCGCGACGCCAGCATGATGATCAAAGCTAAAATAGTGATCGCTGACCTCAATATGGTTTGGTTTTGGCAGCAAGGGCTGTGCATGGGTTAAACTTGCCGGAATCTCACTGCGTTCACGGTATGGTGAAGCTAATACGATAGGCGTGACATCCACTTGTGCGCGCTGTGGGTTTCCATCAACGACAAAGTTGATCATCGCTTCGTTAAAGCCATCCGAGTAATAACGGAATGGGTTCGAACCAATACTGAATTCACAGTAATAGTGATGGTTGGCAGCCAGTACCACCCCTTCTGGCTTAAGTGTGCAAAAACTACCAATTTGAGTCAGTTGACCATTTGAAACGCTGTCTGGAAGAATGTAACGATCGAAAGCGAAAGTTAAGCTCCAGCTGTTTAGGTCTTGGTCGCTCAAGTTATGAAAGGTGAGGCCAAAGCGGCAGTTTTGTTTCTGCTCAGAAAGGACTACGAGATCAACACGATATTCCATATCTACTCCTACGCCGCACTGAGCGAGTAAAGGTTATGTTCTGGTTTGCCAGCAAACATAATTGCGCCTTCAATCGCGTCAAACTGTGGCTCAACAATCCATTGCTGAACTGGTGGTGAAAGCCAACGTACAATGCGTTCAGCTATGCTGCCCATTAGACAAATACGTGTTGCGCCGCGCTTGTTTAATGCCACGAGAAACATTTCTATATCCGCTGCGGTTTGCTTCAGCATTTCAATGGCCAGTGCATCGCCTTGTTCCGCATGTTGGAAAATAGCCGGAGAAAACTGCCCATAATCACGAGGAAGCGCCTGTTTTGACCACGCCACCACGTTGTCGACCTCATTTTTGAAATGCGTCATAACATGTTGTGCTAGGGGCGTTTTTTCTCTGATGCCATCTTCAGCTAACAAAACTTGCTGAACTAGGCGTAGCCCCATCGCTGCGCCGCCACCTTGATCCGAAATAGGGAACTCACGACCACCGACAACATGTTGCTCCAATCCGTTAAGGTAGATGCCACAAGAACCGGTTCCCGCAATCATGATTGCGCCATCTTCGCCATTGTGCGCACCAACGCACGCACCGTAAGCATCGGTATTCAGAGTTATACTGGCAAATGGATGAGGAAGAGACATGAAGGCTTGCCAAGATGCTTTGTGCTCTGCGCCAGCAAGGGCTAAGCCGACGTGCATCGACGCGAAATCTTGTTGTGTTAGACCGCCTTGCTCGGTAGCCGAAGTGATGGATTCAAGAATCGAAGCCATTGCTATTTCAGCACCTAGCATGATGTTGGCACTGCCGCTTTTGGCCTCGCCAAGAAAATTACCTTGTGAATCTTTAATCCTGGCTCGACATGACGTGCCGCCACCATCGATACCGACAAAATACATTCCCATGATTATTCTTCCTTCATATTTTTAGAGGTCGCCAACTGAGAAACATGCTGAGCTTGACTCATTATCGCGAGTAAGTACCAAGCGCCATGCGGGATCCATTGTTCGCCCCAGCGCCAGTTTTGTAACACGTCTTCTTTTTGTGCTGGTGGGTTAAATGCAATGTCTTCCTCGTCTTCAAAGCCGCCAGTGATTCCGTTACACACGCCACCTTTTGCGTTGAAGAAACCATATTGAGGGAGGTAATCAGGGTTGTTACGACCATGGCCATCTAGCATGCACATGTCGTATGGGTTTAAGCCTACAACCCAGTTCAATGCATCTTGAGCAAACACAGAAAGTTGTTGCTGTACTTCTTGCGACGCTATATGCGGTTGAGCAAGGTACGCCATGGTCGCGAGTGAGCCCAGTCGAGCATTCTCGCCTTGCCACCAATAGCCGGATTCATTGTTGTGTGCGACAAAAAATGCCTCGCGTTTTGACTCATTTACGCCTTTAACATATTGGCGAGGGTAACCGAATGGGTTGATCACTTTATTCGATATTGTGATCTCAAACTCACACGCTAGGTTGACGATACGTTTTACCGATTCCGCTCGTGCTGAGTCGTCTTCAATTGATAGATATTCGCATAGGGCAATAACTGGTAGACCAGCTTCGGCTGCGTGAAAATATGGACGGCTGCCGTCTTGGTTTGCTGACCAAAAGTGTTGAATCTGCTCGTCGCTCATTTGGCGTGCAACTAAACGTTGCGCCCACAAACGGCTCTCTTCCAAGTAGCGAGTTTCTTTGGTTGCTTTAAACAGTTCTACACAAGCCAGTAGCGCACAGTATTCGTCGATAATGTTTTCTTCCCCATCATTGAGGTACTGCGTATTGTGCTCTTTTAAGTGCCAGTAACCATTTTCGGCAGCGTTGCGGTATTTTTGTTGATCGTATTCACCGTGAACACTTAAACGCGACGCTGCCGCTAGCGCTGCAATGGCGACACCGCCACCTTGTCGAAAGCCTGCTTGATAGTCGTCAAATTTGTGACCAAGTTGAGTTTCGTACGCGCAAATCTCGCGTTGCGCAGTATCTTTGCTCCACTTGTCAAAGACCGTCATGTAGAAAAAGCCTTTTTCGTTTTGCATACGCACAAGAAAGTCTGCACCGAACAGGGCTTCTTCAATCAGACGTGTACGTGTGAAAGCTGCAATGTCTTCGCTTCCTTCAAGCAATGAAACCCCTTTTAGGATGTTCCAAACCACCATTGGGGTTTGTTGAGGATTCAAATAATTCGCGTATGAAAGGTGACTTAAATACTTGCTAACGTCTCCTGATGCGTCGTACCAGCCGCCGTGTACATCAACCTTTTTATTGGAGTTTAGTACTGGAAGTTGTCGATCTTGTTTATCGAAGATCCCGCCGCAACGTTGCGATTTGAAGTAGTGGATCACATCTGACAAAGTTTGATCCAACAGAATGTGTTCGCCAACGATGAAAGAGGAAGAGCGCGTATCTTCTACTTGCAAGAAATAGTCACCTGACGTTGTGAAAGAGGAAAAGTCGATGAGGTAGAAATAGCCCTGATGCCAGTTCGCCACTTTACCTTGTTCTTCAACCGCAAAAGTTGCCACGGTTTGCTCGCTAGTGGCACAAATCAATTGAGCAGTGTAAGAAGACAAGTGTGGTTGTTCGGTCTGGATAATGGCTTTCTTTGGGCCCAGACGTTCATAACCAATGTGGTTAGTCAGTAGCAGCATTCAATGTCTCCGGGAAACGATAAAAACAGGAATGGGTCAGGCTGAACCTGACCCTCGTTATGATTAATCTTCAAATAAGTAACAGCGGACAAAGTGGTTGTCGGACAGTTGAGTGACGCCCGGTAGTCGTTCGCGACATTTGTCGGTAGCGTGTACACAACGTCCAGCAAATGGACAGCCGACAGATTCTGGTGTCCAAAGTGGGATTTCCCCTTTGTTGCCTTTCAGTTTCTCGTGAATAGACTTCGATGGATCTGGAACCGCAGATACCAACAGTTGCGTATATGGGTGTTGAGGATCGTGAATGATTTCTTCAGTATCGCCCCATTCAACCATGTGACCTACGTACATGACCGCGAGATCTTCAGCAATGTAACGCGCTGTTGCGATGTCGTGAGTGATGTAAAGCAGAGACATTTGTTTCTCGAACTTCATCTCTTCCATCAAGTTCAGAACACCGGCACGGATTGATACATCGAGCATGGATGTTGGCTCATCCGCCAATACCACTTCAGCACCAACTGCGATGTTACGAGCTAGGTTTACACGTTGACGCTGACCGCCAGATAGCTGGTGCGGGAACTTTTGCGCCGTTTCTTTTGGTGGAATAAGACCAACTTGTTCAAGTAGGTCGTACACACGCTCTTCCAGTTCTTTCTTGTTGCCCGGTGCTACTTTCTTATGAATCAGCAGCGGGCGCGCAATATGGTGGAAGATATTGTGCGTTGGGTTTAGCGAGCCAAACGGGTCTTGCCACACCATTTGTACACCTTCACGGTAGGTCATTAAATCGTGACGAGAGGTGATGTCTTGGATATCACGACCTTTGTATTCAATGATGCCATCGGTTGGTGCGTACATTTTTGCAATCATTTTTGCAGTAGTAGACTTACCTGAACCAGATTCACCTACCACTGACAAGCCGCGGCTCTTGTACATTTTGAAAGAGACGTCGTTGATTGCGCGCATCTTAGATTGTTTGATTGAGTTACTGTTTAAAGGGAAGTCCTTAACGACATTTTTACCCTCAATCAGCAGTTCGCCGAATTGTTTGCTCATAATTCTCTCCAGTGTAATTTTTGTTCTTAGCTAACGTTTTTTTGTTGTTAAACCTTAGCTTGAGCAATGGTGTCGCCGTACAAATGGCAATTTGAGAGGCGACCTGGTTCAATTTGACGTAATTGGGTTGGTACACGTGTACATGCTTCATGTACGCGATCGCAACGAGCTTGGAAGCGGCAGCCCCGTGGTACTTCTAGCAAGTTCAACGGGTTACCTGGAATACCAGTCAATTTGGTCTTTGGTCCAGTTAGTGGAGGGAAAGAGCTACCCAAACCTTTGGTGTAAGGGTGGTAAGGACTTTCCAGAATTTGCTTAGAAGGCGCGACTTCAATCAACTCACCTGAGTACATGATGCCGATACGATCCGAGAACTCGACCATCAATGACAAGTCATGTGTGATGAACAGAATTGAGAAACCAAACTCTTCTTTAAGCGCGTAAATTTTTTGTAGAATTTCACGTTGAACCACTACATCCAATGCGGTAGTCGGTTCGTCCATGATGATCATTTTTGGGTTCAGAGCCAAAGCGATTGCGATTACTAGACGTTGACGCATACCACCAGAGAACTGGTGCGGGTAATCACTCAATCGGCTAGGGTGGATATCAACGATTTCCAGCAGACCTTCAGCGCGTGTTTTTGCTTGAGCGCGAGTCATATTGGTATGACGCATGATGACGTCACAGAACTGCTCTTCCATGGTTAGAACAGGGTTCAAAGCGTTCATCGCACTCTGGAATACCATCGACATTTCACTCCAGCGGAACGCTTGCATGCGATCATCGCTGTACTGAAGGATATCTTCACCGTTGAAGATAACCTCACCACCTGTGATAAACGCTGGTGGCTTATGAAGGCGCATTAGTGAGAAGGCAACAGTGGATTTGCCACAGCCAGATTCACCAGCCAGACCGAATACTTCACCTGGTGCAATGTCGAAGCTCACGTTGTTACAGGCGCGGACATCGCCCGCGTCTGTGATGTAGTCTACGCATAGGTTACGGATGGAAATTAGTGGTGCAGTCATGATTATTTATCTCCGCTCCATAGTGCATTTTGTGGTGCCAGTTCAGGCTCACGCTCTTTCTTGTCTTTTGCTGCTAGTTTTTTCCAGCGTTTCATGCCTTTGTGAGAACGAAGTTGAGGGTTCGCAATTTCGTCAACGGCAAAGTTCAACAGAGCAAGACCAGTAACCAGTAGTGTTAGGGCAATACAAGGTGCTAGTACTTCCCACCATGCGCCAATCAGCATGGCTGATGAGGTTTGCACGTTGTAAAGCATGATGCCCCAACTGATCGTGTTGGCATCACCCAAACCTAGGAACGAAATGACCGCTTCAGTGTTGATCGCCAACATTACTGAGCCAATGAAGCTCGCACCGACAATTGGGATAAGGTTTGGTAAAATCTCAACGAAGATGATGCGGAATGAAGACTCTCCCAATACTTCGGCAGCTTTAACGAACTCTTTCTCGCGTAGTGCCATAGTTTGAGAGCGGACAACACGTGCACCCCATGCCCAAGAAGTACCAGCGATAATCAAGGCAATGGTGAGTGGGCCTGCTTCACCGATAAAGGCCGCCAACACGAATAGCAATGGATACTGCGGGATTACTAACATGATGTTCATCGCGGCACTCAATACGTCATCCACTTTACCGCCGAAGTAACCTGCCGATATACCAATGACTGTTGCTAAGAAACACACGATGATGCCAGCACCAAAGCCTACACCCAGTGATACTCGTGCACCGTAAGCCACCTGCGACCAGATATCGCGACCCATTCGGCTAGTACCTAATACGTGGTCGGCCTTTTTAGACATAAGCAGTGTACGACGATCGTCTGCTAGGTTTTTAGCGACCCAACCATCAGGGTTGTTTTGTGCCTGTTTTACAACAAAGCTTGGGTATTCGTGTGGGTTACCGGTTCGCTTGTCTGGCGCATGCTTTGTAAGTAAAGGAGCGGCAATCGCAACGAACACGAACAGCGTAACAATGCCAAGACCAATGCGAGCAAATGCGTTACCTAAAATAAGTTTGAATAGTTCTTTCATGATTATTTGCCTCCCGTACGTAGGCGAGGGTCTAGAATCATGTACAGCATGTCAGCCATTAAGTTGAAGCACAGCATGAACATCGTCATGATAATTAACTGACCTTGAAGTACTTGGTAGTCACGAGCGTGAATTGCGTTCAATAGAACAGTACCTAGGCCTGGGTAGTTGAAAATCATCTCGATGATTAATTGACCTCCAATGGCCATACCTAAAGACATAGACAGTGCGGTAACACTTGGAAGTAGTGCGTTACGTGCGGCGTAATTAAAGACGACGCGGTTTTCACTCAGCCCTTTACCTTTAGCCATCGTGATATAGTCTTCGGCGAGAAGGTTGATCATGTTGTTACGCATGTTAACTAGGAAGCCACCAATTTGAACGATGGTTGCACAGAATAGAGGTAATACAGCGTGGTAACCCACGTTCTTGATGAACTCCCAGCTTGTCCAATCAGGAATAGTACCTGGCGTGTAAGCATAGCCAGATGGGAACCATTTCAGGCCAATCGCAAAGGTAAACAGCGCTAACATTGCGATAACCATTTGTGGAATAGCTTGAATGATCAATGTACCAGGCGTTACGAATGCATCGTACTTACTACCGCGCTTCCAGGCGGCAAAAATACCAAGGACAGAAGCGATGGAGAAAGAAAGTACAACCGCAGTACCAGCTAGAAATAGTGACCAGCCAAATGCACTACCTAGTAAAGAATTAACTGAAAGTGGGTAGAACTGGATTGAGGTGCCCAATTCCCAACTTAGAATGTTTTTAATGTACGAGAAGTACTGAATGTAAATTGGCCCATCAACGAAACCGAGCAGTTCTTTCATTGCTGCGATTCGTTCTGGAGTCACCTGTACTGAAGCATTAGCAAACATCATGGTAACTGGGTCACCAGGCATTGCTCGCGGAATAATAAAGTTTAACGTCGCTGCAACTAAGAGCGCGACAAGATAGAACGACAAACGTCTTAAAAAATAACCCATAACTCACACCTTACTCACCCAGATTTTTTCCCTGTTTCTGGTTTCAGGTCGCTCCTAGCGAAATTTAGAGCGAAAAATCCCCTGACGACGAGCGCCACATATTGGTTTCGTTAACAAGGGATTTTTATAGGCGGCACACGGGATGTATGCCGCTTGAAATGAACTTCTACTTATTTAACTGGTTTTAGGTCCAGTACGTGAAGTAGACGCTCTGGGATACCTGCCCAAATGTTTGGACGGCCCTTAGGGTTTTCTTCGTTCCACCAACCAGTGAAGCGAGTTGTGTTGTATTGGTACATGTACGCGCCAGATAGCACAGGAATAGTTACTTGGTCCTGAGCAATGATCTTCTGAATGCCATGAGCGATCTCTAGCTGTTCTTGCTTATCTGCTGTCTTGTAGAAGCTGTTAAGAAGACCGTCTAGCTTATCGTTCTTGTAGAAGTGCATTGCAAAGCGAGGCATGCCGTCACCAGCTTGTAGCTTCGAGTTGTAGCCACTATCCCAGTACAAGTGTGGATCTGCACCGTGGAAGTAGTTGGTGTAAGCAACGTCGTAAGTACCTTCTAGCATAGCTTGGTTGTATACCGAGAAGTCCGGTGTACGAGCACGAGCTTTAATGCCCACTTCTGCTAGTTGCTCAACGGCTAGTTGTACCGTGTTGTTGAAGTCAGTCCAACCGTTTGGTGATTGAATTAGAAGCTCGAAAGACTTGCCAGATGGTGTATCCACAAAGCCATCTTTGTTTACATCTTTGAAGCCAGCTTTAGCTAGAAGCTTTTTCGCACCTTCCGCGTTGTATGTGTTGTAGCCTTTGTACTTGTTGTGCGTCTCTTCATCAGACCAAGCTTCAAATGCGTAGCCAAGGCCAGATGCGAAGTCGTTCACTGTACCGCCGCCGTAGAAAGCGATATCAATGATAGTTTGACGGTCTAGCGCCATAGAGAACGCACGACGGAAGTCAACGTTAGTTAGTGCTTCGTTTTTCGCAGCGTCTGGGTTTTTGAAGTTCACTACAAATGCTTGAGTACCCGCTGGTGGGTACCAGTAGTGGTGATTCGGACTTGCTGCAGCGTACGTACGGTCGATGTCTGGTACGAATGAAGACGTCCAGTCCATTTCGCCGTTAACGATTTTGCCCAAGAATTGGTCGTTGTTCGCGATTTGTGGCACACGCAGACAATCTACATCTAGGTTGTCAGCATCCCAATAATTCGGGTTCTCACACTGGATATATAGCTGCGGTGTGAAAGTGTCGATTTCAGTAAATGGACCACTGCCTACTGGATTTTCGTTTGTGAATGTTGCTGGATCTTTTACTTTGCTCCATACGTGCTTAGGTACGACTGGTACTTTCGCAATTTCGTAAGGAACGTTTGAGTTTGCTTCGCTTAGACGGAATTTAACTTGGTAGTCGTTAACTTTTTCTACGCCAGTCACCCAAGAGTTGATACCAGATTGGTCTAGCTCTGGCTTCTCTTTAACTAGGTTGAAAGAGTAAACAACATCATCAGCGGTAAACGCTTTGCCATCAGACCATTTTACGCCCTTACGGATATCGAAGGTTACGCTCATCAGGTCATCAGCCATGGTAAAGTTTTCTGCTAGACGAAATACAGGCGTGTTACCGTGCATTTCGTTAAAAACAACGAGCGGCTCGTAAATAAAGTCGGTTGTTGTGTGCAGGTTAGTTGCACCCAAGAAAGGGTTAAAGTTACGAACGAAAGTTGTAAACTCTTTAGGGTGGATAGTCAGTTCACTGCGTTCAGCCGCAGTAGCTACCGATGCAAAACCTGTAGTAGCCGTTGCAATAATTGCTGTTGCTAGTGCTGTTTTTTTAATATTGGCAAGCATAGCTGTTCCTTACTATTTGCTTTCATTTCACTAAATGGAATTGAATGTCATCAATTGATAAACACTCTCTAAGACCTACCTCTTGTACATGCCTTACTCATTACAACATTGAGTTTCGCCAAGAGTGGCCTGTAGGCCTTAGGCAGGAGTAAGAAAACACCTTATCCATAAAATAATCAAACTTGATTCCCGTTAAAAACGTTAAAATCTCTGAGCTCTCCGTTATAAACGTTATTTTGGCTAATTTTAACCAGTAGAGGGACAAAAAATAAACGTTGATATGCGTCGCAGTTTATATCCTTGTTAATAATGAGTGTTGGTGATTACTAACCTGGTGATCCATTTAAAATATACGTTTCTTGCTTGGTTTCTAGGTTCGGAGATCTCGCTCACATGCAGAAATGGTGTTAATTAATCAGCTAAAAATTAATCTGCCGTTCTGTTGTGATTAAGTTCGCAATCTCTATCAATAGTTCGTCAAAATCCGCTTGTTATCTGAAAAATGGCCTTTTTTATCGACAGTTTTCTTCCGTTTGTCGTCCTTTTTTTATTGTATGAATGAAGTTTTTTGGTTGCTCGAACTTACCTAATTAAGGCCAGTTAAATGGATAAGATCGTACGTTTTGAAGACCAACAATAGATAGCGATGTCTAACCGAATGTTCGTTATTGGAAATATGTTAATGGGGTAGGAAGAGGCGGTCTCTTTTATCTCTAGGAAGGGAATACTCGAATAACAAAAAAGCCCAGCATGCACGCTAGGCTAGTTTTTTTGATAAATATTAGCTGGTCAATAGTCGCTGTAGTTTATCTCGTTGTGCTTCTATGTATGCTCTCTCGGGGCTCTGTTCTTTGCAGTGTTCGAGAATGAACTCTATCGAGCTTAGCACCGTTCTCCAACGTGGTGTTTTGGGTAATGTTTCTATACGCATGTATTTATCTAAAGTGCGTGTTTGCAAAGTACTACGGTCTAGATAAACGCGCCACAAGCCACTTTGCTCTGCAAATGCGAACTTACTTTCACCCGTTACAGATTCCCAATACTCTAAAGCATGTGTCATTGCGTCTACTAGAACTTCTCGCATAAGTTCTTGCTTGTCTTTTTTATTACCGAGCGCTTTGTCTGCAAGGCGCGTAAATTCTCCGCCAAGCTCTTTTAGCTTTTGCAATTGGTCTTTGTCACCATCAAATGCATAACTTGAAAGCACTTCTACGGCGGTTTCTAGATTATGTATGCGAGCGGCACTGGCTCCACCGCCGACATTAAAGATGTACATGATATCTAACCCTGAACCTTCAGGGAGCTTAAGAATGTCTGCTTCGATGTTCTGACGAATATCTTCAATATAGATATCAATCTTGCCACAGTAATGAGGTTGTTTGACGGTCAGATATTTAGGGGCAATCAGCTCATCAGCAGATGAACGCTTTAGCTGTTCTAAGCTGCGCTTGAATAGCTTACAAGCAGCTTCGTTAGCAAAGCGAATACGCTTGTCTTCACGTAGACAGATGATAGCTTCAGGAGCCGATTCTAGCTGTTCCAACAAACGACCTTGAGTCTCAAGTAAGCTTGCTTCAACGACTGCACGCTGTCTAAGTTCAGACTCTAGCACTTTGTTTTCCATATGGCGCATTTCTGCTTTACTTGCCGTTAAATGCGCTTGGATACGTGCCGCCAACTCTTGTTTATTAAATGGTTTCGATAAATAGTCGTTGGCTCCTGCCTCAAAACCTCTTACACGATCTTCTGTTTGACTGAGTGCGGTGAGCATAATGATTGGCAACTCGGCATGATCATAGGTTTCACGTAGTTCACTACAAACTTGGTAGCCGCTCATGCCTGGCATCATGATATCCAATAACAGAAGTTCCGGCTTCTCTTGCTCGACGAGCGCTAACGTTTCTGGCCCATCGGAGACAGTACGCACACGATAGCCCTCTAAACGTAAAAAGCTTTCAAGCACGCGTAAGTTTACTGGTTCATCGTCAGCAACATACAGTAACGGGCCGTCTGGGTTCTCTGGAAGTGATAAGTCTTCACTGTTCTCTACATTAACTTCAGGAATTTGGAAGTGCCCGTGCGCAGCTAGAGTCTGGGTTGCTTGGATTTCTTCTTCACTGGCGAGCGGTAAAGTGAAACTGAAGGTAGTTCCGACCATTGGTTGGCTACTGACGTATAACGAGCCTCCCATTAATTCGATCAATTGACGGCTAATGGAGAGCCCAAGTCCTGCACCTTGACGATAACGGCTCGCGTCTTGCCCTGCTTGGATAAGTGGTTCAAAAATATGTTCAAGTTGTTCTGCGGGAATTCCTTGTCCAGTATCCACGACTTGTACGCGTACATGATCATCTACCACATTAGCGGAGATAACAATTTTACCTTCTGAGGTGTATTTAATCGCATTGCCAATCAGGTTATATAGCACTTGTTCAAGGCGTTGCGGGTCAGCTGACACTGCTTTTAAATCCGCTGGGACTTGGTTGATGATGCGGATGGTTTTACTTCCAAGTAAATGGCTAGAAAGCTCTAAAACCAATCGTGTTGCACTGCCCAAACTCACTGCTGATTTCTGGATATCCATGCTTCCATAACGCATTTTATGATAATCCAACAAGTCATCGACTAGATTAGCGAGACGCTGACCACTTTTAATGATGATATCAAGCTGATATTTCTGGCTAGCGGGGATCGCGCCATTGGCGCCGGACGCTAAGGTTTCAGCAATCCCGACCATGCCGTGTAACGGTGTACGAAGTTCATGAGAAGTCGTGGCTAAGAATTCATCTTTTAATTTATCGGCCAATTGCAGTTCTTCATTCTGTTTTTGAATGATCTGTATGTTGCTTTCTAGTTCTTCATTTTGCTTCTTAATGGTTTGAATCTTCTCTCGAATAGAGCGTTGCATTCGTTCAAAGCTTAACGCAAGCCGACCAATTTCATCTTTACGAACAGTATTAAAAGACGTGTCATCAAGATCACCTGCAGAGACCTTTTCGGCAACCCAAGTCAATTTCAGCAACGGAGAAGTGATAAAGTTTGATAAATAGTGAGAAGCGATCACCACAAGGATAATGGCGATCAACATAGCGATAACGAATAGTTTTTCGAGTTGATGGATACGAGCGAAAGCTTCGTTTTCTGGTAACTGTACGACGAGCGCCCAAATCACACCACGAGTTTCAATCGGTGCATAAGCCGCGATGATCTCTTCACCTAAACCGTTTGTGTAAGTGCCGACACCAAATGCACCAGAGAGTGCTTTATCGATCACTTCTAAACTGTTCTTAATATCGTCTTGTTTCGTGTTAATTGTGCGAGGTTGGTGATCATTTCCAACCAGCAAGGTGTTAATTGATGACTCTCGGTTGGCGTCTGCGGCTAACTTAGTGATGCCATTATTTGGCAAGCGGAACATGGCATAGCTGTGTAGATAACCTTGCTGAACAATTGGTGCACCTAGCCAAGCGACTGATTTCCCCCCTTCCAGCTCGAAGTCAGACACAATCACAGGAGTGTAGTCTTCGTTTACTTTTCGACGTTCAGTCACATCATCGGCGAGACGCTTGAAAGTTTTGCCAAGTGCCGAGTCTTTGTAGGGGCCTGATAACAAGTTCGTTCCGTAGTTATCGTCTTTGTTGATCGAGTAGGTGACGTTACCATTGATGTCGACCAGCAAAATGTCATTAAAATCAGAGCGCTTGAGGAGCTCTAAGTAGGCCCAATGATAGCGTTTATGTAAAAGCCGGTAACGTTCACTTCCTACATAGTTGGATGACTCGGGTAACGTTGAGGTTTTGATTTGGTCTCCGCTGCCCTCGATGTAGCGCTGTTGGGCGTTTTTACGAGACTCTTCAATATCATTGCCTAAACGACTAAAAGCATTGACGAGACCGTAGAATCGGCCACCACTGGCGTAAGCCAACTCTGAGCGCACAAAGCCCATGACTTCGGTTTCTCGTGCCTCAAAGTAGTCGATGATTTGCTGCTGTTTTGTATCTCGAACAGACAGTAAGTGCGAGGTGCTTTGTTCTTGCAGATCTTTACTGTGGGACTGCAAGAAAAAGATCGCAGTAATGGTAAGAGGTGTGATACTGAGCACCAGAAATGCGGTCATCAGTGTACTCTGAAGGCGCTTAAATTTCTGTTTTTTGTAGAATTTAAACATGGATAAGATTACAACTCATAATGGGCAGTTCTAAAACATACTTCGCTGCCGAGGTTCTCGTTAAAAACGGATAAGATGTTCAACTAGATAGAATTAACAAAATTAACGAGTTTTTTTTCTTTGACAAGAAAGTTAGTTGTAAAGCGTGCAGGGTGACGCAGTTTTTCTTATGAGTGTTGAATTTATGAGAAAAAATCGCGCAGGTTTGTGCCCGCGCGGGGGGAAGTTATGATTTTTTCGCGTAGTAGATAGAAAATTTATTGGTCTTATTTAGCGTCTCGCAATTATTAAACGCCCGCTCGATAATTGGTGGGTATTTTAAGAAACTATTCGCGACAATCACCATTTCGCCGTCTTTGGTTAAATATTGTGGTGCCTGACCCAACAAGGTTTCCGCTGCGTTGTAATTTGTGTCTAGACCACTGTGGAATGGCGGGTTGCTGACGATAAAGCGGTAGTCTTTTGCGGTATCCGAGTATATATCTGATGCAAATACGCGTCCGGATAAACCATTCGCTTCTAATGTGGCTTGGCTAGAAGTGATCGCATAAGCATTAATGTCACACATCTCAATCGCGATCTCTGGATTCGCTTTCGCCATAAACGCACCGAGTACACCTGCACCACAACCAAAGTCGAGCACTTTGCCCGACAGCTTAGGTAAGGCTTCAAGCAGCAATCGGCTACCTAAGTCGAACTCGCCATGGCTGAATACGCCAGGTAGGCTCTTAACCGCTAGCGACTGCTCACCGAGTGTAACAGTGTAAGACTTAAACCAATCTGCTTGGTTGAAAGGTTTTGGTTCATTGAGGCAATTACCCCAGTAAAATGAGCAGCGACGAGCAGAGTCGTACTTGTTCACAGGGCCGTATTCTTGGAACATCTTCTCGATGCTCTTGATGCCGGAGCGGTTTTCACCAACGATGACGATTTCGGTGTTAATGCCCAGTTTCGCCATCAACATCGCCAGCAAGTATTCTGCTTCGGCTTTTGCTTTTGGCCAGTATAAAAGGACCATGTCTGCTTTTGTTTCAACATCAAACACAGAGCCAAAATGACTTTTCACTTTGTCAGAGGTTTGAATTTGGCGGTAGTAGCTATAGTTGGAAGTAAACACTTCAACAGACTCACAATGAGCCACTAACTCAAGAGGAAATAGGTCTTCAACTTCACCAGCGACTAAAACGTGTTTTCCGTTGAAGTATTCAAGTTGGCGCTGAGCTATTTGGCTAGGAGCGATATAAGCAGACATAAATTTGGTTCATCAGAAATAATTTGGGGCAGATTTTCGCACAATCCGCCCCAAGCTTGAAGTGATTAAGCGGTGACTAGCTGTTGTCTTGTTGGTTAAGGAAGTCTTTGAATTCTTCCTCGTAGATATTAAACAGTACCATGGTCACGGCAAAAATAAGTGGGCCGTAGATAAGACCAATCAAACCAAACAGATGCAGACCACCCAGTAATGAGAAGAAAATCATAATGGTATTCATGCCGGCGCTGCCTTGCATTAGCAACGGACGTAATAGGTTATCTATAGAGCCAACGATAACTACACTCCACACCGTCAAGAAGATAGCCCAAGTCATATCGCCTGTTAAGAACAAGTACGCTGCTGCAGGAATCCAGATTAGCGCGGTTCCTACCACTGGAATGAATGATGCAAAGCCCATCATTGTTCCCCAAAATAACCCAGGGAAACCGGCGAGCCACATACCGATACCGCCAGCCAAACCTTGAGCAATCGCTGTCATGAATGAGCCCATTACGGCTGATTTAGAAACTTGCTCTATCTCTGTCAATATGCGGTCTTCTTGGCTACGTGAGAGTGGCAGGATATGACGAATCGCAGAGATAATTTTGTCGTGGTCACGAAGCAGAAAAAACAGCACAAACAGCATTAGGAAGAAGTTCATTAGGAAGTTGGTTGCGTCTCCTAAAATCTTTGCGCTGATAGCGACTAAGTTAGAGCCAAACGATGTGGCAAATTGCCCAATTTTCTCAGCGATGGCTTTGGGCTCGATTTTATCAAAAGGTAAGTACTCATTAACAATCGCTAAGCCTTTGATAACGAAAGGATGTTGGAATATATCTTGGATACCACCATTGGTAACCCAATTATATGTATTTTGTGAGAAAACAGAGCCTTGCTGAACAATGGCGGCAAACACAAATAAAAGCGGGATAACAATAATAAACGTCAAGACGACACATGACAGCAGTGCCGCCATATTGGGGTGCTTGGGAATTTTCTGCTCAAACCATTCGTGTATCGGAAACATGAGCAAAGAAATGATAAAAGCCATCACAATGGAATTGATATATGGCTCAACCAATAAGTAGCAAGCAAAAGCAGCGGCGAGTAAAGCAACCATTAGTACTCGGTGACTCGACGTTATTTTTACATTATTTGGCATGGTATTAGTCCAACTTACAGGTGACGTTTACGGTTTATGCCTTCAATGATGGCGTGTAACCTTTATTACTTTGCACTCTTAACTCTTTCAAGCTTATGACAATGCCGAATTAGAGCAGGGCGATGTACCTTGCTATAATGACTACAAATCAGTCGGTTATCAATCAAGAGATGAGCTATGGGTTGTTGCAACGGTGATAAAAAGTGTCAAACCGAGAAAAAAGCTAAGCGAATACCGTGGTTTGGCATTGTCGTTGGGGTATTAGCGATATTGGTTATTTTGAATTGGCAATAAAAAAGGACCGTTACGGTCCTTTTCTAAATGCGTTATCGCCGTTTTTAGCGATTATTTCGCTTCTTCTGCAAGAACAGCAAAACAGCGGTCAGCAGCTTCTAGTGTGGCATCAATCTCTTTTGAACCATGAGCGAGTGAAGTAAAGCTCGCTTCAAACGCAGATGGCGCAAGGTAGACACCGTGTTTTAGCATTAAGTGGAAGAAACGCTTGAAGCGTTCTATATCGCACTTCGTTACGTCTTCGTAGCAAGTTACTTTTTCTTGGTCAGTGAAGAAGAAGCCGAACATACCGCCCACTTGGTTAACAACTAGCGGAATACCGTGTTTTTCTGCTAGAGACTTAAAACCTTCAGCAAGTTGTTTCGTTTTAGAAGCTAGGCGCTTTTCGTTGCCTTCTTCTTTTAGAAGGTTCAAACATGCGTAGCCTGCTGCCATTGCGACAGGGTTACCGGAAAGGGTACCAGCTTGGTAAACTGGGCCTGTAGGTGCAACGTATTGCATCACTTCTTTACGGCCACCGAAAGCACCTACTGGCATACCGCCACCAATCACTTTACCCAGTGTCGTTAGGTCGGGTTTGATGTTGTAGTGTGCTTGCGCGCCGCCTAGAGCAACACGGAAGCCTGTCATTACTTCATCAAAAATTAGTAGCGCGCCTTCTTGATCACAGATTTCACGTAGCCCTTCGTGGAAGCCTTCCACTGGTGGAATACAGTTCATGTTGCCTGCTACTGGCTCAACGATGATACAAGCAATTTCGCCTTTGTTAGCAGCAAATAGCTCGCGTACAGAATCTAGGTCGTTGAATGTTGCTGTTAGCGTGTGCTTAGCAAAATCTGCAGGAACGCCAGGAGAGCTTGGCTGACCTAGAGTTAGTGCACCAGAACCTGCTTTTACTAGCAAGCTGTCAGCGTGGCCGTGGTAACAACCTTCAAATTTCATGATCTTGTCGCGACCGGTGAAGCCACGTGCAAGGCGAATCGCGCTCATCGTAGCTTCAGTACCAGAACTTACCATGCGGATTTGCTCCATTGATGGAACAAGCTCAGAAACTAATTCTGCCATCGCGATTTCAAGTTCTGTTGGCGCACCGAAGCTAAGACCGCGTTGCGCTGCATCAATTACTGCTTCGCGGATAACCGCGTGGTTGTGACCAAGAATCATTGGACCCCAAGAGCCAACGTAATCAATATACGCTTTACCATCGGCATCAAAAATCAGTGGACCGTCTGCTCGTTCGATAAATAGCGGAGAGCCGCCAACGCCGTTGAATGCACGAACTGGTGAATTGACACCGCCAGGGATGGTTTGCTGAGCTTTTTGATACAGCTCTGATGATTTGGTCATGGGGTTATCCTCTTTTGATTGCTCGGACCAAGTGGAGCGCATTGTACCTAGCTATAATCAAGTTAGAAACGTTTTGCTTAATTTATGTGTTGTTTCGCTGTGTAATCTTATATATCCGCATCTGTTATAAAGAATCGGCGGCGAATACTTGAACGAGTTTGTCAGGTATTGGATAATCGTCTCAATTAGCACAAATTTGACGTCTTGCTTCAGGCTTGACGCATTACACGAGTGAGAGAGGTCTTCGTGAGCGAAGTAAACGTACCATTATCTTTTTCTGACGCAGCAGCATCTCGCGTTAAAGCATTGATTGCTGAAGAAGAAAACCCAGCATTGAAACTGCGCGTATACATTACTGGCGGCGGCTGCAGCGGCTTCCAATACGGCTTTACTTTTGATGAAAATGTAAACGAAGGCGATACGACAATCGTAAACAGTGGTGTAACACTGGTTGTAGACCCTATGAGTCTGCAATATCTCGTTGGCGGTATTGTTGACTACACAGAAGGGTTGGAAGGAGCGCGCTTCTTCGTAAATAATCCAAATGCAACGACAACATGTGGTTGTGGTGCATCGTTCAGTGTGTAATTAACACCTAACAGGCAGCTAATGGCTGCCTGTGCTTTATGTAGAAGGATGTCACGTAAAGCGCACGCTCGCAGATATGCAGAGAAATAATAAAAAGGACTTTATATGTCTGGACTTTCTTTTGGGCGCCGAATTGTCGAGCGCCCTTGGCTAGTATCTCTTATCCTCGTCTTACTTCTTGTTGCATGGCTAACCATCGGCCAACTCAAAGCACAAGATGATCATCTTAACTCTTCAACATCCACGAACACAACACCACTTGCAAAGGTGATGTTTGATACTTTTCTTGCCGAACCTACCAGTAAAACCATTGAATTGTATGGACGAACAGCGCCCAATCGTCAAGCGCGTCTTGGCGCCGAAGTTGCCGGTAAAATAGTCAGTCTTAACATAAAGAAAGGCCAAGCGGTCAAACAGGGACAAGTGATCGCAAACATCGATAAGCGCGACCTTGGCATTCAACTTAAACGGGCCCAGGCTATGCTGTTGGTTAAAGAGAAAGAGTTTAATGCAGCTAAATCGCTAAAAAGTCGCGGACTGCAAGGTGAGGTTGCATTTGCGACAGCGCAAGCAGCGTTGGTAGATGCACGTGCGAATTTGAGTAACGTGCAAACGGCTTTAAGAAATACTGAGGTTAAAGCGCCATTTGATGGCATCGTAGATCATCACTTTGTTGAGTTAGGTGATTTTGTCGGGATTGGCGATCCTATTGCGACGGTCATTGATTTGGATACTTTAGTGATTGAAGCCGATGTCAGTGAACGGCATATACAATATCTTAAGGAAGGCCTAGAAGCCGACGTAAGAACCATTAACCAACAGCATCATCAAGGTCGTGTGCGCTACATTGGACGTGTTTCTTCTGCTTCTACTAATACGTTTCCAATTGAAATCGAAATTGATAATCAAGACGCAAGAATTCCTGCTGGTATGAGCGCAGAAGTACAGCTGCCTTTGAGTGAAGTGTTGGCAGTAAAGATTACGGCTGCCATGTTAGCACTAGATGAAGAAGGTAACTTAGGTGTCAAGACACTGCGTAATGAGCGTGTTGAGTTTGTTCCAATTCAACTCGTTAAGGCCGAGGATGATGGTGTGTGGCTCTCTGGGTTAGGAGAGCGTGTAGACATTATCGTGCTGGGACAAGGTTTTGTGCGAGATGGTGATCAAGTACTGGCCAATAAAGTTGATGACGTAGTTATTGAAGCGGCTAATGAGCAGTAAGGAGCACCTATGTACACTCTGATTGATGCTGCGTTATCTCGCGCTCGCACTATGCTGACATTGTTGGTGATGATATTAATTGCAGGTGTCATTACTTACGTCACAATCCCCAAGGAATCGAGCCCTGATATTACCATTCCTATTATCTACGTTTCTGTTGGGCATCAAGGCATTTCTCCTGTCGATGCCGAGCGTTTATTAGTTCGGCCAATAGAGCAAGAGTTGCGCTCTATTGAAGGCGTAAAAGAGATGACCTCTGTGGCATCAGAAGGTCATGCTTCGGTGACGCTGGAATTTAGTGTCGGAGTGGATCTTGATAAAGCGATGGCAGATGTGCGTGATGCGGTTGATCTTGCGAAGCCAAAGTTACCAGAGGACAGTGATGAGCCAACGGTAAACGAAGTCACGTTTGCATCTGAAGAGCCTGTTTTGACCGTTGTGCTCTATGGCACCGTACCAGAGCGAACCATTGTTCAGATTGCCAGAACGTTACGTGATCGTTTGGAAAGTTTCCGTCAGATTCTTGAGGTTGAAATCGCAGGAGATCGCGAAGACATCGTGGAGATAGTTGTCGATCCGCTATTGATGGAAAGCTACGGTCTCGATCAAGCGGATATCTATAATTTAATTGCCTTGAATAACCGAGTTGTGGCTGCGGGGTTTGTCGATACTGGGTATGGACGCTTTTCGGTAAAAGTCCCATCGGTTTTTGATTCACTGAAAGATGTGCTTGAACTACCTATCAAGGTGAATGGAAAAGAGGTGATCACTTTTGGCGATGTGGCGACAGTACGGCGTGCATTTCGCGATCCTGAAAGTTTTGCTCGTTTAGATGGCGAATCTGCCATCGTTTTGGACGTAAAAAAACGGGCAGGGGAAAACATCATTGAAACGGTTGAGCTGGTAAAAGAAGTACTGGCTCAGGGACAGAAGCGCGCCGAGTGGCCCGACAATTTGCAAGTTAAATACACTTGGGATCAATCCGACGATGTCAAATTGATGCTCAGTGATCTACAAAACAATATCTTATCCGCAATTATCCTCGTAGTTATCGTCATTATTGCCATATTGGGGGTTAGGACCGCGCTTCTCGTGGGGATTTCTATTCCAGGATCGTTCTTGACTGGGTTGTTGGTGTTATCGGTATTTGGGCTGACGGTCAATATCGTCGTACTGTTTGCTTTAATTATGGCAGTAGGCATGTTGGTGGATGGTGCCATTGTGGTGACAGAGTTTGCAGATCGGCGCATGCAAGAAGGAACGCCACGTAAAGAAGCCTATCGAGATGCCGCAAAGCGAATGGCCTGGCCTATTACCGCATCCACAGCAACCACATTGGCTGCGTTTGCTCCGTTACTTTTCTGGCCAGACATCACTGGTGAGTTCATGAAGTACTTACCACTTACTTTAATTGCTACTTTGGCCGCTTCTCTGATGATGGCTTTATTGTTCGTTCCTGTCATCGGTGGGATCATTGGCAAGCCTCAAGTAGTCAATCAGAAAGCTCAGCGAGAAATGGTTGAGCTGCATAACGGCAACTTTGAAAAAGCGACAGGCATTACCAAGCTTTATTACCAGACTCTGTCGGTAGCGATTCGTCATCCATGGAAGGTCTTACTCAGCGCGATACTGCTAGCGGCAGGTGTCGGCTTCACTTACAACAAAGCTGGCTTGGGTGCAGAGTTTTTCCCTGAGGTGGACCCTGCCTTTTTTACCGTTAAAGTTCGTTCTTATGGTGACCTGTCTATTCACGAAAAAGATGTTGTTATGCGCGAAATCGAGAAGGTGATGCTCGGTCATGACGAGTTTGAAAGTGTCTACACGCGCACAGGATCGAGCGATAATGGGGACGAGATTGGCCAGATTCAAATAACGCCTGTGGATTGGCAGTATCGACGCAAAGTGAAAACCATTATTGAGGAACTAAAAGAGACGACAGACCGCTTTTATGGTGTTGAACTTGAGTATAAATTCCCGGACGCAGGACCGCCTGTCGAGCATGATCTCGTGATTGAAGTGTCATCACGAAATTTGAGTGTTAGTGCGTTAGATGAAGCAGCCAAAAAAGTACGACATTGGGCTGATGGTAATCCTGCACTGACCAACTTGAGTGATACCACTAATAAGGAAGGGATTGATTGGCAAATTGATATCCAGCGAGATGACGCCTCTCGCTTTGCAGCGGATGCTACTTTAGTCGGGAATACCGTCCAGTTTGTTACGAACGGCTTGAAAATAGGCGATTATTTGCCCGATGATGCGGATGAAGAAGTCGATATTTTGGTGCGCTATCCGCAAGATAAGCGCGACATAGGTCGATTTGATCAACTGAGAGTGAAAACGGCAGCTGGTCTGGTACCGATTACGAATTTTGCTCAAATCAAACCAGATCATAAGCAAGACACTATTCGTCGGGTCGACAGTCATCGAGTTATCAATATTAAAGCGGATATGGTGGAAGGTTACAATTTGGCGCTTGAGTTACCTAAGATTGCCGCTGGAATGGAACAGCTCGACTTACCGGAAGGCATTGAATATAAGATTCGGGGTCAAAATGAAGAGCAGGAAAACTCATCAGCATTCTTGCAAAATGCTTTTATTGTCGCGCTTGGTGTGATGGCTTTGATTTTAATTACGCAGTTTAATAGCTTTTATCAAGCTTTCTTAATCCTTAGTGCAGTGCTGTTTTCTACCGTTGGTGTCTTCGCCGGGTTACTTATTTTCCAAAAGCCATTTGGCATCATTATGTCGGGAATTGGAGTGATTGCGTTGGCTGGTATCGTGGTAAACAACAATATTGTTTTAATCGATACTTATAATCAGATGCGTAAACGTGGCTTAGAAAAATCTGAGGCTATTTTGCGTACGGGTGTGCAGCGTTTAAGACCCGTTTTACTTACGACGGTGACCACCATATTAGGCTTATTGCCAATGGTGTTAGAAATGAACATCGACTTAGTTAATCAGAAAGTGGAGTTTGGCGCACCAAGCACTCAATGGTGGTCTCAGCTTGCGACCGCTGTCGCGGGTGGTTTGGCGTTTGCGACTTTGCTAACGTTAGTTCTGACACCGTGTTTGCTTATGCTCGGGAGAGAGCATCACTCCGAACAGTAAGCTTTATCGTGATGATATCGACAAAACAAAAAGGGCAGCTTCGCTGCCCTTTTCAATACCTGGCTTACTTCATTGCTAGCAGTTTGCTGTAGCGTTCAAGCTTGTCCATGCTAATTTTCGCGTTTGCCATGAAAGTTTGTCTCGCTTTGCCTGTCAGGGATTTAGATTGTGGCAAATTCACCGTGCGCGGGTTTTTATGGACACCATTCACAAGGAACTCATAGTGCAGGTGAGGGCCAGTTACACGGCCAGTTCCGCCAAGCGTACCAATGGTTTGGCCTTGCTTAACGCGTTGACCAGCTCGTACAGTACGTTTGGTTAAGTGCAGGTACTTGGTAATGTAAGTATTGCTATGTTTAATGAAAACGTAGTTACCATTAAATTTGTTGTAAGACGATTTTTGAACAACGCCATCACCAGCCGCCCAAATCGGGGTGCCCACTGGTGCCGCATAGTCCGTGCCTCTATGAGGACGAACGCGTCCCGTCACTGGATGTAAGCGGCGTGGGTTGAAATTAGACGAAACTCGACGGAAGTCCAACGGCGCGCGTAAGAATGCTTTTTTCATTGCACGCCCATTTTCGTCGTAATACTTGCCACTTTTCTGATCCAATATTGCGGTAAAGGTATCGCCTTGGTTTTTAAAGATCGCAGCAATGATTTTTCCACGGCCGATTACTTCACCTTCTACCACTTCCTCTTGGTAAAGTACTCGGAAGCTGTCGTTTTTACGAATATCTAAAGCAAAGTCGATGTCCCAACCAAATATGCCAGCCAGTTCCATGATTTGGTTACCATTTAATCCAGAAGATATTCCTGCATTCCAAAAGTTTGATTTGATGGTGGCTTCAGCGTAGTTGTACTGGAAGTCGACTTCTTTTTTATCAACTTCAGAAACGTACTTGCCGTCTTTTAATGTGATACGAAAAGTCTCGAACGCGCTTAGTGTTCTTCTTAGCTGCACCAAGTCGTTATTTTCGTCAAAAGCAAATTGCAATCGGTCACCAGGTCGAAGCCGAGTTAACTGTTTTTCCACTTCTTTGTCTGATGACACCAGTTCATGTAATAGACGAGCAGAAAGCCCTACGCGACTAAATAAGATGGCAGCACTCTCGCCATTTTTTACTTTGTATGTTTCCCAGCGCAGCACGGCAGGAACCGCAGGCGATGAACTATTTAGTGCACTGAGTTCGAGGGAAACTGGCACAGGATAATGTTGACCAACTTTTAATCGGCTCTGCTGCGGGTCTAGGTCTTGCGGATCAGGTAAAAAGAAGAGCGCGAAGATAATCAGCGCACTAAAAAAACCGATCAATACTTTGTGCAAGAGTGGAAGTCGGACAAAAATCGAATGCATGAGGTACTTGATTGCTAAATTAAACGGAAAAAGTGACAACTACCTAGTCTAACGTGTTTCAAAATGCATCGCTATTCAAGTAATATGTTCAGCTATTATATTTTTGCCAAATCTGTGGGAGTGAACAAGAATGGCGAGCATTGAAGCTGCACTAGCCGAGATTAAGCGCGGTGTTGAAGAGCTGATTCCAGAAGAAGAGCTAATCGCAAAACTAAAAGAAGACCGTCCTCTACGTATTAAATTGGGCGCTGATCCAACAGCACCTGACATTCACCTAGGCCATACGGTTATTTTCAATAAGCTTCGCTTGTTCCAAGAACTAGGTCATGAAGTGACGTTCCTAATCGGTGACTTCACTGCAATGGTTGGTGACCCAACAGGTAAAAACACAACTCGTCCACCGCTAAGTCGCGAAGACGTATTGCGTAACGCTGAAACGTACAAAGAGCAAGTGTTCAAAATTCTCGATCCTGCAAAGACTAAAATTCAGTTTAACTCTGAGTGGCTGTCTGAACTGGGCGCAGAAGGTATGATTCGCCTTGCGGCAAACCAAACCGTTGCTCGTATGCTAGAGCGTGACGACTTTAAAAAGCGTTACGCGGGTGGTCAGCCAATTGCTATTCATGAGTTCATGTACCCACTTCTACAAGGCTGGGACTCAGTAGCAATGGAAACGGATGTTGAATTAGGTGGTACAGACCAGAAGTTCAACCTTCTAATGGGTCGTGAACTGCAAAAGTCTCACGGTCAAAAACCTCAGGTTGTACTGATGATGCCGCTTCTAGTGGGCCTTGATGGCGAGAAGAAGATGTCTAAGTCAGCAAACAACTACATCGGTATCAGCGAAGCGCCAAGCGAAATGTTTGGTAAAATCATGTCTATTTCTGATGACCTAATGTGGAGCTACTACGAGCTGCTCTCTTTCCGTCCTCTGGAAGAGATTGCTCAATTCAAAGCTGATGTAGAAGCGGGCAAAAACCCTCGTGACATCAAAGTATTGCTAGCAAAAGAAATTATTGCTCGTTTCCACAGTGAAGCCGATGCCGATGCAGCAGAGCAAGAATTCGTAAACCGTTTTGCGAAGAACCAAATTCCTGATGAAATGCCAGAGTTTGACTTTGACGCAGGTCGCCCAGTGAATAATCTGTTGAAAGAAGCAGGCTTATGTCCATCATCGTCAGATGCGATGCGCATGGTCAAGCAGGGCGCTGTGAAGATTGATGGTGAAAAAATTGCGGACAGCAAATTTGCTCCAGAAGCGGGTACTTACGTGTTCCAAGTAGGCAAACGTAAATTTGCTCGTATTACTATTCAGTAATTCATAATGACTGCAAATGAAAGCGTCCGAAGGGCGCTTTTTTTGTATGAAAATTTAGCAAAAACGGCAAAGTAAAACTTCCATACCTGATGAACTTTGCTACTATACTTGCGCTGCCAATAATGGCAGCGCTATCGGAGATTTACATGAACAATACCGACCATCCTCCCAGTCGTTGGGTGAGTAAGATTAAGGGAGCGAAATAACCCGCTTCGGTATTGGCGATCTCCGCCTTACCTAAGTGGTGAGGCATCTTTTCTAATTTTCTTCTCGTTATTTCCTTCATACATTCTGAATAGACAGTGCATTCGCATTGGTTTTCTCTGTGCATCTTAATTGTTGTCTGACTTTTAGCGTGCAAGAGTGGCTTTTCATGCTTTGTCGATGGTCGTTACCAATGCCAATCGGGAGATTCGCCATGACGGTAATGAACAACACTTTTATTGAAACAACACCAAACTTTTCTGAAGTAGAAATTGGTGCAGCTCGCAATGCATTCTTGCAGTACGAGCAAGAGCAACAAGTCCATTTGCTTACGGTTATGCCGATTGATGAGGCTGTAGGTATTTTACAGCATTGCTCTGTCGGCTATGTGAATAGTCTTATTGCTCAACTTGAGCAAGCAGGTCATGACAAACGCGCACGTCATTATGCTCACCAACTGGGTCTGCATATGTCTGAAGTTGATACACCCGATGGTTATTTATCAACTAGTGTTTTAGGGCATGTAAAACAGCGTATTGGATGGATCATTGCGCTGGCTCTTTTAGGGATAGTGTCAGGCTTGATCATCGCTCAGTATGAGGACACCCTTAGTCAGCTTGTTTTACTTGCAGTGTACATGCCAGTGATTGCAGCTGCTGGTGGTAACACAGGAACACAAGCAGCAACTTTGGTGATTCGTGCTCTTGCTACTGGAGAGTTAAAAAAACGCCAATGGTTAGAAGTTTTGTGGAAAGAGAGCCGAGTCGCTCTATTTATTGCGCTAGCGATCGCTATCGTGATGATTGGACGCATTATGTTATTTAGTGCAGGACAATCAACAGGAGGCTTTGAACTAACCGATATCGCACTGGCAATAGCAGTTGCGCTGTTCATTCAAGTCACCATTTCTACAACATTGGGCGGGCTGTTGCCAATTATTGCACGAGCTTGCAAGTTGGACCCAGCCGTATTGGTGAGTCCAGTTCTTGCGTCTATCGTCGATATTTCAGGAATGTGGATTTACTTTAACGTGGTGAACTATTTCTTAGGTATTGCCTGACTAAAGTTCACAATGTCATTGTAAAAAAGCTGCTCAAAATGTGTAATCGGGGCGATGACAGGTGTGTTGTCGTCCCGTTTTTCTGGGAAGTAGTCTGAAACAAACTGAACAAAAATGGTGTTAGGTTGACCATTTTTATCCAAGCCATATCCAGCCATATTGTAAGTCCCGTAGATAGAGCCACTTTTCGCGATCAGCTGTCCTTTAATTGGAAGTTTTCGCATACTTTGTCGGTACTTTAATGTGCCGGATTCACCTGATTTCGGCATGATGGCAATCAATTTGAGTTCGTTTTCATGCTTCCAAATATAGCGCAGCATTTCAGCCATCTTGGTCGCGGAGATCCGGTTATTTCGCGAAAGTCCTGAGCCGTCTTCTAGGCGCGCATTACGAATATCAATACCAGTGTTGGCGAAAATGATCTGCTTGATCGCTTCTGTACCGTTAGTAAAACTGCCTGGCTGAACGAAAAATTTAGCACCAAGTGTTTTGGTTAATGTGTCGGCAATCAAGTTGTCAGAGTTTTTGAGCATATCTTCAAGAATGTCTGGTAAGGCCTTTGATTGATGCATTGCGATGAGCTTTCGCTGCTTTTCTGGCGCCGTACCGACCCTAATCTTTCCTGATACCCCAATGTTGAGCTCCTTGAGCAAAGTCGCCAACCTTTGACTGGTGTAACGCTCAGGGTCTTGAACCGCAAATTTCAGTGGCAATGGTTTGTCTCTTTCAACCAAGCACCCTGTTAGCTTGTAGTTGTTATCGGGATTTGCAACTAAACCTAAGTCACAATGACGACTTTTCTTAATGGTTTTAGAAACTGTTTCTACGGTACTTGTGACACGAATAGGTTGATGCTCTGGTACGTAGACCCGCGTTCCACCATCTTTTTGTGTATAGATAGAGGCTTGTACACAGTTGTTATTGAGTGTGATGGTCGATGCCGGAGCGCTGTAGCAAACTCCCAAGATATCCCACGGCCAGCCCACCGCACGGTTATAACCAGTGAATGCGCTGTTATCGAGCCATAGGTCACCGTTAATCCGTTTTAAGCCATTTTTCTTAGCTAGAGTGAGAAGTGATTTTAAGTCGTTGGTTTGGAGTGTTGGGTCGCCGACAAAGTAAATCACTGCATCTGAGTTCGACGTTTCCAGCTTGGTTCGAAACCGGAAATTATCACCCAGTTCTAGCTTTGCGGCTAATGCGGTGACGATTTTTAATGTACTCGCTGGTGGGAACAGTTGTTCGGTAGGATGAACACCGTCAAGCTCAGCATTTTCACTGAGTTTTTCCGCAACTAAACTGATGCGGGCGCCTTCAGGCAACACCTCTTGATGAGGGTACGCTTGTGAAAAAGCAGAAAGTAATGAAGAGAATATGAGTAAGGGCCAACGTAAACGCATAATGATACTTTCTAAGGTGAGTTATGTGATTGAGTATACGCAAGTCCTTTCAATATGCTAGGTAACTAAATAAATGCTTCAAATGTCTTCATGAATGAGACACGAGAGAAAGGCGCGCTGCTTAAAATGAAGTATAAAAAATGCCCGCTTAAAGCGGGCATTCGATATTCTAGTCAAAGACCGGAATTAGAAGTCGTAACGTAGACCTAGAGCTAGCTCGTCTTCAGCATCGATCTTAGTTGCAACTGTTTTGCTAGTGTCAGTTGAACCAAACTTGTCACCTGCATCAATCAGGTTGAAGTTGTAAGAAATGTAACCACGGAAGTTAGGCTTGAAGTAGTAAGAAGCATCAACAGCGAAGTTGTTTGCAGAAGTTTCGTTGTTAGTTTCTGCATTGTTGTATGATGTTGTAAATACTGTTTGGCCTAGAGTGTAAGCACCCGCTAGCTCGTAACCAGTGTAATCAACTGTGTTACTGTTGTTTGAATCTTCCATTTTCTCGCCGTCAGTGAATACACCAGCGAAGTAAAGATCAGACATTGTGTAAGATGCAGCTAGCATGTACTCGTTAGCTTTGTCTTGATCTGCGTAACCAGCACCTAGCTCAAGACCAGTGTCAGCTAGAGCGTAGATTGCAGATAGAGAGTAACCGTCTTGTTTGTTGTCGTAGTACTCACCAGTGTTTTTGTTTTCCATACGATCAGCGAAGCGGTAGCTTGCTTTTACGCTTAGGTTTTCAAACTGGCCTTTGTAAGCCATCATGTTGTCTGTACGGTCTGATACAGCTAGTTTGTCTGCTGCAGAGTTACCGTGGTAAGCCATGATATCTGTGAAGTCAGTGATAACGCCTAGTGCACCTTCAGTTTTACCGTATGCGAACTCACCGTAAGCACCGCCAAGACCAGCGTAAGCAAGACGAGTTTCTAGATCGCTCTTGTCGTCGCCGTCTACAGTACCGTTTTGAGCAGTCTCAAATTCACCTTCCCAGAAACCAACACCGTATAGGTTGTCATTGATTTCTTGTTTACCAAGGAAGTTTAGACGGATGCGAGATTTGTCTTGAGCGTCGCCATCTTTCATAGATAGACGTGCTTCAGCACGGCCGCCCATTTCTAGAGAAGTACCGTCTTGGTTGTAAAGTTCAGCTGCGTTTACGCCAGTTGCCATAGCTGCTGCAGATACAGAAAGAGCAATTAGAGTCTTTTTCATCTTATTTGTCCTAGTTAGCTGTCCATAATCATTGTTGTATGGGGGGAGAGGTGATCTCTCACAAGTTGTTGGTCCAAAATTGGCTAATTGAGCGATATAGTTCGCACTTGTAAGCCATTGATCTAACAACTCGCTGGACATGTTTTACTGCTAAAGTTTCCGTATGAGTTAGTAAAATGATATAAATCCCACTGATGAACACTGTTCAATTGTGCGTTGTTTTTATTTAAGTTACTGTTTTTGATTGAAATTATTGGCAATGACATTGGCCTGACATTGATTAGTTTTTATCTTTTTTGAGGTTTTTGGTGTAATGAACAGTGTTGTTTTTCAATAAATTGAGAAGGTGATTCGCCCTAGAACCGCTCTAAAAGTGAGTTATATCATTATGCCGAAAAGGCATAGTCTTGCTGTCTTTCGAATTAAGATGATTTCGTCCGGGAGTTTGTTTACACTAAACGAAATACATCTTTAAGCGCACTACCCAGTCCTATGACAGGGTGGGCTTTTTTTGTCCAAAGACCCATTTGGGCTTGAGGTTATAAAATGGAAAAAGTTCCAATGACACTACGTGGCGAGCAAAAGCTACGTGCAGAACTCGATCGTCTACTTAAACTACGTCCTCAGATCTCAGAGGCAATTGCTGAAGCTCGTGAGCTAGGTGATTTAAAAGAGAATGCTGAATATCACGCCGCTCGTGAAGAGCAGGGCATTTGTGAAGCACAAATCCGTGACATTGAATACAAACTGTCAGTTGCTCAAGTTATTGATGTAACGAAGATGGAGAACACGGGTAAAGTTATTTTTGGTTCAACCGTAACCTTGATTGATATCGACACCGAAGAAGAAAAAACGTACCAAATCGTTGGTGATGACGAAGCCGATATCAAAGCAGGTCGCATTTCAGTGAGCTCACCTATTGCTCGTGGCCTGATTGGCAAGATGGAAGGCGATGAAGTTGCTATTCAAACTCCGGGTGGCGCGAAAGACTTCGAAATTGACCGAGTAGAATATATCTAGGTCGTTTGGAGTAGCATTACTGCCCTGATAAAACGCAAAAAGGTCGCCTCAGGCGACCTTTTTTCTTCAGCAACGTAAGTAGAGTTACTTACGAGGGATTTCGATTTTACGCTCTTCAGACTGGCGGTATAGCACTAGCACTTTACCAATAGTCTGAACTTTTTCAGCGCCCGTCTCACGTACGATAGCGTCGATGATTAGCTGTTTTGTTTCACGATCTTCCGAAGCAACTTTTACTTTGATAAGTTCGTGATGGTTAAGAGCGATTTCAATTTCTGCTAGCACGGCTTCTGTAAGTCCATTTGCGCCCATTAGCACAACAGGTTTTAAACTGTGAGCTAGGCCTTTAAGGTGCTGCTTTTGTTTGGTGCTTAGGTTCATTACGCGGCCAATTTTCTTTAAAATAAGGGTTGAAAAAAGCTATTTTAACGCCATCTATTGCTGAAGACTATAATTTATTGAGTAATAGGTAGCGCCTATTAAAACAATAGCTCCAATTTGTGCCTTGTTGGGATTAAAATGAGTAAACAAAAACATTCGGCTAGTTCTGGTCGTTGGTTGAAAGAACACTTTGATGATAAATACGCGAATGAAGCCCGAAAAAAAGGCTACCGCTCACGTGCTTATTTCAAGATCGATGAGATTCAAACGAAAGATAAATTGTTAAAGCCTGGAATGACAGTCGTCGACTTGGGGGCTGCGCCGGGCGGATGGTCTCAATATGCTGCTAAGATAGTAGGGGACAGTGGTCAGATCATCGCGTGTGACTTGCTTCCTATGGACCCGATTGCTGGCGTTAGCTTTTTACAAGGCGACTTTCGTGATGATGCAGTATTGGAAGCTTTGCTAGAAAGGATCCAACCTTCCATGGTAGACGTAGTAATGTCTGATATGGCGCCTAACATCGCGGGAAACAATTCTGTTGATCAACCTCGCGCTATGTATTTAGTTGAATTAGCTTTAGATATGTGTCGACAAGTTCTAGCGCCTAATGGTAGCTTTGTCGTAAAGGTTTTCCAAGGGGAAGGCTTCGATCAGTATGTGAAAGAAGTCCGAGACATGTTTAAAGCCGTAAAAATTAGAAAACCAGACTCATCGCGAGCTCGCTCTCGAGAGGTCTTCGTCGTAGCCACTGGTTACAAAGGTTAACCATTTTGCTCTCTTGAGAGCGTGTTAACACTATAGCTACAGTTAATGAACTGTAGTACCCTACCTTTAATTACAATTAGTTATCGAGAGGCTTACACCTTGAGTGACATGGCAAAAAATTTAATTCTGTGGCTTGTTATCGCCGTCGTATTGATGTCGGTATTCCAGAGCTTTGGCCCTGGAGAAAGCAATGGCAGAACCGTGGATTACACCACGTTTGTACAGGAAGTTGGCCAAGGCCAGATTCAAGAAGCAACTTTTAAAGACGGTGAAATTAGCTTTGTTCGTCGTGGCGGCGGTGCCAAAATGGTCACTTACATGCCAGTGTATGACCAAAAGCTTCTAGATGACCTAATTAACCAAAACGTGAAAGTACAAGGCACGCCTCCAGAAGAGCAAAGCTTGCTTGGTACTATCTTCATCTCTTGGTTCCCAATGATCTTACTAATTGGTGTATGGATTTTCTTCATGCGTCAAATGCAAGGCGGCGGTGGTAAAGGCGCCATGTCTTTTGGTAAGAGCAAAGCTCGAATGATGAGCGAAGAACAAATCAAGACAACTTTTGCTGACGTTGCTGGTTGTGACGAAGCAAAAGAAGACGTGAAAGAGCTGGTGGACTACCTACGCGATCCAAGCCGCTTCCAAAAACTGGGCGGTAAGATTCCAACGGGTGTTCTAATGGTTGGTCCTCCTGGTACGGGTAAAACGCTTCTAGCGAAAGCCATTGCCGGTGAGGCGAAAGTACCATTCTTTACTATCTCTGGTTCTGATTTCGTAGAAATGTTCGTTGGTGTTGGTGCATCTCGTGTGCGTGACATGTTTGAACAAGCAAAGAAAGCTGCACCTTGTATCATCTTTATCGATGAGATCGATGCGGTAGGTCGTCAACGTGGCGCAGGTGTTGGTGGTGGTCATGATGAACGTGAACAAACACTAAACCAAATGCTCGTTGAGATGGATGGTTTCGAAGGTAACGAAGGTATTATCGTTATCGCTGCGACTAACCGTCCGGACGTGCTAGACCCTGCGCTACTGCGTCCTGGTCGTTTTGACCGTCAAGTGGTAGTTGGTCTTCCAGATGTACGTGGCCGTGAACAGATCCTAAAAGTTCACATGCGTAAGGTCCCTCTAGCGGGTGATGTAGAGCCTTCTCTCATCGCACGTGGTACTCCAGGCTTCTCTGGTGCTGACCTAGCAAACTTAGTTAACGAAGCAGCCCTGTTTGCTGCGCGCGGTAACAAGCGCAACGTTTCTATGGTTGAGTTTGAACTGGCGAAAGACAAAATCATGATGGGTGCTGAGCGCCGTTCAATGGTGATGTCTGAGGAAGTGAAAGAGTCAACCGCATACCACGAAGCGGGTCACGCGATTGTTGGTCGCTTGGTTCCTGAACACGATCCAGTGTACAAAGTGTCTATCATTCCACGTGGTCGTGCGTTGGGTGTAACAATGTACCTTCCAGAGCAGGACCGCGTGAGTATGTCTCGCCAACACCTAGAATCAATGATTTCTAGCTTGTACGGTGGTCGTTTAGCAGAAGAACTTATCTACGGTGCTGACAAAGTATCAACCGGTGCTTCTAATGATATCGAGCGCGCAACAGATATTGCTCGTAAGATGGTTACTCAATGGGGTTTCTCTGAAAAGCTTGGCCCTCTGCTGTATGCAGAAGATGAAGGCGAAGTGTTCTTAGGGCGTAGTGTAACTCAGACTAAACATGTGTCTGACGATACAGCGAAGTTGATTGATGACGAAGTTCGTCAGATCATTGACCGCAACTACGATCGTGCGAAGAAGATTCTTCAAGAGAACATGGATATCATGCATGCGATGAAAGATGCGCTGATGAAGTATGAAACCATTGATGCTCGCCAGATTGATGACTTAATGGAGCGCAAAGCTGAAATTCGTGAGCCTGCGGGCTGGAGTGATAACTCAGCAAGCAAACCAGAAGACAGCGACAAGCCTCAAGCAAAGCAAGAAGTTAAAGAAGAAGCAACGGAGACTGCGAAAGATGCAGAACAGCCTAGCTCTTCTGAAACAACTTCTAACGAAGCGCCTGAAAAGAAAGACTCTGAATAAAGAGTATCGATAATATTAAACCCCGAGTTATCTCGGGGTTTTTGTGTTTATGATGATGATTACAGCAAATAACAAATCTTTGGACCTTTCGCGTCCACATGTCATGGCCATTCTAAATGTGACACCGGATTCCTTTTCGGATGGCGGTAAATACAACTCAATTGAACTTGCTCTTGCTCAAGTTGATAAAATGATAAAGGCTGGTGTAAGTATTGTTGATGTTGGTGGTGAATCAACAAGACCTGGTGCACCGAATGTGTCTTTGGAAGAAGAGCTTAGGCGTGTTGTCCCAGTAATCAAAGCCATTCGTGAAAAATATGATGTATGGATTTCCGTTGACACCAGTAAAGCAGAAGTGATGCGTCAAGCAATTGATGCTGGGGCTGATTTGATCAATGACATCCGCTCGCTGCAAGAGCCAGGTGCTCTGGAAGTCGCAGCAGAAGCAAACCTTCCAATTTGTCTGATGCATATGAAAGGTCAGCCTAGGACCATGCAAGTTGACCCTCATTATGATGATTTAATGGGGGACGTGTCGGCTTTTCTAGAAGAACGTATCGCGGCGTGTGAAGCAGCAGGGATTGATAAATCTCAACTGATTCTCGATCCTGGGTTTGGCTTTGGCAAAACAATCGAACACAATTATCATATGCTTGCTCATCTTGAAAAGTTTCATGAATTCGGCCTGCCTATTTTGGCTGGCATGTCTCGTAAATCCATGATCTTCAAACTGTTAGACAAGCCAGCGGCAGAGTGTACGAACGCAAGTGTCGTTTGTGCTACGATTGCCGCGATGAAAGGCGCGCAGATCATTCGCGTGCATGACTTTGAAGAGACAATCGAAGCGATGAAAGTTGTTGAGATGACGAAAAACAATATTTAAAAATAATAAAGGAAAGTTTATGTCGAATGAAAGACGTTACTTTGGTACTGACGGTGTGCGCGGTAAAGTAGGACAATACCCAATCACTCCAGACTTCGTACTTAAGCTTGGCTGGGCTGCTGGTCGTGTACTAGCGAAACAAGGCACAAAGAAAGTTATCATAGGTAAAGATACACGTATTTCAGGTTATATGCTTGAATCTGCACTAGAGGCTGGCCTTGCAGCTGCGGGACTTAAAGCAACATTTACTGGTCCCATGCCAACTCCAGCTGTGGCATATTTAACTCAGACTTTCCGTGCCGAGGCTGGTATTGTGATTTCTGCATCACATAACCCATATTACGACAACGGCATTAAATTCTTTTCTTCTGAGGGTACTAAGCTACCTGACGATATCGAATTGGCGATCGAAGCTGAGTTAGATAAAGAAATTGAATGTGTGGAGTCTGCTGAGCTTGGTAAAGCAACCCGCCTAAATGATGCAGCTGGTCGTTACATCGAATTCTGTAAGAGTACTTTCCCATCTGAGTTGAGCCTTGCGAACTTTAAGATCGTAGTAGACTGTGCGCACGGTGCAACGTACCACATCGCTCCAAATGTTTTCAAAGAACTTGGGGCAGAAGTTATCGCTATGGGCGTAGAGCCTAACGGCATCAACATTAATGAAAAAGTGGGCGCAACAGACGTACGAGCTCTTCAACAGCGTGTTGTTGAAGAGCAAGCGCATCTTGGTCTCGCATTTGATGGTGATGGTGACCGCATCATTATGGTCGACCACCTAGGTAACAAAGTTGATGGTGACCAAATTGCTTATATCATCGCTCGTGATGCACTTCGTCGTGGTGAGCTAAAGGGTGGTGTTGTTGGTACACTAATGACTAACTTGGGTATGGAAAATGGTTTAAAGCAGCTAGGCATTCCGTTTGTACGTGCTGCTGTTGGTGACCGTTATGTCATGGAGCAACTGCTAGAAAAAGGTTGGAAAATTGGTGCTGAAAACTCAGGCCATGTGATCTTATTAGATAAAGTCACAACCGGCGATGCGATTGTTGCTGCACTTCAAGTACTTGCTTCTGTAATTGGCAGCGATATGTCTTTATATGAACTATCGCAAGGAATGACATTATATCCTCAGGTTTTAGAAAATGTCCGTTTCTCAGGAGAAAGTAACCCTCTTGAAGCTACAGCTGTATTAAACGCTGTCGCTGAAGTAGAGGCGACACTTGGTGATAAAGGGCGTGTACTGCTGCGTAAGTCTGGCACTGAGCCTTTGATCCGCGTTATGGTGGAAGGCGAAGATGGTGAACTAGTTCAACACTCAGTATTGAAAATCGCTGAGGCTGTTAAAGCAAGTTGTTAATCATTGCGTTAAAGCATGTCTTGAATGAAAAGGGCATCTTTTGCCCTTTTTTTGAGCGCTTAACGCATTGGCATTGATTTTTTACTAATTTTCCCTTGTCAGCGTTACTGGCTTTCGCTAGTATTGCTCCGCCTCCCGTTAGGAGGTCGCTAGCCTTGTTCATTATGATTTGTTCTTTTGAACGGCGCTGGCTCAACAATTTGGAACATAGGTGGAAAAAATGTTTTCAGTTCTACTTGTGATTTACCTGTTGGCAGCGCTTGGTGTGATTGGCCTTGTGTTGATTCAACAAGGTAAAGGCGCAGATATGGGAGCCTCGTTCGGTGCTGGTGCTTCAAACACAGTGTTTGGTGCTGGCGGCTCAGGTAATTTCTTAACCCGAACAACTGCTATTTTAGCAACCGTATTCTTTATCGTTAGCTTGTTACTTGGTCGTATGTCTACGCACCAGACTGAATCACAATGGGTAGACCCAACGTTAGGTCAACCAGTTGTCGAACAAGTTAAGGATGCAGCGAGTGAAGTTCCTGCCCCTGCGGGTGATGAAATTCCTCAATAAGCTGTAAGGTTTTGATGCCGAGATGGTGAAATTGGTAGACACGCTAGCATGAGGTGCTAGTGCCTTAGGTGTGAGGGTTCGAGTCCCTCTCTCGGCACCATGTATTTACAAACTTGTAAATCACTTGTTTGCGAGTATAATGCTCAGCAAGTCGGACGCGGGGTGGAGCAGCTTGGTAGCTCGTCGGGCTCATAACCCGAAGGTCGTCGGTTCAAATCCGGCCCCCGCAACCAATCTCTTTCTTTAAAAGGAAATCGTAGATTGGCAAGTTTGCGTAGTGCTAACCACACTACGAGTTAAGAAAAGCAATTGTTGGCTATTCTTAACGTATCAGGGTCCAGCAGCATAAAACCCCGACTATCGGGGTTTTTTGTTATCTGAGCTTTTTGAAATAGCTCAGATACTGCTTGGTTTTTTGATTGGGCTCTGAGCCCTTTTTTTGTTTCTGGAGTGGTTAAATGACTGGTTTAGAAAGACAACTTACTGAAATGCTTGACGCGCCAGTAGCGGCATCAGGTTATGAGTTAGTTGGATTAGAATTCATTCGTGCAGGCGCGCACTCAACGTTACGTATCTACATTGACCATGAAAATGGTATTAACGTAGACGACTGTGCAGAAGTTAGCCACCAAGTTAGTGCAGTTTTAGACGTTGAAGATCCAATTTCTGTTGCTTACAGCCTAGAAGTGTCTTCTCCAGGTTTAGAAAGACCACTTTTTAAAGCAGCACATTACGAGCAATTTATTGGTCACGAGGTCAGCATCGTATTGAAAATGGCTGTAGCAAACCGTCGTAAGTGGAAAGGTATTATCCACGGTGTTGATGGCGAAACAGTGACAATTACTGTAGACGGTCAGCAAGAAGAGTTTGCTCTAAGTAACATTTCCAAAGCTAACCTGATCCCTAAATTTTAGTTCCCTAAAAAAGTTTAAGCTTAGAGGCTAAATACAATGAGTAAAGAAATTTTAGCGGTAGCAGAAGCGGTATCGAACGAAAAAGCGGTACCTCGTGAGCGTATCTTTGAGGCTCTTGAGATTGCTCTAGCAACTTCTACAAAGAAAAAATACGAAATCGAAATCGACGTACGTGTTGCCATTGACCGTAAAACCGGTGAATTTGTAACTTACCGCCGTTGGTTAGTTGTTGATGACGTTGAGAACCCTACAAAAGAGATCTCACTAGAAGCAGCGCAATACGAAGATGATTCAATCGAGCTTGGCGACTACGTAGAAGACGAAATCGAATCAGTAACGTTTGACCGTATTACGACTCAAACTGCTAAGCAAGTTATCGTACAAAAAGTTCGTGAAGCTGAGCGCGCACAAATCGTTGAACAGTTCATCGACAATGAAGGTGATCTAATCACTGGTGTCGTGAAAAAAGTAAACCGTGACACAATCGTGCTTGATCTTGGTAATAACGCTGAAGCGGTAATCCTGCGTGATGACCAACTTCCTCGTGAAAACTTCCGTCCAGGCGACCGCGTACGTGGCCTTCTTTACAAAGTCGCGCCTGAAGCACGTGGTTTCCAATTGTTCATCACTCGTTCTAAGCCAGAAATGTTGGCAGAACTGTTCCGTGTTGAAGTGCCTGAAATCGCAGAAGATATTATCGAGTTGAAAGGCGCAGCACGTGATCCTGGTTCTCGCGCTAAGATCGCTGTCAAAACAAATGACAAACGTATCGACCCTGTAGGTGCGTGTGTTGGTATGCGTGGTGCACGTGTACAAGCTGTTTCTGGCGAACTTGGTGGTGAGCGTATCGATATCGTTCTTTGGGATGATAACCCAGCTCAATTCGTTATCAACGCAATGGCGCCAGCTGATGTTGCTTCTATCATCGTTGATGAGGATGCACACTCAATGGACATCGCAGTTGAAGCTGACAACCTAGCGCAAGCTATTGGTCGTAACGGTCAAAACGTGCGTCTAGCATCTCAACTAACAGGTTGGGAACTGAATGTTATGACAGTTGCTGATCTTCAGAAGAAACACGCTGAAGAATCACAAGCATCTATTGAAAACTTCATGAAGTACCTAGATATTGAAGAAGACTTCGCTCAACTTCTTGTTGAAGAAGGTTTCTCAACGCTAGAAGAAATCGCATACGTGCCAGTTAACGAGCTACTAGAAATCGATGGTTTGAATGAAGAACTAATCGAAGAGCTTCGTGGACGTGCAAAAGATGCACTAACGACGATCGCACTAGCACAAGAAGAGTCTTTTGAAGGTCTAGAACCAGCTGAGGACCTACTTGCACTTGAAGGTCTTGAGCGTGAGATGGCATTTAAATTGGCAGCGAAAGGTGTAGCGACACTGGAAGATCTTGCTGACCAAGGTATTGACGATTTAGAAGGTATCGAAGGCCTGACCGAAGAACGTGCAGGTGAGCTAATTATGGCCGCACGTAACATCTGTTGGTTCGGCGAAGAAGCATAATTTTCGGCAAGGAGGAAGCGGCATGACACAATTAACAGTTAAAGCACTGAGTGATGAGATTGGTACGCCAGTCGACCGCTTGATTGAACAACTTGCTGACGCTGGCATTAAAAAGGCGAGCTCTGACAATGTTACTGATGAAGAGAAGCAGAAGCTTCTCTCTCATTTAAAGAAAGAACACGGTGATAAATCAGGTGATTCAGAGCCGACTCGCCTTACGCTTCAGCGTAAAACTCGTAGTACACTTAGTGTGAACGCGGGTGGTGGTAAGAGTAAGAATGTTCAGGTTGAGGTGCGCAAAAAACGTACATACGTGAAGCGCAGCACAATTGAAGATGAAGCGAAACGTGAAGCTGAAGAAGCAGCACAACGTGAAGCAGAAGAAGCAGCAAAACGTGCAGCAGAAGAAGCTGCAAAACGTGAAGCTGAAGAAGCTGCAAAACGTGAAGCTGAAGAAGCTGCAAAACGTGAAGCGGAAGAAAAAGCGAAACGTGAAGCTGAAGAAAAAGCGAAGCGAGACGTAGATACGAATGCACAACGTAATGCTGAAGAAAAAGCAAAGCGTGATGCTGAAGAGAAAATTAAGCAAGAAGCAGCGCGAAAAGAGGCCGACGAGCTTAAACGTCGTCAGGAAGAAGAAGCTAAGCGTAAGGCTGAAGAGGAAAGTCAGCGCAAGCTTGAAGAAGCTCGCGAATTGGCTGAAAAGAATAAAGAGCGTTGGTCTGCTGCAGAAGAGAAAAAGGGTGATATGGAAGATACAGATTACCATGTAACGACTTCACAATACGCACGTGAAGCCGAAGATGAAGCAGATCGCAAAGTAGAAGGCGGTCGTCGTAAGAAGAAAAAAGCAGCTTCGGGTAAAGACGACCAAGCTCGCGGTGGCCGTAACAACCAACGTGGCGGTAGAGGTCGTAAGGGCAAACTTGCTAAGCCGACTTCAATGCAGCACGGGTTTGATAAGTCAGCAACGGTTGCTAAGCAAGACGTTGTAATTGGCGAAACGATCGTTCTATCAGAACTCGCTAACAAGATGTCGGTTAAAGCGACAGAAGTTATCAAAGTAATGATGAAGATGGGCGCTATGGCGACTATCAACCAAGTGATCGACCAAGAAACAGCACAACTTGTTGCTGAAGAAATGGGCCATAAAGTAGTTCTTCGTAAAGAGAACGAACTGGAAGAAGCGGTACTATCTGACCGTGACACTAACGCGGAAGCAGTTCCACGTGCTCCAGTTGTTACTATCATGGGTCACGTTGACCACGGTAAAACGTCAACACTTGACTACATCCGTCGCACACACGTTGCTTCTGGCGAAGCGGGTGGTATTACTCAGCACATTGGTGCGTACCACGTTGAAACAGACAACGGCATGATCACGTTCCTTGATACTCCTGGACACGCAGCGTTTACTGCAATGCGTGCTCGTGGTGCTCAAGCAACAGATATCGTTGTTCTTGTAGTTGCAGCAGACGATGGCGTAATGCCACAAACAGTAGAAGCGATTCAGCACGCGAAAGCGGCAGGCGTTCCTCTAATTGTTGCTGTGAACAAGATCGATAAAGAAGACGCGAACCCAGATAACGTTAAGAACGAGCTTGCTCAATACGACGTTATTCCTGAAGAGTGGGGCGGTGAGAACATGTTCGTTCACATCTCTGCTAAACAGGGTACAAACATCGATGGTCTTCTAGAAGCAATCCTTCTTCAGTCTGAAGTTCTTGAACTTACAGCTGTAGCTGAAGGCATGGCATCTGGTGTTGTTGTTGAATCTCGCCTAGATAAAGGTCGTGGTCCAGTTGCAACAGTACTTGTTCAATCAGGTACACTAAACAAAGGCGACATCGTTCTTTGTGGTCAAGAATACGGCCGTGTTCGTGCAATGCGTGATGAGCTAGGTAAAGAAATTACTTCGGCTGGCCCATCTATCCCTGTAGAGATCCTAGGTCTTTCAGGTGTACCATCTTCAGGTGATGAAGCAACAGTAGTTCGTGACGAGCGTAAAGCGCGTGAAGTAGCTAACTACCGTGCTGGTAAGTTCCGTGAAGTGAAACTTGCTCGTCAGCAGAAATCTAAACTAGAGAACATGTTCTCTAACATGACTGCTGGTGAAGTTGCTGAACTTAACGTTGTACTTAAAGCAGACGTTCAAGGTTCTGTAGAAGCAATCGCAGACTCACTAGTTAAGCTATCTACTGACGAAGTTAAAGTGAACATCGTTGGTTCTGGTGTTGGTGGTATTACTGAAACTGACGTAGTACTAGCGGAAGCTTCAAACGCAATCATCCTTGGCTTTAACGTTCGAGCAGATGCTTCTGCTCGTCGTGCTGTTGAAGCCGCAGCTGTTGACTTACGTTACTACTCAATCATTTACCAATTGATTGACGAAGTGAAACAAGCAATGGGCGGTATGCTTGCTCCAGAATTCAAGCAAGAGATCATTGGTCTTGCTGAAGTTCGTGACGTGTTTAAGTCACCGAAACTGGGCGCTATCGCTGGTTGTATGGTTACAGAAGGTGTGATCAAGCGTAACAACCCAATCCGTGTACTACGTGATAACGTTGTTATTTACGAAGGTGAACTAGAGTCACTACGTCGTTTCAAAGATGACGTTCAAGAAGTTAAGAATGGCTACGAATGTGGTATCGGCGTTAAGAACTACAATGATGTTCGCGTTGGTGACCAAATCGAAGTCTTCGAAATCGTTGAAATTAAACGTACTCTAGACTAATTGACTAAAATTACTAATATTGTCTTTGAAAGATAAGTAGTAATTGGTTGTTGAATACACCATGGGGGGCTGGCTTTGACCAACCCCCCATTCTTTCTATATAAGAGTAAAGATATGTCAAAAGAATTTAGCCGCACGCAGCGCGTTGCACAGCAGCTGCAAAAAGAACTAGCGATGATCCTTCAACGTGAAGTTCGTGACTCTCGCCTTGGCATGGTGACGATCTCAGACGTAGAAGTCTCTCGTGACCTAGCTTACGCAAAAGTATTTGTGACCTTCCTGTGTGTGGGTGAGCAAACACCAGAATCATGTCTAGCAGCGCTACGTGAGCACGAAGTGCACATTCGCATGATGTTAGGTAAGCGTATTCGTCTACGTTTAACGCCAGAAATCCGCTTCCACTATGACAATACGCTTGTTGAAGGTATGCGTATGTCTAACCTAGTGTCTGAAGTCGTTAGTTCAGACAAACAAAAGCAAAAAGATTCTGGTCGTGAGGACGAAGAATAATGGCTCGTCGTCGTAAAGGTCGTCCAATTAATGGCGTTATACTGTTGGACAAACCAACAGGTATCTCTTCCAATGATGCACTGCAAAAAGTAAAGCGAATCTACTTTGCTGAGAAAGCAGGCCACACTGGAGCCTTGGACCCATTAGCGACAGGCATGCTGCCAATTTGCTTGGGTGAAGCGACAAAATTTTCTCAGTTTCTTCTTGATTCTGATAAACGCTACCGTGTGATCGCAAAGCTGGGTGAACGTACCAATACGTCTGACTCGGATGGTGAAGTTGTAGAGACTCGTCCAGTCGATGTTACGTTAGACAAGCTAGAGGCGTGCATCGATCAGTTCCGTGGTGAATCTGATCAAGTGCCTTCCATGTTCTCTGCGTTGAAGTATCAAGGTAAACCCTTGTATGAATACGCTCGTAAAGGCATCGAAGTTCCGCGTGAATCTCGTAAGATCACGGTATATGAGATTGTTCTTCACCGTTTTGAAGGCGATGAAGTAGAGATGGAAGTGCACTGCTCTAAAGGTACCTATATTCGTACTATCGTTGATGATCTGGGCGAAATGTTAGGTTGTGGTGCGCACGTAACTATGCTTCGTCGTACTGGTGTTGCTAAATACCCATACGAGAATATGGTAACACTCGAGCAACTAAATGAGTTGCTAGAGCAAGCTCACCGCGAGGAACGAGCACCTCGAGAGCTACTGGACCCACTGCTTTTGCCAATGGATACAGCGGTAGAAGACTTACCAGAAGTCAACTTGGTGCCTGAACTGGCGAATATGGTCCAACATGGGCAGCCCGTTCAAGTATTTGGTGCTCCGACTGAGGGCTCACTTCGCCTTACTATGGGTGAAGAACGCTTGTTTATTGGCGTTGGCGAAATGAACGAAGATGGCAAAATCGCTCCTAAGCGATTGGTCGTGTTCCGAGATGACGTTGCATCCAAGTAAATGATTGAAAATACCGACCTGAGTGTCGGTATTTTTATATTGCACGAGATAGGAAATTTCCCTATAATCCGCGCTTCGCGTAGCGGCTGAATCAGAGATTGGCTGCTACAACTTTAAACCTACTCTTATTAGGAGAGAATTATGTCTCTGAATGCAGAAACTAAAGCAGCAATCGTTGCAGAATACGCACAAGGCGAAGGCGACACTGGTTCACCAGAAGTTCAAGTAGCTCTACTTACAGCTTCTATCAACCACCTACAAGGTCACTTCAAAGCGCACAAAGGCGATCACCACAGCCGTCGTGGTCTTCTACGCATGGTTTCTCGTCGTCGTAAGCTTCTAGATTACCTAAAAGGTAAAAACCTAGCTCGCTACCAAGACCTAATCAAACGTCTAGGCCTACGTCGCTAATCAGCGACTGCATAGCAGTTTGTCTAAAAAGGGGCTTTATGCCCCTTTTTTGTTGCCTAAATTTAGCCAAATTAGACTTATGCCGTTATAATACTGGCGGCTAAACCTTGTAAGAGGTTTTCTCAAAAGCTCATAGCATTACAGTCAACCACGTCGACCAAAAGGTCGCGACTATTCAAAAGGAATTTCCGAGTTTCTTTTTACTAGTCGCGATTCGTAATGCCTTGAGTGTCAATTAACACATCTAAGATTTCTTTAAGCACTAAAGGAAGATTAGAAACAAGGAATAACAATGTTCGAAAAACCAGTTGTTAAAACGTTCCAGTACGGTAACCACACAGTTACTTTAGAAACTGGCGTTATTGCACGTCAAGCTACAGCAGCAGTTATGGTCACAATGGATGATACGTCTGTATTCGTATCTGTTGTAGGTAAAAAAGAAGCCGTTGCAGGTCAAGACTTCTTCCCACTAACGGTTAACTACCAAGAGCGTACTTACGCTGCGGGTAAAATCCCAGGCGGCTTCTTCAAACGTGAAGGTCGTCCTTCTGAAGGCGAAACGCTAACAGCTCGTCTAATCGACCGTCCAATCCGTCCGCTATTCCCAGACGCGTTTAAAAACGAAGTTCAGGTTATCGCGACAGTAATGTCTGTAAACCCAGATGTTCAGCCAGATATCGTTACAATGATCGGTACTTCTGCTGCTCTTGCTATCTCTGGCATTCCATTCAACGGCCCTATCGGTGCGGCGCGTGTTGGTCATATCGATGGTCAGCTTGTACTTAACCCTAGCCAAACTGAACTAGAAACTTCTAAGCTTGACCTTGTTGTTGCAGGTACAGAGTCAGCAGTACTGATGGTTGAGTCAGAAGCGGACAACCTAACTGAAGAAGAAATGCTAGCGGCGGTTGTTTATGGTCATGACCAACAACAAGTTGCTATTAAAGCTATCAACGAATTCAAAGTAGAAGTTGCAACTCCTGCTTGGGATTGGGTTGCTCCTGAAGAGAACACAGCGCTTAAAAATAAGATTGCTGATCTAGCAGAAGCTAAACTTGTTGAGGCCTACCAAATTACTGAGAAAATGGCTCGCTACGACCGCATCCATGAGATCGCTGCGGAAGTAAATGAAGTTCTTCTTGCTGAAGATCCTGAAGCAGATACAAAAGAAATCCACACTATCTTCCATGATCTAGAGAAGACAGTAGTACGTAGCCGTATTATTGCAGGTAACCCTCGTATCGATGGCCGTGAAAAAGACATGGTTCGTGCACTAGATGTACGTACTGGTGTTCTTCCTCGTACTCACGGTAGCGCGCTATTCACTCGTGGTGAAACTCAGGCGATCGTTACGGCAACGCTAGGTACTCAGCGTGATGCTCAAATCATCGATGAGCTAACTGGTGAGCGTAAAGATCACTTCCTACTGCACTACAACTTCCCTCCATACTGTGTAGGTGAAACTGGTTTTGTAGGTTCTCCTAAGCGTCGTGAAATCGGCCACGGTAAACTGGCGAAGCGTGGTATTGCTGCAGTAATGCCTTCTGTTGATGAGTTCCCATACACAGTACGTGTTGTATCGGAAATCACTGAATCTAACGGTTCATCTTCAATGGCTTCAGTATGTGGTACTTCTCTTGCACTTATGGACGCAGGTGTGCCAATCAAAGCATCTGTTGCTGGTATCGCAATGGGTCTTGTTAAAGAAGGTGACGATTTCGTTGTACTTTCTGACATCCTTGGCGATGAAGACCACCTAGGTGACATGGACTTTAAAGTAGCAGGTACTAACACTGGTATCACTGCACTTCAAATGGACATCAAGATCGAAGGCATCACTAAAGAAATCATGCAAATTGCGCTTAACCAAGCTCAAGGCGCACGTAAGCACATCCTATCTGTAATGGATGAAGCAATCTCTGGTGCTCGTGAAGACATCTCTGAATTTGCTCCGCGTATTCACACGATGAAGATCAGCGCTGAGAAGATCAAAGACGTTATCGGTAAAGGTGGTGCAGTTATCCGTGCTCTAACTGAAGAGACTGGTACAACTATCGAAATCGAAGACGACGGTACTATCAAGATTGCGGCAACTGAAGGCACTGCTGCGAAAGAAGCTATCCGCCGTATCGAAGAGATCACTGCTGAAGTGGAAGTGGGCCGTATCTACACAGGTAAAGTTGCACGTCTAGCTGACTTCGGTGCATTCGTAACGGTTCTTCCAGGCAAAGATGGTCTTGTACACATTTCTCAAATCGCAGAAAAACGCGTAGAGAAAGTGTCTGACTACCTAGCTGAAGGTCAAGAAGTTCAAGTTAAAGTTCTTGAAATCGACCGCCAAGGCCGTGTACGTCTAAGCATGAAAGAAGCGGTAGAAAAGCCAGCTGAAGAAGCTGCTGCTGAAGCACAGGCTGCTAAAGACGAGTAAGACAAAATGAGACTTTCAGCCTTTTATTAGATTAAGGGCCTGAAAGCATGTTATAAAAGGGGAGCATTTTCGCTCCCCTTTTTTGGTTTGTTTCGATGTATTAACCTCAAACGAGGTTATCGCCTATATTGCATTAAGAGAAACAAATCTTGAGCGGTCCAAACAGGAGTATCAATTAGTGAAATGGTTTCAAACCGCAATTTTATGTGTTGCTATCGCGCTGACCGGTTGTGCAAATACTTCTCAACAATCAGCACAAAAGTGGTTATATCCACCGATGGCGGTGCCACTTCAGCCTAGTGTTCAACAAGAAGTACAAATCGCGCGTCTCTCGCAGTTGCTACAACGTCCCGACCTTAGTGATGAAGTGCGCGCTAAAATGCATTATGAGCGCGGTAGCTACTACGATAGCGTTGGTTTGCGTGATCTTGCCCGTTTGGACTTTAACCAGTCTTTGCAGTTGAATCCTGCTCAGCCGGACATCTTCAATCTTTTGGGAGTATACTTTACCCAAGTAGGAGAGTTTGATGCGGCATATGAAGCGTTTGACTCGACCATAGAGTTGGCTCCTGATAATACCTATGCTGAGCGCAACCGTGCGATTGCACTGTATTATGGTGGCCGAATCGATCTCGCTTTAGAAGATATGACCAAGCACTATCAAGAAATGCCAACGGATCCTTTTCGTTCATTATGGCTGTACATCATCGAAGCTGAGCAAAATCCAGAGCAAGCAAAAGCCAATCTTCAACAGCGTTATTTACGAGATCGTAGTGAAGAGTGGGGATGGGTTCTTGTTGCTATCATGCTACGAGACGTCTCGGACGAAGACGCGCTTAAAGCAATTATGGATGGAACGAGAGAGAACTATCGCCTAGCTGAACGATTGACGGAAACGTATTTCTACCTTGGAAAGCGTAATCAGCTTGAAGGTGATATCGCAAGTGCCATCTCACTTTATAAGCTCGCGATTTCGTTCAACGTTTACGATTATGTTGAGCATCGCTATTCTTTCTTGGAATTGGCGCAAATTTACGATCAATTACAGCAAGATAGATTGGCCAAGTTAAAGGCTGCCAAGAAGCTGGAAATTGAATGATTTAGAGCCGCTCGATGAGAGCGGCTTTTTTTATGATTGAACTTGATGAGTGACTCATTTAAAATAGTTAGTCTTGCTAACTAAGTGGTGGTGGCTTTTATGGCATTAGAAGAAAGCTTGATTGATTTAGAGCGTTTTTGCGCCAAAGCTTGGCGTGTCTATGCCAAAGAAGATCCATTATCACATCTAAGCTTTAATGAGTTCGATTATTTACGTGTGATTCAGGTTTACCCTGAGGGTGTGCGAATAACCGATCTTGCAGAAGAGCTGCAAGTGACTAAGCCTTCCGCATCGACAATGGTTGTGCGTTTGGAAAAAAAGGGTTTGGTGAAACGCATCGCATGTAATGAGGATGCTCGTGCTAAGCGTGTGTTGCTTACGGAAGAAGTCGCAGAAAAAATGTCTTTGGAGCAGGTAGTGTACAAAGATATCTCTGACCAAATGATGCAACAATTAAATCAGCAAGAAGCTGAACAGTTACAAGCTTTATTGAATAAAGCATTGAGTAATAAGTCATTTTAAACTAAAGCAAAGGCCTCAGCTGTATGGTTTAGTTTTTGTTGTTTCATCTTTCTTTTATTTAATTTAACCATTTAGTTAGCCTTGCTAATTAAATGGTTAGCTTTGCTAACTACTGGTGACAGTCATGCAAAACTCAATTTATAGACAGTTTTGGAAATATACGATTCCAACCGTCGCAGCAATGCTCGTGAACGGTTTGTATCAAATAGTTGATGGCATTTTTATTGGCCGTTATGTTGGCGCTGACGGATTAGCTGGGATCAATGTTGCGTGGCCTATTATCGGTTCGATCCTCGGTATAGGAATGATGATTGGGGTGGGGACTGGTGCACTGACTTCGATCAAGCAAGGAAAGAACGATCATGAAGGCGCTAAGCGAATCCTAACGACCGGATTGACGTTGTTAGCGGCATTGATGCCGATCGTTGCTACAATATTGTTTTTGTTTTCGGATGAATTTATTCGCTGGCAAGGAGCGGAAGGGCGAGTGTTTGAACTTGCGCTGCAATATTTGCATATTCTGATTGTCGCGTGCGTATTCACGTTGGGTTCTATCGCGGTTCCGTTTCTGTTACGCAATGACGACAGCCCGAACTTAGCAACGATTTTGATGGTCATCGGTGCCGTTATTAACATTGTATTAGACTACGTATTTATTGCTTGGTTGGAGTGGGAGTTAACCGGAGCCGCTATTGCCACTGCACTTGCACAATTAGTGGTCACTGTGCTCGGTATTGGTTACTTCTTTACTTCAAAAGCAACATTACGCCTTCGTATCAGCGACTTCAAAGTTCAGGTGGATGCTGCACCAAAGATTATCATGATAGGTACATCAAGTTTCTTTATGTACGCCTACGGCTCTGTGATGGTGGCACTGCACAACGCGTTATTTGCTCAATACGGAAGTGCAATGTTGATCGGAGCGTACGCCATTTTGGGGTACATCGTGACGGTTTACTATCTGATAGCCGAAGGAATTGCGAATGGTATGCAGCCTTTAGTGAGCTTCAACCACGGTGCACGTAATCAGGAGAACATCAGAAAGTTATTAAAGGTCGCGATGGGGACATCTGTGCTTGGTGGGGTGGCGTTCGTTGTTTTGATGAACCTTTTCCCGTACGAACTGGTTGCGGTGTTTAATAATGCTGACCAACAGTTGATTGATAGCACCGTGATCGGGATTCGTTTACACATGTTTGCGTTGTTCTTAGATGGTTTTTTAGTTGTGGCGGCCGCGTACTATCAATCAGTAAACAAAGGCAGCAAAGCTATGTTTGTAACACTAGGCAACATGCTGGTCCAGTTGCCATTCTTATTCATTATGCCGAAACTTTTCGGCGTGACAGGTATTTGGTTAGCTTTCCCATTGTCTAACATTGCATTGAGTTTGGTCGTGATCAGTATGTTGTGGCGAGATGTGAAAAAGCTGCTTAATGAGAGTTCTGTCGAACCAAGGGTGCAAGCCTGCTAACAAAAGCTAACAGATAAAAGCGAGGCTAGGCCTCGCTTTTATCTTTAAGGATTAAATGGTTTTTACTTCTAAGCCCGCTAGTTGATGCCAATAGCCATTGCATTGGCGGCTTTCGAGCTTTTCAGGATTATCGCCGTATTCGTTTGAGCGAAAACGCTCTAACTCTGAAAAAATGTCCATACCAAGAGGGCTTAACCGGACCACATCAACCAGCCCTTTCATACTTGGTAAGTCATTGATGAGGTTGTAGCAATACCCTGACTGTGTTTGAATGCCGTTAAGGTTAAAGACTTCTTGCCCTTCTTGGCTGCTGACCTGGATACCCGTAGGGTATTTGATACAGCAGGTTTCGCAATCGTCTTTCGCTCGGTTTTCAGCTCGGGCTGTGAAACAGCGAGCGGAATACGCTAAAGGCAAATAACCGTGGCTAAATACCTCAACTTCAAACTTGTTACGAATACCAAGCTCGTCACACTGAACTAAAGTATCGTTTAACCATTCGCGAGAGAGCTCGACAGGCATGCACCAACGCATCATACCTTGCTTCAAAAATAAGTTGAGCGTGTGTGCGTTATAAGTATTGATTGCAGGACCAACGACGAAAGGCACTTTATGCTCTGATGCCAATTGAACAGCAGATACGTCATTTGCTTCAATCGCGAAGTCACCGTTGTCGATGTACTTCTTCATTATGTTTACTTCACTCGGAGCTTCTAGTAGTGCCATTGTTGATAGCACCACTTGCTTGCCAGATGCAGACAGCTCTTTTGCTATTTCAAGCCAATGCGAAGGCTTCATTTCTCGACGTTTTGAGCATACGGTTTCCCCAAGATAGATGATGTCCGCGGAGCTTGATTTCGCTTGTTCATAAAACGCTTCGATGTCTTGTTTTGGCCAGAAGTACAACAGCGGGCCAAGCGCGTATTTCATTGAATTATCCATCTTAACCTCTATTGCCATTTGCGGTGATAAGCACCAAGTGTGGTCTGCGTACCTTCAGACACGTTTGCCAATGCGGCATCCCAAGCCGCTTCGACTTGGTAAGCTTCTGGGTTTGCTTGGTAACGGTCAATCGCGGCTCGCCATGTTCGAGTGACTTGTTCTACGTAAGCAGGGCTACGTTGGCGACCTTCAATTTTTACAGAAGCCACATTTGCAGCAAATAGTTCTGGCAGCATAGAGAGGGTGTTCAAACTGGTTGGTTCTTCCAGTGCGTGGTAGCGTTTTTTCTCGCCTTCGATTTCAGCTTCGAAACGACCTTTACACAAGGTAGGGTAGCCCGCATTTTCACCGGTGCTGTAGCGATCGATCAAAATGTCGTTAAGGCGGGATTCCAGACCATTTTCTGTTTCTTGCCAGCGAACGTACTTAGCTGGAGAGCATGCTCCCACAGTGTTTGGAGACTCGCCTGTCATGTATGACGATAGGTAGCAGCGACCTTCAGACATGATGCAAAGGCTACCAAAAGCAAAGACTTCTAACTCGACATCGCTAGTGATGTTGCGTGAGAGCTGTTTGACCTGATGAATCGATAAAACGCGGGGTAGCACTACCCGTTTTACGTTGAAGTTTTGTTTGTAAAAATCAATGGCTGCGACGTTGGTCGCTGATGCTTGCACTGAAAGGTGTAGTTCCAGATGGGGATATTTGCGAGCCGCGTACTCCAGCACTGCAATGTCTGCAACAATCAGCGCGTCTACACCCAGTGCCGCTGCATTGTCTACTGCGTTCGTCCAGCGCTCGAAGCCATTGGGATGAGCGAAGGTATTCAACGCGACATGAATTTTTTTATTGCGGTCATGAACGTATTGCACCGCTTTTTCTAATTTCTTGCCGTTAAAGTTGAGGCCAGCAAAGTGACGGGCGTTGGTATCATCTTTGAAACCAATGTAGACGGCATCGGCACCGCAATCAATCGCAGTTTTTAACGCAGGCAGGTTACCCGCGGGACACAAGAGTTCCATATGCTCACAATCATTGAGAATAAAAAGGTGTCCGCATTTTATGAAGAATTATGAATAGCGAAATTGACCTAAGTTAGGTTTAGCTCAATAAAGTCGATATTTACCCCTTGCGAGTAAGGGTATCGGGTCGGGGTTAGTTCTTGTGACGACGATTCTGTACAAACAGCTCTTCAATTTCATGTTTTGGCTGCGGGCGATAAAAATGGAATCCTTGAATCGCATTACATTGAAGGTTAGAGAGCAGGGTCGCTTGCTGGTGGGTTTCCACCCCCTCGGCAACGACAGTTAAGTCGAGCGACTTACCCAGATTAATGATGTTTTCAATCACAGTGACTTGTTTCGGTAGTGTGTCGATATCATTAATAAAAGCGCGGTCGATTTTTAGCTCGTCAATAGGAAAACGCGCTAAGTAGGAAAGAGAAGAGTAGCCGGTACCAAAGTCATCGATAGAGAGAGCGAAGCCAAGCTTTTTAATCGCATTCAACATTTGCAGTGTATGTTCGCTATCACTCATCACGGCACTTTCGGTTAGCTCGAAGGTAATGCAGCTTGGATCAAGCTCGGTAGTGCGAAGCAGCTTTTCCATAAAGTCGATCAGCTGTGGGTTGCCAAATTGCTCGGGAGAGAGGTTGATGGCGACACGGCCTGGCAGTATGCCTTGTTGCTTCCAACGTTTTACCGTATTGAAAACATCACGCATCACGACACGTCCAAGGTGTTCTATTAACCCAGCGCGCTCGGCGACAGGAATGAATGAGCCAGGACTAATGTACCCTTCGACTGGATGCTTCCAACGAACGAGCGCTTCTGCGCCGTTGATACTGAAGTCTCGCGCGTTAACCTTAGGTTGATACCACACTTCCAAACCGTTCTGCTGCAATGCTTTTTGCAGTTCAATTTCAAGCCACAAACGCATACGCGCTTCTTTGTTCATTTGATCGTTAAATTTGATCAGACGATTTCTACCACGATCTTTGGCTTCATACATCGCAGTATCGGCATTTTGTAGTAGGATTCGCGCATCTTGTCCGTCTTCAGGGTATCGAACGCTACCAATTGAACACGCAAGGCGTTTACTGAAGTGGTGCAAGTCGAAAGGTTGGTTGATCAACGAGATAATGCGATCGGACAAAATTTCAGCCATGCGGGTGTTTTCTGGCTCCGGCAGAATGACGCCAAACTCATCGCCACCCAAATGACCAATAATCGCTTGGTTTGGCAGTAACCGTTTAAGACGGGCCGATACCTCTTGAATCACTTTATCGCCAATATGGTGACCAAGTGAGTCATTAATGTTTTTGAAGTTATCGATATCCAAATAGAACACCAGAAGCGGTGTTTGCTTTTTGATCAGCTGTTCCAAACGTTTGGTGAAGCCAAAGCGGTTGTAGAGTTTGGTGAGCGAGTCAATGTGTATGTCTTCATTCGATGCAGAAGACAGGTTTTTGGGCGCATCATCAGCATCTTGGATTAGGATAATTTGAGATTCGCTACCTAATATCGCCGTGGAATCCGCGTGTAGCTGAACTTTCCGTTCAAAGCCGCATCTTGCACTGGTTAAGCAGACAAAAGGTTTGTCAGAAATTAATGTACTCAATCGATGACTAAATACCTTTTTACTGTTTTCATCGATGAATAAACGACTTAGCTCTTCGCCCAACAATTCATGAGGAGAGTTAAGTCCGAGAAGGCGCGCTGATGCGGGGTTCGCAGAGATGACAATATCATCTTCGATAAGCAGTAAGCCGTCTGGTAGCAGTTGTGTTAACTTCGCAAACTTACTTTCGGACTCTTCTAAGGAGCGAACGAGTATCTGCTTTTCTGAAGTATCGACAGCGTGAAAAACAACAAAGCGAATGTCGTTACCTTCAAAAACTGGCGAAAGACTAAAGTGAAGACTGGTTTCAAGGTCGGTTTCATCGAGCGTGATTTCGGCTTCGACATGTGCCCCTTTGAACGCGCGCTGATAGTATGGTGCAAGCTTCTTATAAAACTGTTCACCCAGCACTTGGCAATCGTTTAAGCCGACGATTTCCTCATGACTTAAACCTGCGATATCGCAGTAACGGTCACTTACCATTCGATAATTGTGTTTTTTATCAAGAATGGCAAAGAAGAAAGGGCTATTTGAGGTTAGCGTGGCAAACCAATGTTTTAATTGCTGGGAAGGCATTAGGGTATTACCGATCTCCAATGAGCCAGATTATTCGTCCGTGTATAAAAAGCGACACCCTGATAAGCCTGCGGCGATCTACCACCAAGCCAAAGTGTTACTTGCCATTAAAGGGCTCGCGGTTTTAGCTGTGCAGTCGACAATCACATGGATACGCTCAGATAACTATAACTTTGAAAATACGGTTGTAAAAGTGTTTATCCACCTGTTCGCATCAATAATACACGTAAGTTCAAAAAAAGAAGCGTTAGTGAGCAATAAACCACCAATCTAAAATAAGCACTTTATTGATACATAACAGTAATCTCATCGCCACGATTGCTTAATATAAGCAACCTAATGACAAAGTAACGGATAATGAACGTGTTAAACAAGATTCGCAGTCAACTAGTAAAGAACGCAGCTAATATTTTGCGTTCTCCAGTCCAGTTATTACCACAGCCAATTCAGCAAAAAGCGTTGCTAGAAGGGCTAAAAATGGTGTTTAAAGAAGCCTTGGAAGATGGTGACTTTGAGTTCCTTGAAGACAAGTGGTTAAAAGTTGCGATTAAAGACTTGAACTTAGCATGGTACATCAGCTATCAAGACGAAAAATTGGTGGTAGCTGAAAAACCAGTTCAGGAAGATGTGAGTTTTAGTGGTAATCTAAACGACCTAGTACTGATTGCTGGTCGTAAAGAAGACCCTGACACACTGTTCTTCCAACGTCGCCTTTCAATTGAAGGTGATACTGAGCTTGGCTTAGAAGTGAAAAACTTAATGGACAGTGTCGACTTAGAGCAGTTACCGAAAGCAATGCAAGTCGCTTCGAATCAATTGGCTGATTTTGTTCAGAAAGGAGTTCAAGCGCCTGCACAACCAACCGGAGTAGCGAATGCTTATTCGAACTGAAGCCCCAGCGGACATTCTTACCATTGACCGCTTATTGAAACACGCCTTCCCGACGGAAGCTGAAGCTGAGCTTGTGATGCGTTTGCGCGAAAACAGCAAATTCACGCTTTCCTTAGTCGCGTGTACAGATGAGGGAGAGGTGATAGGCCATGCTTTATTTAGCCCTGTGACCTTAAATGGTGAAGATTTGTCATGGCAAGGGCTAGCGCCATTAGCTGTTCATGAAGATTACCGTCGCCAAGGCATCGCTGCAGAGTTGATCAAAGAAGGTTTTGATTCACTGCGTGATTTTGGCTACCCAGTGTGTGTGGTGTTGGGCGATCCTGATTATTACGCGCGCCAGGGTTTTCAATCATGCGACGAGATGGGCTTTGAATGTGCTTGGGATGTCCCTAAAGGTGCATTTCGAGTCGCAGAGTTGGTCGAAGGTCAATGTGCTGGACGCTCCGGACGCATAGACTATGCGCCAGAGTTCTCTGAACTGTAAATGAAAGAAGCCCACGACTAAGTGGGCTTCTTTCTTATTCACTGAAAACTGAGATAGGGAGGTTAGGATGACTGGTTACTTTTCTTTTTGCCCCAGACCTCTATTTTCGCTTTTTTACTTACCCCTAGCAGGCTGAGTTTTGTGCTTCCCCAGCTACTGTAAGTCATTTCAATCTGTTTTAGCTTGGCTTCTTTTGTACCTGGAAGGCTCCAGGCACGAGTCGACAATCCGCTTGTTAGTACGCCCATAGAGGAAAGCTTTTTCTCACTACCATCTGTCATGACGACTTTTAAACCATTAATGTCTACCGTTCCTTGCACACATTTTAGTTTTATTTTACTGAAGCTTCGGTTTCGGAATAGGCTATTTGGTGTCACGGTATCTGTTTCTGTATGAAAGTTAACGGTTTTCGTTGCAATCAGCTCCCACTCATCGCTGTTATTAGCAAAAACACTCATGCTGGTGGCGGCTACCAGTGTGCAAAGTAGTAGCGTATTTAAGAATTTCATAATGTACCTTATATGTCATACCCAATGTGTGGCCGTTGGCAAAACGCTATGTTCAGGAATATCCAAATCATCTCATTGTGTTCAGGTGTTCCTTGAAGTCCTTTAGGTATAATCGCGATAATTTGATAGGATTGCCCTCGTTCAAATAGGTGACGGAAAATGTCAATTAACGAGAAACAGTATTTACGTGAAATGGGGATCAGCACATGGGAGCTGGTACACCCTGAAAGACTGGAAGGCTATCAATCGCCATTATTGGATTTGCAAAGTTCATGTAAACTCCTATTGGTATCGCCAATATGTCCAGAAAACGAGACGGCATTGATGTTTGAGCGCGTATTAAAAAGCATTAAGCTCACGCTTGATGATGCGCTGCACCTAGAGCCTGAGCGCTTATCCATGCTGGGTGAACATCAGCTAGAGTGGGTGTGGTTTGCAGGCTGTGAGGCTGATAAAAGCATCAAGGCAAAGCACCTGATCTCGCCACTATTACAAGATATTGATGGTAATAACGAACAGCGCCGCGCATTGTGGCAACAAATCTGTTCGTACTCTTAACGGAGCTAATGCGTGACAATTGAAATTACGCCGATGCGTGCAGAGCACCTCGACCAAGTTTGGCAAATCGAGCAGCAAGCACATTCTCACCCTTGGGCCGAATCTTTGGTTCGTGACTTATCCAGTCGCGGTGCTTGCCATCATGTGATGCTGGAAGGCTCTCAAGTGGTTGGTTACTTCTATGGACAGAATATTGTTGGAGAAGTGACACTATTAAATATTGCAGTAGCGCCTTCTCAACAAGGCAGAGGGCTAGGGCAAAAATTGCTGGACGCGTTTATTGAACACTCTGAACAAGCCAAAGCAGAGAGTGCTTGGTTAGAAGTGCGTGAAAGTAATCACCCAGCTATCCATATTTATGAGCAAGCAGGTTTTAATGAAGTGGACCGTCGTTACAACTATTACCCAGCTAAATCGGGAAATGGTAAGGAAGACGCCATTATCATGAGTTACTTATTTTTGAGTTAGTTTTAGGCCGTTACTAATTACCTCATCAACACTTATGCTTTAAATGCGTATCCGGATTCGAGGCTTTTGAATATGTAATAACAATTTTTTGAATTTTTACATCTCTTTGTGTGGCGCTGGCTTTCCCTTGTTAGTTGCAGGTAAAGGCTGGTGAGCCGAGTAAATTCAGTTCATGTCTTTCCAGTTTGCTAGCACAGCGATAATAAGCGAGAATACCGCACAATATCGAATAGTAGATATGCTTGCCTATTTTGTGAGCATGAAAGTAATTTAGAAGATTAACTAATGTCAAATCCCCTTTTTTTAGGCGAAGTGTCTAAGCGCAGAACGTTCGCTATTATTTCTCACCCTGATGCCGCCCAGCCTTTCAACGCTTAAAACCACCTTTCATTGCACACCACAATCACATCTCTACGTACTGAATTTAAAGGCTTTTTGTCTTTTTCTCGTTTCTTTGCTTTTCAATGATGTTCAAGCGTAACCTCGGAAAATGTGTACAAACTTGAGTACAAATCGCCATATTTACCGTTTTTAGCCAAATTCCATGACACAAACCTAGCTGTAGGCCTTGTTCCTACTGGGTTTTAGCCAAAACTTGCCTATATTTTTTATGCCAAAAATCGAGAAATGATGGTAAGACGTTCGCGATTATCTCTAATTGTTTGCCGGTTGAGTTGGTTACCGGTTGCTTTCTTGCTGTCCTAAAAGTTCATTTGTATGGGCCTGATCTTCTGAACAAATCATGCATCTTTCTGACCATCAACAAGTGATGAATCAGGCGATGATAGCTTTACATTGATTTTCAGGAGAATGCAGATGACAGCAGTAGCGCACCAAGTAACCCCTTTTCTAACGTCTTACGAAGTTATGGCTCGTTACCACATTAGCTATACGACGCTCTGGCGAAGAATAAAAGATGGCAGCTTGCCGCAACCTCGTATCAACCGAAATACACGAAACAAGCTGTGGCACATTGAAGACTTGGAGGAGTATGAGAAGAATTAGGAATAGATAGCGTAGCTTAGTTTTTCTGTTGGAGCTTGGACTAACGCTTTGAAACGCCGGCTTGTGCCAACAATATAGTTAATATGTACACCAACTTAGGCTAAGATAGCAGCATGGATTTTTTATTGATTGGATGGATAGGTAAGTGACGACTCCTCAAGAACGGACAACAGGTATTACAAATGCGTCGATAAAAAAACGTTTCGGCTCAATTCCCGCTTGGAAGATGTTGAGTGAATATATCTGGAACGGTTTGGATGCTGGTGCATCAGATATTGATGTCATTATTAACACCTGTGATCTCGGCGGGGTGGAGTCAATAGAGATCCATGATAATGGTGAAGGAATTGACTTTCATAACCTAGACCGAAATTTTGATAATTGGGATGACTCATCCAAAAAACAGGTTACCCAAAAAGGCAGTCAAGGCAGAGGGCGGTATTCATTTCATAAATATGCTGCAACAGCAACCTGGCTTACGAGAAGACAATCTGAGAATGCACGTATTACCATAGACTCGTCTCGTATTAAAACGTACAAAGTTGAGTTGATCGACGATAAAGAACAGCATAGTAGTATTCTTTCAAATGGAAGTGGGACATCAGTATTTCTTACGGGCATTACGAGTGAAAAATCTCAAAAAATCCCTAATATTGAAAATATCATGGAGGAGCTTTCAAATGAATTTGGTTGGAAGCTAATAGTTTTTTCTAACCTTAAAATATCAGTTAATAGAGTCCGAGTGACGCCTCCCCAACATAGGTTGTTTCAAGAGCTTATAGATGTTGATGGAAATATATTTAGTTCAAGTATCATTCAGTGGATAAAAAAACCATCTGGTGAAAAGTCATACAATTATTTTAGAGATTCAAAAGAACATCAGAAGTATAGAAATCTGACTGGTTTTAACTACAAAAACAATTTTTTCATAAGTGGATATATACAATCTGAGTGGTTCGATAATTTTCAAGATACCTCATCTCCAAATGCTGATCTCTTTGTAAATACCCCATCCTTAACACAACTCTCTCGTAGAATTTAAGCTGCTAATTTATATTCAATTGGCGTCATGTCAT
>NZ_JAWOVY010000011.1:0-150255 GCF_033340155.1 Vibrio sp. 1562
GGCGCACCAAACGCACGAACTAACACAGTTCGCCTGTCTGCTTCAGACAACAAGTTTGCAACGGACTCGGGCAACAATTGAAACAACCAGGCCATCGCCAAACAATCGGTTGCAGCCCGGTGTCCTTCATAGAACCAACCTAAGCGAAGCAGCAGGTACTCAAGTTTCCGACTTTCAAAACCCAGTGCCTTCCAATCTATGCCGCTAGCTGAACAGGCCCAAGATAGATGGCCTAATGCAGCAAACCGCTTTTCAAAGAAAGGACGATCAAACTGTGCATTGTGTGCAACCACCAGCGGATCATCGGATAACCAACTCGCTACCAGAGCATCATCAATGCGCTGGCCTTGCACCATCTCATCGGTGATACCGGTTAACTCAGTAATCAGCTCAGGGATTGGCTTGCCGGGATCTTCATACAGGCTGATCACATCAACAATTGACACAATCCGCTTAGCTGATGGGCTGTAAAGCACCTTAACCATACCAAGCTCAATAATGGACTCATCATCGGCAGACAGTCCGGTTGTCTCTGTATCGAGCAGCACCATTGGCTGTTCATCACCGACCATAGGAGAAAGTTCAAGTGGCCAGGACTGCGGCTCACGCGTTAATGGAATACGCTCCAGCAATCTAAAATCTTCTGGTCTTTCTGGGATATCCGCGAGGCGCTCTAGCGGAAATGGCGCAGGGGCTCTTGTCATTGATTGTTCCTCTTCAATTTTATTGTTCGCTTTGATTTATTTCACTGTGCCACAGGTTGTACAAAATGCACCTTGGATACCTCAGCGTTTTTTTTAATCTTTCTACTGGGTGAACCCATGTATGAAGGCTTTGGCTAAGCCTTTCAGGTAGCCTTAGCTAAACCGTTTAGGTAACCCTTACCGAAACCCTTTACGCATGGCTTAGCCAACCCCTTTTCAAACGGTTGCAAAAGGCTTGAACTGAGTTCGACTGAGCATCTTAATGGTGCTCCTGACTTCGCTTTAAGCCTGTAAATTCAATACGAAGCAGAATTTTACTAACTGTTTTTAAACCCTTTGCAAAGGGTTCAACAAGCCTTGTTTGACGGTTACTTGACCCATGCGTTAACCAGTAGCAGTAACAGGATCAGTAACAGAAACAAGAGCAGTAGGCAGAAGCAGTATTGTCCAAGCCTTGCAGGCTTTGACGAGGGCGAGCGATCCCCCACATCAAGCTTTTCAACACAAAAAAGAAATCACTCACGACACAACGTCTTACTCGAACAACTACAATTTTACCTACAATTTTACTTGTAGAAATCAGCATAGCATTAGATACTGTATAAACAAACAGTATTGATTATAATTTTTCGAGGTTCGTCATGAGTATCTCGCTGATAGGCCGTAGCGGCGCACTTGCCTTCATCAAAGCCAAGCGCCTTCGTATTCCATTGTTTATGGAACGTGTTTCTGCTGGTTTTCCCTCACCAGCGCAGGATTATGTTGAGCAAACGCTCGACCTCAACGAGCTGTGCATCAAGCGACCGGCTGCAACGTTCTTTGTGCGTGTTGAAGGTGATTCAATGATTGATGCCGGGATTCACCAAGATGATATTTTGGTGGTTGATCGCTCTGTCCAAGCCGAACACGGTGACATTGTCATCGCGGGTATCCATGGTGAACTCACGGTAAAGGAGCTTCAACTAAGGCCGTGCGTCAAGCTGATCCCAAGAAACCAAGCGTATGAGCCCATCCATATTCCTGAAGGGACAGAGTTAGAGATATTTGGCGTGGTTACCAATGTGGTGCGAAACATGCGCCGCAAGTCGTGACTAGCCCATGCCAGTATTTGCCTTGGTGGACTGCAACAACTTTTACGCCAGTTGTGAGAAGCTGTTTCGTCCTGATTTAAAAGATACGCCGGTTGTGGTGCTGTCTAACAATGACGGCTGCGTGGTTGCACGCTCACGTGAAGCTAAGTTACTCGGTATTAAAATGGGCGTACCCGTCTTTCAAATCAAAGCTGAAATGCAGCGTCATGGCATTTTGGCTTTTTCATCCAACTATGCACTGTATGCGGATTTAAGCAGTCGAGTGATGCGCACTTTGGAAGAGATGGCACCACGAGTAGAGGTTTACTCCATTGACGAAGCGTTTTTGGACTTAACCGGTATTGAGTCTGCCATATCTCTTGTCGAGTTCGGACAACAAGTGCGAGAGCGCATAGGCCACTGGATTGGGATCACCGTCTGTGTAGGCATTGCACCGACTAAAACACTCGCCAAACTGGCTAACCATGCCGCCAAAAAATATCCAGCTACTCAGGGGGTTGTAGACCTGACCAATCCAGATCGGCAACGTCGATTGCTCGCATTAGTCCCGGTTGATGATGTTTGGGGCGTTGGTAGACGGCTTTCTAAGCGTTTAAATGCGTTGGGTATCACCACAGCCTTAGACCTCGCCAATGCCTCTCCTAGAGCCATCAGAGACCAGTTTTCGGTGGTTTTAGAAAGAACCGTCAGAGAGCTCAATGGTGAGTCGTGCATTGAACTAGAAGAGATCCCGCCAATCAAGAAACAAATCGTCTGTAGCCGTTCATTTGGCGTAAAAGTGACGCACTTTGAATTGTTACGTGAAGCCGTATGCGAATACGCAACCCGCGCCACTGAGAAGCTTCGCAAAGAACAGCAGCAAGCCAAAGTGCTGACCGTGTTTATACGTACCAGCCCCTTTAAGGACAACGAGCCGCAGTACAGCAACTCTGCATCGGGTGAATTGCTAATCCCCAGTTGCGACACGCGGGATTTTATCGAGCTGGCCAATCACTTACTCAAGCGGATATGGAAGGATGGTTTTCGTTATGCCAAAGCGGGCGTCATGCTGTCTGACTTTTACGATCCTGGCATGTTTCAACCAGGACTATTCGATGAGGTATCGACCCGCTCCAATAGCCAACAGTTAATGTCTGTATTGGACACCATTAATCAAAGCGGTGCCGGAAAGGTTTTCTTTGCTGGACAAGGTACGAAGAAAGACTGGTCGATGAAGCGAGAGCATTTGTCTCCCGCCTACACAACACGCTGGGACCAGTTGCCACGAGTGAAGTAGACCCTGTGATTCAATAGGCATTCACTCTGCGACGCAGCATGTTGAGCTTATCTACTTGGCGTCGAACATCACTGAAGAATTCTTCTTTCTCCATGGCCAGCGCTAACTCCCATTCTTTGGCTAGACCTTGGCAGTCCAAAAATGAGTATCTCAGCTTCGTCTTTGAAATACGCAGTCCCTTGCTAAAGACCACGCGCTTGCCACGTTGACCGTGAAAACTGTTGATGTACCACTCTATGCCAAAGCCATACTTAAAGTCTCTGATACGGACACCAAGCAGCCCCCAATCTTTAAAGGGCGCATTTTCGCGAACCTTGTAATGGGTAACCCAAAAGTCATCAACTTCAGCTCGTGCCAGCGCTTTTAGCCTGTCTGTTTCTTGCTGAAGTAAATCTGATACCTCTGCTTTCCATTGTTCATTGACGATTTCTACCAAACCAATTTCCCCATCCAATTAACCCCAAAAGCCAAAACCACTATCCGTTTGGCTTTTGGATCGAAACGCCAAACGTAAAACTGCCGTAGCAATCACTGTTTGGCGTCTCGATATAAATCGACTCGCGCAATCCCATATCTGACAAGGGATGCAGCCCGATTTCACTTAAAAACGCCTAAAAAGACGTATCGTCATGAAGATACAAACCGTTTGGCGAGTTCAGGCCAGAATGCAAACGACGTTTGGCGTCTCGATTTTTTTGGCTAGGTTATCCGCCGCCAAACAGAGCCTATTCTCATACTTTTGCGAAAATGCAATAGGCAGATAGATGAAAGGATTTGTCACCTTTCTGCCCACCGGCAGTGCACCAAATCCTGATAATGACATTTGAGTGAACCGCCAGAGCACTTGGAAATGCCCAAGCGTGAACAGCGCGGTTGATTGAAAACTGTTAGAGCACTTTGAGTGCACAGGAGATAAGTATGTTTATACTAGGCGTAGATATCGGTTACTCAAACCTGAAGCTGGCAATTGGCCAATCAGGCAGTGAACCGAAAACTATTATTCTACCTGCGGGTGCCGGTCCTGCGGATCGTATGCCTGAGCGTATCGGTGGAGGCGATGATGACACTTGTTTGTATGTGTCTGTCGATAATGAGCGTTGGGCCGCTGGTGTTCCTGCTGGACGCCTTCAAGGCTGGGAACGAGAGCTTCACCCGGAATATCCGACCACAAAAACCTATAAGGCGCTTTTTCATGCCGCCTTGTTAATGGCTGAAACAGAATCCATCGATTTGGTTGTCACTGGATTACCGGTTTCCCAGTTTCATGAACCACAACGTAAATCTGACCTTGTGAAGCGCCTAAAAGGTGTCCATCAAGTGACGCCTAAGCGCAGCATCACCGTTCATGACGTCAAAGTGCTGCCACAGCCTGCCGGTGCCTATATGGATCTGGTTCAAACAGGTGGTGATTTGGGCTTAATTGAAGAAGGTCGTGTCGTCGTCATCGATCCCGGCTTCTTTTCTGTTGACTGGGTTGCCCTTGAAGCCGGAGAAATTCGCTACAGCTCATCAGGAACCAGTCTTCAGGCAATGTCCGTGCTACTGGAAACCATTGATAAGCTGATTTCAGAAGATCATGGCGCCAAAGTGGGTATGGATCGACTTGAAAAAGCCATGAGAACCGGCGACTTACAGGTGCTGCTATTTGGAGAAAAGGTCGATATTTCACCTTATCTGAATGCTGCCATGAAAAAGGTAGCGCCTGTTGCTCTTACAGCCATGCGCCAATCCATGCGTGATGAAAGCATCAATGCGGACTTGGTATTGATCGCCGGAGGTGGAGCCATGGCTTATAAGGAAGCGGCCAAGGAGATTTTTTCACGAAGCAAGATCATCGTGCCGGAACAATCTGTTTTGGCGAACGTCCGAGGCTTCTGGTTTTATGGGGCATGATTATGAGAGTTGTGGTCAACATTCCCCCAGGGAGCCACCCTGAACTGCTCAAAGAATTGGAAAAGACGCCGCCACGGGAACGCGCTGAGCGCCTGCGGATGCTGGCCACCTTTGGCTTAATTCAAATGAGCCAAGCCAATCTATCCACGACATCTGTACCGGTGGATGGCCTTGCACCGGATGGTGACGTTACTTCTATGAGTACAGCGCCAGAACCCAAAGCAGAATCACGTAAACAATCATTAAAATCAAAACTAGGGCTGGGCCTTCAATAATCGTAAAACTTGGCCTGTATCCTCTACCTTATCAGCGAAAAAAATGACCCTAGAGCAAAGAGCCATAGGGTCAAAATTATCATCAAAAAATTTCATTTTACGCGATACCACGTGATTATTGGCTATCTCGCAAAGACTGCCGTTTCTCTATCCACTCATCAACTTCACTCTCTTTCCAGCCCACCGCTCTCATACCTAGCGGGATTGGCTTAGGAAATTCACCTCTTGAGATAAAAGCGTAGATCGTACTACGAGCGCAGCCAGTTTTCTCACTGAGCTCAGGCATTCTTATAATTCGTACCGTCATATAACCATCTCCTTATTTAGACTCATTAATAGTCTACAAAGCACAGTTTTGTCTGAAGACCATTTAGATGAACAATTTTCACACTTATCTGACTTGCATAACGTTTAAGACCGAGAACGAACCCACCGAGTTCTCTGAAATATAAGAACTCCACTTCTGCATCATTTCTCGGCGACGTTCCAAGTAGTCTGTCCGGTTGTAGGCATTTCGAATTCTATCTCGACCGACGTGTGCTAAAGCGACTTCAATTAAATCTGGATCTTCACCCCACTCATTCAACGTGGTACTTGCTAGTGAACGAAATCCGTGCGCAGTTGTTCGATTTTTAAAGCCAATTCGTCCCAGAGCTTTGTTGATTGATTCAGAATCGATATGACGGCTTAAACTGCGATTGGATGGAAAAATATATGGGCTGTTTGACGATAACGGCCTTATGTTTTCCAGTATCGATAAGGTCTCTGTTGTCAGCGGCACTCGATGCTCGCGCTTCATTTTCATCCGAGTACTTGGGATTATCCATGTGTTGGTATTGAAATCGATCTCATCCCAGCGAGCACCCGCAGCCTCTGATGGTCTTGCCATCGTGTGAAGTTGCCACTCGATAAGGCAGCGTGTTGTTATATATAAATTCGCGTGACCAAGCGCTCTCATTAAATCGGAAATTTCGTCAGGGCTAAGCGCCTTCATGTGCTCAACAATTGGCTTTTTAAAAACATCACGAATTCCACTCAATGGGTTATGTTCGATATAACCGCTGTTTACCGCAAAGTTCATCACCTCATTGAGCAATTGTGCCGTTCGCTTTACTGTTTCGAGCTTACCTTTGCTCTCTAGACTTCTTAAAGCTTCAATCACCATTGGAGCTTTAATCGACTTTAGGGGTATATTTCCCAGCTTGGGGAACGCATGAATCTCGAGTTTACGCCAGTTATCGTGAAGTGTTTTTTGCTTCAGTTGGCTAGATTTAAAATCTCGCCATTCCAGCGCGACTTGACATAAGGTTTGCGCTTGTGTCAGTTTCACTTGCGCCTTTTTCTCAAATTTATCTATCTTCGGATCAATTCCGTCAAGCAGAAGCCTACGCATTTCTTGAGCTTTTTCTCTCGCCTTAGCAAGAGTTATGTCTGGGTAAGGCCCAATCCCCATAAAGGTGTTCTTTCCAGATACTGGTCGTGTATATCTAAACTCCCAATATCGTGACCCCGATGGTCTAATGCAAAGGTATAATCCCCCGCCGTCCGAAAATCGAACCTGCTTATTGTTATCCGCTTTAAGAGTTTGAACTTGCTTTGCAGTCAACTTATTTAAGTTCGCCACGAGCACCTCCTTAGTCAAAAATGTAGGTGGATTAAGTGGTCGAATCTCGTCAAAAAAATCCACCTACACTTTTCGGTTTTATAATTATGATTTTCAATGCTTTAAGTAACTTATAAACATTGAAAAACAACCGTAAATGAATGCGACTTTTAGGGTAAAATAAGATGCAAAGTGTAGGTGGTTAGATAGATGAAAAAATCTGCGTACTATCTAACCTACACCCAAAATGTATATGGTGTAGAGCAACACTAGACATCTTTGGACGTAACTTATTGATTTGTAATATCTAGAGGCGTAAAAAAAGACGCTCTAAGACGTCTTTTTTTAAGAAATGGCGGTGAGTGAGAGATTCGAACTCTCGATTGCAAGCTACCAAGTGTAAACCATTAAATATCAATTACTTAAATTACACCAACTTCTAGCTTTGTACCAACTTTTTGTACAACAATACACGCAATATATAGCTTTAGAAGCTAACTTAATCTTTTCGAACAAATTAGACTCTGCGGTCGACCATTCAAAAGCTCAGCAGAGAACTCATTCATAAGGTGCTAATGTCAACGATGTTCACTTCGGCACCGAGCTAGCCGAAATGCTCCTTTCTGTGACAGTTTGGACATAAGGCTATGGCATTTTCTACAGTATCGTCTCCACCGTCAGCTAGGCGAATCCTATGATGAACTTCTAGGTAAGGCTGACCGTCCGATCTTTTCTCAAACGGAGCCTTGCTATTACAAGACTCACAATAACCCATCGCTCTGCTTAGCACTTCAGCTACAACATCTGGATTACGGTCATACACGTAGGTATGTACCACTCGTCGTTTCGGCTTCTTTGGGGCCTTAGCTAAGCGTTTCTTGCGCTTGTCAGATGACAACCTAAGTGATTCAGTAACTGACTGATTGAATACTTCAATCTCTGATGATTGGTTTATCTCAGGAGTTAATCCTAAAGCTCCAAGCTGGAACCACTTTGCATTTCCTTCGTCAAAATGGTTTAGGTACTTAAAGGCGCCTTTAAATTTAAACTTGGATTCATCATTGGTTTGACGAGTGAAGACAAAAATAGGAACAGAACCTGAATTGATAATGGCATGGTTTTCCTTGTAATCATCTTTGAATACATCACCGATGCTTTTCATGAAGTACTTAAGCAGCTTATTTTCAATCAACCATTTATTTTTATACTTGCCACCCTCGAAAGTTACTTTGACCAAAATACTTTTTAGTTGACCGTTTTCGAAGTATGGCAGAATCCCACCAGAACGAGTGTCATACCTGCCAACGATAGGAAGAAACTCTCTCGAGGAATATTCATTGTCAATGACAAACTCATCGAATGAGGTGAAGTCGTTTAGCTCGTGTTTAAACTTTTTTTCAAAATCAGGCAATATTTGCTCATATGACTTTAGCCCCAGCTGCTCAATTTCATCAACACTACCGTCTCGACTTTTCGTCGTGCTCAACAAGTACTTGTAAACATCACCAACTTTTCTGAAGCCGTTAATCCAAGGAATTTGGCTCTTGGTAACATTCTTCACCTTATCGGAAGTTCGGTGATCGTCAATTGCAGGTTTTAGTACAGACTCAAGAACAAATTTCTTAGCTAATTCAATGCTCACGGCTTCACCAGGTAATAGAGGTTTAGATAATATGGATACTACTAAAGTATACCGATTAGGTATACCCAAACGACTACGGTCAAACCTCCATCAAACAGTACCCATTAGGGTTGAATTAAAATTGTGACCACAATAAAATTTCTAACATCTTAGAGTTAAACGGGTACACCTAATGGCACACATAGCTTATCTGCGAGTTTCGACCACAGACCAAAATACAGACCGTCAACTTACAGATTCTGGTATCACCTTTGATAAGAGCTTTACAGATAAATGCAGTGGTGGCTCAACTAAACGGCCAGCGTTAGAAGCTCTTAAAGACTACGTTCGCGAAGGAGATACAATCCACGTTCATAGCATCGACCGCCTAGCGCGTAATTTGGTTGATTTAAAGCAGCTAATAAACGACTGGACTAACCAAGGTGTTAGCGTGAGATTCCACAAGGAAAACCTAAGCTTTAATGCTGGTGGAAGCGATCATATGTCTGAGCTCATGCTGAACATGCTAGGAGCTGTAGCTCAATTCGAGTTAGCAATGATTCAGGAAAGACGTCAGGAAGGCATTGAGAAAGCTAAAGCAGCAGGGAAGTATAAAGGTAGACCAACTAACACAACTAACCACCAGCGTATCGCTGAGCTACGTTCACAAGGAATGTCTTTAAGAAAGATCGCTTCCGAAGTGGGAGTCTCCTTATCCACAGTCCAAAGAGCCTTGGTAAAAGCTTAAAATACCGTAATCACAAAAAAATGAAAAAACGATCCGCTCATTTGGTGTAAAGATTACTACTAGCCGCAATCATGTTCGATATGTATTACCCCGAACCCTCCCCCCTCCTAGGGTTCCAATCAAACCAAAAAGAGAAACATTAATAATCAGTCATAGACCTACAGGTACATAACACACTATGAATCAATTCATGGCAGATAGCAGATTTGCGTATTTAGACCCTCGAACTCTCATACTCGATCCCGCGATGCAAGCCCGTGACGTTGAACTCATTAAAGACAAACGAGTACGTTCAGCGCAAGAGATTAAGCAAGAGAGTCAAAGCAAGGAGATTCTTGAAGACCTTCGTAATGGACAGCCTATAAGGCAGCCTATCACTGTTTTTGTGGTTGATGATAAGTATTACGTAGTGGATGGTTTCCACCGCACTGGAGCTTGTTTGAAGTACCTTGAAGAAAACCCTGATGCTGAATTGATGATTAACTCGTTGATCATAGAAAACCGTACTTACGCTGAGGCATTCTCAGCAGCCCAAGATGTCAATCAAGCGCATGGGGTTGGAGTTACTAAGGATGAAATAATGCAAGCTCAGTTTCGCAAGCTAATTGTTAACCGAGAGTTTGACCTGAGCGTCTCTCAAGTATGTGAGCTTGTTGGATGTAGTCGTGGTCAGGCTGCACACATTGCTAACGGCTTAAAAGCTTGTAAAGAAGCATTAGGGACTGACATCGAGATGAACGACTTAGAGAGCTTTGTTGAAGGCCTCCAGTTTGGCTTGGAGTCACGTTATTACCTACCCCAAAGCTGCTGGGACTCTAAGGGGTTTCCGAAGATTAGACGCCTCTCAGATGCTTTTAAGGGCAAAGATAATATATCTGACAAAGATGATGAGCAGTGGGAGCAAAAGCAAATTAAAGACGTCTCAAATAGCATCAGCCGCCTCATTGAGTTCTTTGGAGAGGATATCTTCAGGGAAGGTTTAAGAAAGGTCACTAGGGGATCTCAATTAGGTATCTCGATATCTCAACGGAGTAAGTGGCTGGAACAAGCTGGGACTATCGAAGGGAGTATTCAAGATAAAAATAGTGGAAATAAAGCTCCTAACGTAACCGAAAACTACGACTTTTAGAAATGACATTGCGAGCTCGTAAGCCTTATACCACAAGGCCTACGGGCTATTTAAGACCAAAGTGTACACGTGTGAACAGTGGGGAGACTTTAGGTGTACACAACAGTGTAAATACATTAACTAAAAGCTACCAAAGGCGTGGGACAGCCAACCTAGGCAAACAGTCTATTGCTTTCTTCTTAGCCTTCATATCAACCGTACCGTATGCTGCACCGATATTAGCCGGAGCGTGACCAGTGATAGCATCACTAACAGAATCAACCACTCCTAGACCACGCAAAACTGTTCTCAAAGAGTGCCTAAACGAGTGTGATGGCTGCTTGGTTATGCCTACCGTCTTGACCTGTTTACTCCACCACTTACCAATAGCACCAGACCTTTTACCGTGTTTGTTTGGCTTGTGCTCAGGGAATAGAAACTCTCCACAGGACGCCACATAATCCAAAAAGCCTAAATCAATGAGGTGCTCATGAATCGGTACTTGTCGAACAGACTTAACGTTTTTTACGTTCTGCTCTTCACCCTCACGAACATAAATAAAGTGAATATCTTCGTCTGATCGTTGTATATCTGAACTTCTAAGTTGAACCATTTCTTCAATCCGAGAACCCGTATACCTGCATAGAAGAGGCACCCAATAACAAGCCATGCCATAAGGCTTACTAGCAGTGACATCAGTGAATATATCTAGCTTAAATAACTGATTGATCTCACTAGGAGTAAAACCTTTAGCTTCCGCTACCGCAGACTTATTCTGTACTTTAGGAAGTGTTACGCCTTTGTACGGGTTGACGTCTATCAGACCAAGCTCAACAGCATAGCCAAATACAGGAGAAGTCTTTCTGAGAATAGTCTTAACGGTTGAAGGAGAGATTGTCTCAAGCCCTTTTGTTTTAACAAGCTCAAGCTGCTCAGGTACTGATTTGTTTCTAATCTCTTTAGCTTTAGACTTAGGCAATTGTAACAGGGTATCTTTGTATTTTGAGATATGACCTCTCGTTACATCAGCAACATCTAGATCCCCTATTATCTCTATAAGACGCTCTATCTGAGACTCAACCTCTGCCAAGGATTGAGAAGCTTTGCCATTAATAGATGCAGACTCAAGGTAACGCTTCAATAGACTCGAAATGGAGTTCTGAGATGGTTTCAAAGCCCTAGACGGTATCTTATCAGGCCTAGGTACTGAAATGGGCTCACTAGCGATTGAACTGGTTACGGGCTCATACCCAAAGTCTCGCTTGTGACGAGCCAAGCAGAGAGACTCAACTCGACGGGCGTAATCGTAAAAGGCACAGACCAAACGTCTATATGAAGCGCTTGTCTCACATACAACTAAACCTTCTATCTTTAGCTGTTCCTCAATGAAGTCTTTAAAACCTTCCAAAAGCTCTTGGTATTCCTCTTCAGTAGCTTTTGACGCATCTAGACCACTAAACTCAAATGTGTCAGACAAGCCGAATACGTGGAGACGCTTATCGCCCTCAACGCCATACCATTCATATCGAAGATAGCAATCATAGTTACCATTACCATCAACCTCATCTTTGACACGCAGATACCAACGCTCGGCAATGATCGCGCAATCACGGACATTAAGCTCAATATCAGATGAATTAGATAGCTTTAAATTAGCGAACTCGATTTGCTTGAGCGCATCATCAAGATGCTGAGGAAATCGCTGCTTTGCTTCAGAAAGGTTTTTCGTTTGAAGAGATTTCTTGAAGACTGTCTTACCGATTATAGGAACCAGCTTTTTTGGGACAGCCATTCTAAAGTAGTAAACACCAGTTTGAGGATGCTTATAAGGACTTGCCATGATGTTCGACATTGTACCTACTCTTTGTACCAGTAGGCAGCTTACATTAAAACACCAAACCCCTGTATTATAAGAAGTTCTTACACTACAAGGGCTTATAGAATGTGGCGGTGAGTGAGAGATTCGAACTCTCGATACGTTGCCGTATACACACTTTCCAGGCGTGCTCCTTCAGCCACTCGGACAACTCACCGAATCAAATTTTGGTTAGCATCATTGGCTAACGAGGCGCTAATTTAATGATTATGTGCCTGATGGTCAAGGCTAAACATAAAAAAAAGCGCCCTTTTCGAATCGATTGCTCACTAAGTAACTAAATTGAGCAAAACTGGGGCATTTAGATGCTTTGAGAATAACCGGGAACACGGAACCAACGGCGGCACATGTCCAAGAAGTACCCATACAACACACCCATGCCACAAGAAATAACAGCGTTACTTGCCACTGCGGTCACAATTTGATCTGTAGACGCGCCAACTGCGAATAAAATACCCGCATAAACTGGAGATTGAAATAGTACATAAGCGACCAGATCAGAGATGTTCTTCATAAAGGAAGACGGTGACACCTTACTACCTTGATACAGCATCCAATCACGAAAAACCCCATACGGCCAAGCAATGGCGATATTCACTGGAATCGATAGCGTACGCGATGCTAGAGATTGCTCAAATGTCATCCCTGAAATCAAAATCTCGACAATCATCCCTGTGATAAAGCAAAAAACAACCATAGCAAAGGTATCCGCTGCGGCGTGACGAATACAAAATGGTCCACGAGACTTCATTTACAAAACCCTTAAAATCAAACACTGCAATTAATAAAAATAATAAAACTATTAACCACTAAAAAGACATCAAGCCAGTTAATGATGCAATTAGAACACACAAAAACTAGCTTATGGCTCTGTATTTAAAATTAAGTTGTAAATTTATAACCAACTTTTAAAGTAAAAGTAGTTTTTTTCACCAATGGCGAGTAAAAACGCCTAAAATTACGTAAAAATGGTACAAAAACACGGATTTCACTTACATAAAAAGGGGTTACGATAATTATTTTGACGTAAAGTTAGAACAAAACTCGGACTGTAAACAGTCACTCCTATAGCTTATGCTACCAAGCTGCGAAAATTCAGAGTATTACCGATATAATCACAGTAGAAGGTCTTGCTGCTTTACTCGTAAAAGTAAAACTGCAAGCCTGTTCATTGCAGGTTAGAAGAGTTTGTGACGACGCTGGATGACGTATGAATAGTAAGAACAATTTACAGTTGCGCCATATTGATTCAGTTATGGTGAGGCCAGCAAAATCGTTAATGTATCGATATCATCTTGGTCCGGGGATTGCTGACGCTTTAAGTTACTTCTTATCCGTTCGGCGACTGAAGAAACGTCGCCACTGAGTTCAAGGGGAGCCTCCGCAATGATCGCTGAAATAGCCTCAAGTGCTTCATTAAGATGTCCATTATCTAGAGCGACATAGAAGTTGAGTAACCACTTTTCAGCATTAAAGCTATCTGCTGCATTTCCATCAAAGTCCGATTGGTACTGATATAACTGTGGCGCATGAAGATACAGTGCATCATTTAATTCAGACTCCACTATTGGTTTCGCTATTATGTGGTCTGCTCCTACATTAATCATACGCTCTTGTGTTTCTTTGAACACATCCGCTGTACAGCCAAAAATCAGTACCGACTTAGCAGGTGAACTCATTGCTCGAATGGCTGATATGGCCCCAACGCCATCTAGAACAGGCATATGATTATCCATCAGTATCAAATCAAATGGTTTGATCGCAACCTCATCGACTGCAAGCTGACCATTTTCGACACTTGTGCACTCAAAGCCCTTGGCTCGGAGGAAAGTTTCCATAATGATCGCATTTGTTCGGTTGTCTTCAACAATGAGTGCTTTCAACCCTTTACAGTTCAATTTATGTGTATTGATTGACTCTACTTTACCCGGCTTGCAAGGTGTAAGGGCAATTTCGACAGTAAAAGTCGTTCCAGCGTCCTCCTGACTCTCTACAACCACTTGCCCACCCATATGTTCCGCGATTTCTTTGACTATTGCTAAACCAAGCCCTGTACCACCAAACCGTCTAGTCGTTGATGACTCCGCTTGCTCAAAAGGACGAAAAATGCGTTTTTGTGCCTCTTTTGAAATACCAATTCCTGTATCTTTTACCTTTAGTATCAGCTTGGTGCCTGCCTTACTCGATTTCTCGGCTAGCTCTACCTCTACGATGCCACGATCGGTGAACTTAACAGCGTTATTGAGTAGATTGAACAATACTTGACGCAAACGGGCTTTGTCATTGTTGTACCAACGACCCGTTGGTAAATGCGAGACGACTCTAAAGCGAAGACCTTTTTCTGCACATAGCGTTTGATAAACACTCTTGATACTGCCGATAATCGACTCAATTGGGAAAGGCTTATTTTCAAACTCAACATGCCCTTGTTCAATTTTTGAGTAATCTAAAATCTCATTGAGTAATGTCATCATGTGATCACCTGAATCATAAAGTGTTCTCAGGTGCTTACGCTGCTCATCGGTAAGTGGTGTTTTTAACAGTATCTGGGCAGTTCCTAGTACACCGTTCATTGGTGTGCGAATCTCGTGGGACAATGTGGCTAAGAATGCCGTTTTAGCGTTTGTCGAAGCCTGAGCTTTTATTCTCTCCTGCTCTAAATAGATCGTCTTTTCATTGAACTTCTCGATAAGCTGTCCGATTTCGTCATCGCTATCGTAGTCAATATCTATGATCCCACCAGTTTTCGAGTCATCAATCTTAGCGGCAATGCGAACAATTGGTTCAACAATATAGCGATTCAGTAAGTAGTAACCGACCAAGACACACAAGAGCAAAAATGGAATGATCCTCCCCTCAACGCTCATCACTTGTTCAAACACTTGATCAGCGACTTTAGCTTTTGCGTTGACAACTTCCATGCGCCAATCGAACTCTCCGAAATCAAGCTCGCTGACATAAATTTCGTCCGTTAGTTGAAAGTTGTGCTCAATAATCACGTTTGAGTCAGCATCGCGAACCACTACCCCCAAAGAATGCTGGTTCGTGTGCTCTCGAATAAACTGAAAAAGTGCATCAAGTGATAGGTCTACCGTTACAACTCCAGCGAATCGACCGTTTTGGTAATATGGAGAAGATGCGGTAATCATCTGGACCTGAGTAAAGGTGTCGATGTAAACCGTAGACCAACTAACAGAACCTACCGGAGCATCGGCGGCAGCGACATACCAGGGTTCATTATCATAACCGCCAGATTCGGGGTTATTGTAGGAGTGAATTTGGTCAATACCACTATCACTGTTTTTATTGAAGAATAGACTTTTATATCTCCATTGTTCTGCTTTGAGCTCGGGTTTAGGCCATACGCCACCACTAACAAGCATCTTGTCACTCAATTGAAGAATATGTGGAATTATTGTGTTGAGAGATTGAATATTTTCAGTCCCTTGGGCTAGCCCTACTAAGCTGCTCAATACACCTGTAGAACTGAGGATGGGCTCTTTGATCTCAAGAGCCAGGAGTTGGGTACGTAACTCTAGGTTTTGCTCTAGCTTTTGTCTAACCGGTGGCTCAACAACCAAATAGGCGACAGAACCGATAGTGGCGATAAAGAAGCACAGGTAAAGTGTTAGGGCGAGAATGCTTTTTTTTCTAAGTGATGAGCGAATTTCCATAGATGTGTGAATCATTCCCTAATATCGATTTATCACTAATTGATTGGTAAGATGAGCGCAATCAACCAGCCCATTAACAAATGGTATTCTATTTTGAAACTACAAGACATCCTTTCTCTCCCAGAACTTGACGGTAAACTACTAAACCTAGCAAAAACTCAAGGCTTTGTAACAGCGATGGCTGCAGCGCCAAACGTATTAATGCCTCAAGAGTGGTTGCCATTCTTATGGGGTGGAGAAGAAACAGCGCCATTTACTGACGGTGAACAACTAGAGCAGTACATTGACGAGATTGTAGAAATGTGGAACCAAACTCGTCCCGCTCTCCTAGAAGGCACTTGGCAGTGGCCTGCAGGGTGCGCGCTAGATGAGCAAGACATTGTAACAAGTCAGGCTCGCGATTTCTGTGAAGGTGTATTACAAGGCTGGCAACTTGCGCGTGATGACTGGGAAACGTTGATGCCTGAGGATAGCGAAGATAATGCCCTACTCGGTGGTGTTTTACTTTCTCTTACTATGCTTTACGACCCAGAAACGACCATTGAAACATTGGCCGAACAAGGTATGGAAGGCTTAGAGCAGTTTGAGGAAATCTTCAATGCGATGCCAGTGATGTTATGTGGTCTTACCCAGCGCGGTGTTGCATTAGCTGAAGAACAATAGACGCAACGCTGTCGACCATCAAGATTGAACGGCTGAATAGACAAAAAGCTCTCCAAATGGAGAGCTTTTTTGATCATGTTAAAATTACATGTGGAATATACCGCGCCATATCTTGAGTCACTAAGCTACTGTCTTCCCTAATCGAAATACCGGCAGCTCTATCATTGACCAACCAACTGCCAATTAACGTATGGTTTTGCCCAAACTTAGGTAGTGGATGGTATTTCTGGACGATATTGAATTTAGATTCATAAGGCCCTGACGTTTTAACAAAACGTTTTCCATCGATGACGATCTCGATGTTCGCGCCCTCTCGAGAAAATAGTGGCTTGATGACATAATCTCTCATAGTGTTCGCTTTTGAATCGTTAGCAAAATAAGCGGGCAAAAGGTTCGGGTGGTTAGGAAAACGCTCCCACAATAACGGTAAAAGTGCTTTATTGGATAGAATCGACTTCCACATCGGTTCTAACCAGTTTACGTTCGCAGTCGCTAAGTACTTCGCATATTCCTCTTCAAACATAAACTCCCAAGGGTAAAGCTTAAACATCCAACGAATCGCTCTGTCGTCAGCATCCACAAACAGACCATCTTCCGTCACTCCAATATCTTCGACATGCACGAATGCCGTTGCTAACCCTGCCTCTCGCGCGCAATCCTCTAAATACTGGACAGTCCCTTTATCTTCTTCAGTGTACTTGCAGCAGCTAAAGTGAAGTGTTTGTCCTGGTTGGTATTTTGCTATTTCGGCAAAGCGCTCGATCAAAAAGTCTTGAAGAATATTGAATTGATCCGCGCTCTGGTGAACTCGACCTTTATTTACAACATCTTCTAGCCACACCCACAGCCAAAAGCCAGTTTCAAACAAGCTGGTTGGCGTATCCGCATTGTTTTCCAGTAATTTTGCTGGCGAGGTCCCGTTGTACGCGAAATCCAGCCGCGAATAAAGCGAAGGTTCGCTTCGTCTCCATGAAGAAGCGACCTGCTCCCACATAGATTCAGGGATCGCACATTGCGTCAGCAACCGCTCACTCCGAACGACTTCATCCACAATAGCCAGGCACATCTGATGCAGCTCTTCAGTGGGCGCTTCTATATCGCGCTCAATTTGCTCCAGCGTGAATTGATAGTAAGCACTCTCATCCCAATACGGTTGGTCATACATGGTATGGAAACCAAAACCAAACTGGCGTGCTAATTCACGCCAGTTTTCGCGCTCTTGTATTTCTCGTCGAAACATAGTGCTTTTTAACCGCCTCGACTGACCGACACCGCTTTACCAAACCCGCCTCGAGACATCGCCCTGCCAATGGTGCCGCCACCACGTTTATTAAGGCTATTCGTCGCAACTTTGGTCGGCTGATTTCGGTAGGAGCCAAAGAATTGTCCTGATCCATTATAGAATTTGGATTTATAACGGTACATCGGCTCTGAGTAATAGCTCTTGTTATAACCTTTCAACCCGCTTAATGAGCGACTGTAAAAAAAACCGCCAAAGTTAGGTACATAAGCTCGGGAACTGGAACTGTAGTAACAATCATCCTCGTAGAAATCATTCTCGCATTCGAACTCGCTGCGGTAGCGAGGGGCATTTTGTTCGGCACGAGCTAAAGCTTCTTGGTATGCAATGTCACACTGTTCACTAAACTCAGGCGAGTTAGATTTACACTCATCGGCATCAGAAAAAATGTACCCTTCTGTTTTTGACTCGTACGTAGCAAAGAAGAAAATACCACCAAAGGCAGCAAAGGGAAGAATTTTCCCAAGCTTTAAGCTTTTGTCCATGGAAGAACGTTTAACGTTAGAACTCCGCTTCATCGTTCCTCCTAGTAAGTCATGCAAGCGGCATTCAATACGCCAACCGAAACAGAAACTGCGGCTAATACAATACCAGCTGGCAGTTCATCTTTTTCGATACGCTCTGCCACTTTCGGTAGTAAAATAAAGCGTACAATTGCAAATGCGATAATTTGAGCAAGCATTGCGACAACGCCCCATACCATAAAATCGACGATATTGACTGAGTTTTTTGCCGCCCCCGAAATCGCGAGACAGTAACCAAGGAAAGCCCCACTTAGCGCAATCGCTGCTGCTGTATTTTGTTTTTCTTTAATCAGATGCCACTCATCGTATGGCGTCAACTTGACGTAGATGAACTTAAACGCCAATACAAAAATAATAGAAACAGAGAAATAGAGTAAAAAGTTTGGGAAGCCTGCTAACAGGCCGGCAATCATGTGCATTATTGTTCCTTGTTCATTTCTTTCCAGGCAAAATCTTCAATACGTTCATCTGCAATGTAAAACAGCTTGGTACTCGCGGGTACTTCAGCATCTAAATCTGGGTTGAGTTGAATACCATCGCCAATATCAAAAGCAATCAGCGTGGCATGATGGCGTCTTTTGAGAAAAACGAAGAGATTCTCAATAGTGGTGGCAGACTGACCCTCGGGATAAATAACTGAGTATTGCGTCATACCTCGTGTTGAAGCCAAAAGCTCCTGATGAAGCGCACTTGAGCCCGGGTCAACCGCCGCTTTTGCCAACATTTCTGCGCCAACAGCAGGTATGCATTCCGCTTTCGGGCAATGCTGACTTAGAAGTCGGCCGAGCGCTTCATCTTTAAAGTAAGCGACCAAATGAGCGGAAGGGTTTACAGATGCGCAGTACAGAGCGGCTGACAAGGTAATGTCGTCCGAGAGATTATCCACAATAATGCAAGCGGCTTCGGCAATATTGGCGTTTTTCATCTCTTGCGAATCGGTATAACTGGTCACTTTGATAAAACTGATTTCGCCAGGTAACGGGTTCTCTATTTCTGAACGGCTGCATAAAACAATCGGGCGCTTTCCCTCTTCTTCATGTTGTAACATGCGAATAAGGTGCATCGTTCTCGATCCATTCCAGCCCAACAATACAATATGGTTTTCCACTCTTACTCTCCGTTTTCCTAAAATACCCGCTCGCCAATAGTCCATCGCTGCTCCAGCGACACGCCCCAATAATGCGGCGAATAAGCTCAAACCGCCGGGGATTACAAATAGTACGACAACCCATTTACCCAAATCTGTTACTGGAGAATGGTCGCCATAACCCACCGTACTCGCCGTAACCATGAGGTAATAGATAAAGTTAGCGAAACTGTCTGTTAATGCGGTTTCACCAGCGAGAACCAACAGCCACCATGAAAGGCTCACATATAAGCCACTAAAGATGAGAAGGCTTCGGTTGCTCAATTTAAAAAGGTGTGAACTAAGCCACTTTTTAACTACTAACCACACCGCCATAAATTTATGACCTCGATATTCATTGATTGCATCAATAGTAACTCATTGATAGTAAGACACAAAAAAACCAGCCATATTCGGCTGGTTTTTGAGATTTACTTTCAGTTACGCCTACTTTTTAAGCATTACCTTTCACTTGCATATTTAGCTGCTCAGCAAAATCTAGCATGCGGTTAAGCGGTATAAGGGATTTAACACGCAGTTCTTCGTCAACAAAAATCTCGTGCTCTTCACCACCTTCACTAAGCGCTTTCTCAATTGCTTTCAAACCGTTCATTGCCATCCAAGGACAGTGTGCACAGCTGCGACATGTTGCGCCTGCACCTGCGGTTGGCGCTTCGATAAGTTCTTTCTCTGGCACAAGTTGCTGCATTTTAAAGAAAATGCCTTTGTCTGTCGCAACGATCATTTGTTTGTGAGGAAGCTCTTTCGCTGCTTTGATCAGCTGACTCGTTGATCCAACGGCATCGGCAAGTTCTACGACGCTTGCTGGTGACTCAGGGTGAACCAAAATAGCCGCATCTGGATACACGCTCTTCATTTTTCGTAGCGCATCAGCAGAGAACTCATCATGAACCACACACTCACCTTGCCAAAGCAGCATATCTGCGCCAGTTTTGTTAGCGATGTACGATCCTAGGTGACGGTCTGGTCCCCAAATAATTGGCTTATCTTCAGCGTCTAAGTGTTCCACGATTTCAAGCGCAATGCTCGATGTAACGACCCAGTCGGCACGGGCTTTAACCGCTGCTGAAGTATTTGCGTAAACTACAACCGTATGATCAGGGTGAGCATCACAAAACTCGCTGAACTTATCCGCAGGACAGCCAAGGTCGAGCGAACATTCCGCTTCCAACGTTGGCATTAGAATGCGCTTTTCTGGTGTCAGAATTTTGGCCGACTCGCCCATAAAGCGAACACCACCAATAATCAATGTACTTGCAGGGTGACGATTACCAAACTTCGCCATTTCCAACGAGTCACCAACAAACCCGCCAGTGTCTTCAGCTAGGGCTTGAATCTCAGGGTCGGTATAATAGTGCGCGATAAGTACCGCATCTTTTTCTTTGAGTAACTTTTTAATACGCTCAATGTAAGATGCTTTTTCTTCTTCGCTTAATGGAACTGGTTTCGGTGGGAATGGGTAAACAGTGTCGATTTTATCTAATATATGGCTCATTGCTCTTGCTCTACGCAACTTCCTTTAATCCGAGTATTGTAACCTCGTTAATTTTCAAAAACCAACTTGTCGCGGGGATTTCTAGCGGTCTAGCCGTATATCTTTGTTACAGGTAGCATTTCCGAGTAGCGAAATCGGTGCAACACAAGGTCAGAGGCTCTGCATCATTGCTATCGACTTAGCCGTTCTGCACCAACAGAAAATGGAAAAGAAAAAGGAAGCCGAGGCTTCCTTTTCAAAACATAACGTCTTACAGCTTAGAGCTGGCAAGTTTTGCAGATGCACTACCTGGGTATTCATCAACCACTTGTTGGTAGTACTTTTTCGCTTGAGCTGCATTGTTATTACGCTCAGCGATTTCGCCTAATTTAAGCAACGCATCGGCTCGCTTATTGGAGTCTTTGTAAGACACCACAGCGGCAAAACTTTTCACTGCATCCTCATCCTGCTTTTTAGCGAAGTACAACTGACCTAGCCAGTAGTGAGAATTCGCTGAATATGTAGAATCAGGATAATCTTTCTGGAACTGCTGGAACGCTGCAATTGCGCCAGTGTAGTCACGTTTCTTGAGGATGAGGTCGACTGCATTTTGGTATGCCGTTTGCTCATCAACATTTGGTGTGTACTGACCACCTGTTTTAGCCGGTTTCGCTTCTTGCGCAGGCGCGGATTTTATCTCTCCACGAACACGATCCAGCTCGACAAACAACTCTCGTTGACGTTGCAACATTTGCTTCATTTCGTAGCTATTTCGCTCTAATTGACCACGCAATTCACTGATCTCTTGTGACATTTGGTCAATTTGCTGTTGCATTTGGAGCTGAACGCGATTGCGATTTTGTAGCAAACGTTCTAGACGCTCTACTTCCGTTTCAGATGAACGGCTCTTAGAGACGGATGATGTGCTGTTGAGATCGGATACTGGAGCTGGTGCAGCGAACGCAAAGTTCGCTGCACTTGCCAGTAACGTAAGCGCAACAGCGCGCTTAGTGTTACTGAACATGAGGATTACCTCGAATTAGTATACTAGAACCGCGCGACGGTTCTTAGCGTAAACTTCATCTGATTGACCTAGAAGAAGTGGCTTCTCTTCACCGTAGCTAACGATTGAGATTTGGTCAGCTTGAACACCTAGTGCTTGTAGGTAGTTCGCTACTGCTTGTGCACGACGCTCACCTAGAGCAATGTTGTACTCAGGTGTACCGCGCTCATCAGCGTGACCTTCGATAGTTACGTTAAGTGCTGGGTTCTTGCTTAGGTAAGAAGCGTGAGCCGCTAGCATCTCTTCGTAATCTGCTGCAATTGTTGAGTTGTCAAAAGCAAAGTAGATTGTTTGAGTTTCACGTAGCGCTTGCTCTTTTAGCTCTTGCTCTGTCAACTGACCGCTTTGATCAATTGGCGTAGCTACTGTTGTTTCCACTGCGCCATTGTTGTTTGTTGCTGCACCAGTGTTAGAAGCAGCGTCGTCGCTTGAACTACACGCTGTAACAGCCATTACAGGAAGCGCGATTAGTAGCCCTTTTAGAACCTTGTTCAGTTGCATCTTATTTTCCTTTATTAATCAAACTTATTACTACAAAAACGGTGACCATGCAGGCGCTCGAACACGCCCATTTGTTGCCGGTAATCTAGCTTTGAATCGACCATCAATTGACACCATCGATAGTACGTTTTTCTTGTTGTAAATCGAGCTATACACAACCATGCCACCGTTTGGGGCAATACTAGGAGACTCATCAAGCAAGGTCTTAGTTAAGACTTGAAGAGCACCAGTTTCCAAATCTTGTTTCGCCAAATTAAATCCTGCGTTGCTGCGGTTCACCATAACTAGGAATCGCCCATCAGGAGTAATCTGACCACCCAAATTTTGGCTGCCTTGCCAAGTCAAACGGTCAATAGAACCGCTGCCCAAATTTACTTGATAAATCTGTGGTTTACCACCCCTATCCGATGTGAAAATCAACGATTTTCCATCCGGATGCCAGAACGGTTCCGTATTATTTGATCTGCCACGCGTAATTTGCGTCAGCTTACGAGTGTTAAGGTCAAACGTATAAACATGAAGCGAGCCTGTTTTAGAAAGAACAATCGCTAACTTATTGCCATCTGGCGAAAATCTTGGCGCACCATTGTGACGTGGGTATGAAGTAATTTTCTCACGTTCACCGGTGTAGATGTTCATGATGAAGATTTCTGCTTGGCCATTTTGGAAGCTAACATACGCAAGCTTTTTACCATCTGGTGACCACGCTGGTGACATTAATGGTTGCTTAGAACGTAAAACCAGACGCTCATTGTAGCCATCGTAATCAGCGACTCGAAGTTGGTAAGGGAAACGGTCTTTATCGTTCACTACCACATATGCGATACGAGTCATGAAAGCGCCACGGTCGCCAGTTAACTGTTCATACACCAAATCAGAGATACGGTGAGCGTACTCACGCATACGAGGCCCTTGAACAGTGGCTACTTTATTGAATAGCACATGATCTTTTGACAGAACCAATTCACCGTCACTACCAAGCGCCTTACTCTTCCCACCTGTTAACTGACCACGCACAATATCAACAAGTTGATAGTTGATAACGTAGTCACCTTGGTCGTTTTGCTTGATTGAACCAGTCAATAGCGCATCCACACCTAAATTGGTCCAAGCATCAAAATTAACTTCTGATTCACTGAACGGTGTTTGTGGCATTTTGCTCGTTGGAACTGGGCTGAATTTACCACTACGTTGTAAATCCGAGGCGATAACAGCAGAAACATCCGTTGGAAGCGCTTGTGTGCCCTCCCACTTAAACGGAACAACAGCAATTGGTCGTGCTGAATCAATACCATCGGTAATGACCAACTCTAATGCGGCATTCGCCACATTTGTCATACTGCTAAACAGTACAAACATTCCTAGTAAAAGGCGTCTAATCACGTCTTATTCCTTTTAGTCCAAAGCAACAGTTATGTTGATGTCTTTTAGTCTTTCATTGACCGCTGATTCTGAAGATTTAGGGAACGTCCCTACCTGAGCTATTGCTCGCTTCGCCGCAGCACATACTCGAGTATCACCACTCAAAACGGTAACACCAGAGACCATCATATCAGTTCCTGTCGGAATCAATTTGATGTTTACCCTACACTCCTTTCCCAGCAAGTAGTCATCCTTAATCAGCTTTTGCTGAATATTTTGAGTATAGATGGATGACATACGAGAAAGTTCGTCGTCAATAAATTGATTGCGCGCAGCACTGTTTTTACTGACCTCATCCTCGAGACCCGCAAAAATATCATCTAACGCGGCTTCTTGAGCTTTACGCTCACGCTCGGCACGCTCAGCTGCTTCTCTCGCTTTACGCTCTCGCTCCGCTGCCTCTTTTGCCGCTTTCTCTTTTGCGATGCGCTCTTGTTCAGCTTTTTCAGCTGCTTCACGCTCACGACGTGCTTTTTCTTCCGCTTCTTTTGCTGCTTTTTCACGAGCTAAACGTTCTTGCTCAGCTTTTGCGATAGCCGCCTCTTTTGCTAAACGCTGCTGTTCAGCTTTACGCACGGCTTCTTCTTTTTCCTTGCGCTCTTTTTCTAGCTTAGCAGCTCGCTCTTTTTCTTTGCGAACACGTTCTTCTTCCTGCTTGCGCTCTTGCTCTTTTTTCTTACGCGCAGCTTCTGCTTCTCGTGCCGCTTGAGCATCTTTCGCTTGCTGCTCTTTCAACTTGCGAATTTGCTCTTCTTCAGCTTTGCGGTTTTTTTCTAGCTGCTCAGCTTCGCGTCTCAGTTTATCAAGACGCTCTTGTTCTTTTTTCGCTGCCTTTTCGCGTTGCTGGCGAATTTCTTTCGCTTGTTGCTGCACAAGTTTTGGATCGATGACAACAGCTTGAACCATTTGCCCTGTAGGCTCTGGTTTAGACATATTGAAGTCCGTCCCCCAAAGCAGGGCTGCAACTAGAATTGCATGCAAACCAACCGATATTGCTATCGGTTTGGTGTATTGGTTGGGTTTCTTCTTGTGATCTTTCATAGATAATTGATGTCTATTCCCTGATATCGGTCATTAGACCTACCTTAGGGATACCAGCTCGACTTAGTTCATCCAGCAATAGAACAACATCGGCATATGGTGTTGCCGCGTCGCCACCTACCGCAACTGGTGAATCCGGCTTAACCTCTCGCTCCGCTTTCACTCGCACAATAACATCTTGCAACGACAAACCTCGCTGAACTTCTTCATCATTGACGCTTAGGCCTAAATTACCCTCGCTATCAATTTCGATGATAATAAAGCTACTGTCAGTCTCGCCAGCAAGGTCTTGCATAGATTCTGCAGTCGATGTTTTCGGAAGATCAACGTCGACGCCTTGAGTCACAAATGGAGCGGTCGCCATAAAAATGATCAACAGTACGAGCATTACGTCGATATACGGAACAACGTTGATCTCCGCTGTCATTTTTCGCTTTTTAGGTTGATAACCCGCCATGCTTTATTCCTTATCCGCGCTGTCTCGGCCAGCCATCGCTTGACGATGAAGGATGCTGTGGAATTCTTCAGAAAATGTTGCGTAAGTGTGCTCTAGTTTACTCACTTTATTGCTTAGGCGGTTGTACGCCATTACTGCCGGAATAGCCGCAAATAGACCCATCGCTGTCGCGATAAGTGCCTCGGCGATACCCGGTGCAACCATAGACAACGTAGCTTGCTTTACTTCACCCAGCGCAATAAAGGCGTGCATGATGCCCCAAACGGTACCAAATAGGCCGATATAAGGGCTTATAGAACCGACTGTTGCCAAAAACGGTAAGCTTGTTTCTAGCTCATCTACTTCACGAGAAACAGCAACGCGCATTGCGCGGCCAGTGCCTTCCATGATGTAAGCTGGTGAATTTGCGTTGCTCTTACGTAGGCGAGCAAACTCTGTAAAACCTGCGTAGAAGATTTCTTCTGTGCCTTCAATTTCGTCTTTACGCGCTTTTACTTTTTGGTAAAGCTGAGAAAGATCAGTACCCGACCAAAATTTGTCTTCAAACTGCTCTGCATTTTTTGATGCTTGAGAAAGCACTTTGCTGCGCTTGATGATCATTGCCCATGACACAATTGACATGCCAAGCAACGTCAGCATCACAAGCTTTACCAACAGACTGGCCTGAAGAAAGAGATCTAAAATGGAAATATCAGCAGTCACTATTTGTTAGCTCCGAATTTATAAAGGTTGGAATAGCTATTGGTTTCATTTTCTTATTATCGATACATGCTACCTTAACCGAGGCCTTGCACAATATCTTGCCTTGATCATTGACCAACTCTTGACAGAATTGCAGAGAAGCACGTTTTATTTCTGACACTCGGGTTACGACTGTCAGATGCTCGTCCAGCCTAGCCCCTTGGTTGAAATCGATATCCATGTGTCGGACAACAAAGCCGATATTTTGTTCCAGTAACACATGTTGAGAAATGCCTTTAGCACGTAACATCTCTGTCCGTGCGCGCTCAAAGAATTTTAGATAATTAGAATGATATACAACACCGCCCGCATCAGTGTCTTCATAGTACACGGTGATCGGCCAGTGAAAGAGATTTGATGTGCCTTGCAAGGGAGTACCAATATATTCAATTCTTTAAAGTAATTACTATAACTGAAGCGACAGCAATTGGTACCGAGCTAAGGAAATATTTTTGAAATTTGTAGAAAAAATAAAAGCTAGGCGAGATACCTAGCTTTTATTCGATGATTTAGTAACCGACTTTATTACAGCATATTTCAGCCTAAATGAAATAAAGTGCCGTTAGATAAATTAAGATAGCTAACGAGAAATAAGGACTAAACAAAACTTGCCAGTACCAGTTTCTTGGCTTGAAGCCCACCCCATACACCATGCTTGAACATACAGACCAAATCAGTGCTGGTGCGATGATTGAGTTAAAACCACCAATTGCTTGATGGTAAGCTTCAGGGTCCCACATCACCAATCCTACGTGCATAAAGCCAAGGATGAGAGATAAGACTCGTAGCAGAGTCTTATCCATTGGTGCGTGAAGTTTCGCTACCTTATCAGCGAGGTTACTCACTGTCTTTATCCATCATTTCTGAGTGCTCTAGCCAAAGAGCGTTGATGATACCGAATGCACAAGCAAGTAGTACACCTAGAATCCATGCGAAATACCACATAGTAAATGCTCCTTAGTAAAGTGAGTTTTTGTTGTCTTCAATGTACTGGTCATCAAGGCGACCAAACATCTTGTAGTAAGTCCAAGATGTGTAACCAAGGATGATTGGCACCATAACAAACGCAACGCCTGTCATTAGGTTCAGAGTCAGCTCAGATGACGTTGCATCCCACATTGTTAAGCTGTGGCTTGGCATTAAGTCTGAAGGCATGATGAATGGGAACATCGCAAAACCTGCAGTAAAGATAACACCAGCAACACCCAAGCTTGAAGTAATGAACGAAATCGCACATTTTTCAAGACGAGATGCCAATACAGCGAGAAGCGGCATTGCAACACCTAATACAGGAGCAGCCCATAGTAGTGGGTAGTTTTCAAAGTTCTTCATCCACGCACCAGCTTCACGGATAACCTCTTTGTTTAGAGGGTTAGAAGCAGCGTTAGTGTCGATACCGCCAACAATGACGTAGCCATCGATATTTTGGATCCAGAAACCAGCCGCTACAAACGCAGCAACCGTCAGTAAACCAGCCAACTGAGCAACGTTGCGCGCACGCACATGCACTTCGCCTGTTGTTTTCATTTGTAGCCAAGTAGAACCTTGCATCAAAATCATGAACAAGCTTACTAGACCACACAACAGTGCAAATGGGTTTAGTAGACCAAAGAATGAGCCATGGTATGTTGGCATCAAGAACTCACTCAATTGGAATGGTACACCTTGTAGAAGGTTACCAAACGCTACACCAAAGATGATTGGCGGAACAAAACCACTGATTGAGATACAGATATCCCAGGTATTGCGCCATTTTGGATCTTCGATTTTAGAGCGGTAGTCTAGGCCCAGAGGACGAAGCCATAGCGCTGCTAGTGTCAAAATCATCGCTAAGTAGAAGCCTGAAAATGACGTTGCGTAAACCAAAGGCCAAGCAGCGAACAGTGCACCACCAGCAGTGATAAGCCAAACTTGGTTACCATCCCAGTGAGGAGCAATTGAGTTAATCATGACACGGCGTTGCGTGTCGTTTTTACCGATGATAGGTACAAGCGCGCCTACACCCATATCGAAGCCGTCTGTTACTGCAAAACCAACTAGTAGAACACCGATTAGTACCCACCAGATGAGTCGCAAGATTTCGTAATCAAACATCTTGTTATCTCCTTACCTTACGCTTCTACTTGGCGACTAACTTTGTCTTCAACAGAGTCAGCATTTTGCTCGAAGTGGTAGCGACCCGTTTTCAGGCTACTTGGGCCTTTACGAGCGAATTTCAACATTAGGTAAACTTCTGCAATCAGGAATACCGTGTATAGCGCCAGAATTGCGAAGAGTGAAGTCCAGATTTCACCTGCAGTTAGTGCAGAAGCTGCAACATGCACTGGTAAAATTTCACCTACAGCCCAAGGTTGACGGCCGTACTCAGCGACGAACCAACCCGCTTCAATTGCAATCCAAGGTAGTGGAATGCTAAATAGTGCAGCTTTTAGAATCCATTGTTTCTGTTCAATCTTCTGACGACACGTTTGGATAAACGCCGCACCAAAGACAAACAACATGATGAAGCCACAAGCAACCATGATACGGAATGACCAGAATAGCGGCCATACTGTTGGGATTGAGTCGTCCGCAGCAGCTTGGATTTGCTCTTCTGTTGCATCAACAACATTGTCTGTGTAGCGTTTTAGAAGTAGACCGTAACCTAGGTCACCTTTCACTTCATCAAACGCAGTCATGTTTTCTTCTGACTTGTCGCCCGCACGAAGCTTCTCTAGAAGTTCATAAGCGTACATGCCGTCACGAATACGATCGACGTGTTCATCACGTAAATCACGAAGACCTGTTACTTGCTCATCAAAAGAGCGTGTCGCGATAATACCCATTACGTAAGGGATCTTAATTGCGTAATCGGTATGCATCGTTTCCTGGTTAGGAACACCAAATAACGTAAATGCGGCAGGTGCAGGTTCAGTGTGCCACTCTGCTTCAATTGCAGCGAGTTTCACTTTTTGAACTTCACCAAGCTCGTAGCCAGATTCGTCACCAAGAACGATGGTAGATAAGATAGCTGCAATACCGAAAGAAGCAGCAATAGCAAACGAACGACGAGCAAACGCAATGTCACGACCTTTTAATAGGTAGTATGAACTGATGCCTAGAATAAACATTGCGCCACAAGTGTAACCAGAAGCAACCGTATGCACGAACTTAACCTGTGCAACTGGGTTTAGTACAACCTCAGAGAAGCTCACCATTTCCATTCGCATGGTTTCGAAGTTGAAATCTGCGCCTACTGGGTTTTGCATCCAGCCGTTTGCGATAAGAATCCAAAGAGCAGAGAAGTTAGAGCCTAGTGCCACAAGCCAGGTAACCGCTAAGTGTTGGCGTTTAGATAGACGATCCCACCCGAAGAAGAATAGACCAACAAAAGTTGACTCCAGGAAGAATGCGACAAGTGCTTCGATCGCTAGCGGTGCACCGAAGATATCACCTACATAGTGGGAGTAGTAAGACCAGTTCGTACCAAACTGGAACTCCATGGTAAGGCCTGTCGCCACACCAAGTGCAAAGTTAATACCGAATAGCTTACCCCAGAACTTGGTCATGTCCTTATAGATTTGCTTGTTCGTCATTACGTACATCGATTCCATAATGGCCAGAAGGAAGGCCATACCAAGGGTCAATGGTACGAATAGGAAGTGATACATCGCTGTCAGTGCAAACTGCAACCGCGATAGATCAACTACGTCAATCATGGTAACTCCTATGTGTCGGCTGAATGACACTCTCTACATATTGCAATCCATATTCAGGTGTTATTTACACTTGAAAAATGTTGAATTATCACAACTCATTGTTGCAAAAATGTGCTTCATTGGTTAGTTAATTGTTAAGCATCAGCTAATATAGCTAGGGCTAATATTACTTGTAAAAACAGATTGTTTCAAAAGGTTTATAGCCGTAACGCGCTTTGATATACATCAATGTTTATGCGCGGAATTTGCACAAAAATCCATCACATTGATCTAGATCAACCAGTATTGGATACGGATGTTAAGAGAGAGTAATCAGGAGAGAAATTAACCAGTTGCAAGCAAACATCGAGTTAACAATCAATGCTTTTTACTTACTAAACCAGTATGAGAAAAAATTCAAAAAATGTGAGTTTGGTCAACTTTAATGAAGCGCTGGGCAACAAAGGCCCAGCGAGGGAATCTTATTTTTCAATTCCGAAATGCAAATACGCACGATCTGTCGCGATTCTTCCACGCGGAGTGCGTTGTAAATAACCTTGCTGAATAAGATAAGGCTCAAGAACGTCTTCAATAGTGTCCTTTTCTTCACCTATCGCCGCTGCCATGTTGTCGAGCCCGACCGGACCACCACCAAATTTTTCCATAATCGCGAGTAGTAGCTTACGGTCCATGTAATCGAAGCCTTCGGCGTCCACATCAAGCATATTCAACGCCTTATCGGCAACATCGGCACAAATGTGACCATTGCCTTTTACTTCCGCATAATCACGAACACGGCGTAGCAAACGGTTAGCAATACGTGGCGTGCCACGCGCACGTCTTGCCACTTCCAATGCACCTTCAGGTTCCATTGATAAACCTAAACAATCCGCGCTTCGCTGCACGATATCTTGGAGGTCTTTTATCTTATAAAACTCAAGGCGCTGAGTAATACCAAAGCGGTCGCGCAATGGTGACGTTAAAGAGCCCGCTCGGGTCGTCGCACCAATTAACGTAAACGGTGGTAAATCGATCTTAATAGAACGAGCGGCCGGACCTTCACCGATCATAATATCCAGTTGATAATCTTCCATCGCCGGATATAGCACCTCTTCAACCATCGGACTCAAGCGGTGAATCTCATCGATGAACAACACATCGTTTTCTTCAAGGTTGGTTAACAGCGCGGCCAAATCGCCTGCTTTCTCAAGTACAGGGCCTGAAGTAGTGCGAATGTTCACTTCCATTTCATTGGCAACGATATTCGCAAGTGTGGTTTTACCCAAACCTGGGGGACCAAAAATCAAAAGGTGATCAAGTGCTTCGCTACGTAACTGAGCAGCTTTAATGAAGATCTCCATTTGGTCACGGACATGGTCCTGACCTTGGTAATCCGCTAATTTTTTTGGCCGAATAGCACGATCAATGACATCTTCATCACGAAAGGCAGGGTTTTCTGGCGCGATTAAACGATCGGCTTCAATCATCTTTTTACCTTGAAAAATGGTTACCTGAGAGAATAATGCCGCTCGTTTAACAGCAAGTGGCATATTTCTATATCTCGTCATCCTGTACAGCGACGAAGGAGCGTGATACAGGATCTTCTATCCGAGCGATTTATGGTCAAATTGTTTCATTAACCGCTCAGCGTGCTGCTATTAGATTCCCAGTCTCGCCAGGCTCGCTGGAATGACACAAAAAACATCGTTAAGCGATTGGCATTAACCTTAGAGAATGAGTTATCTTGAACAAATGTTCACTGTGCAACCAGCGTTACACCATTGATTTTAGAGCTTCACGGATCATTTGCTCACTGCTCATGTCCGGTTTAGCGATCTGAGATACCACTTTCGACGCTTGAGTCGGCTTGTAACCTAGAGCTAGAAGCGCACTGATTGCCTCTTCTTCCGCGTTGTTGGATGTCGCACTAGAATCCGCAGGAGCAGCATCCGTAAATGGTGTAAATAGATCGCCAGCGCCCCACCCTTTCAAGCGGTCTTTCATTTCAACAACCAATCGCTCTGCGGTTTTCTTGCCAACGCCTGGAAGCTTAACCAGCGTAGAAACGTCTTCATGTTCCACACAAGTAACAAATTGCGTTGCTGTCATACCAGAGAGAATACCAAGACCGAGTTTAGGACCAACGCCATTGGCTTTGATCACTTCACGGAAAAGTGCTCGTTCTTTTACTGTGTTGAAACCGTATAGCAATTGCGCATCTTCACGGACAACAAAGTGAGTATAAATAATGGCTTCTTCGCCAACATTTGGCAGTTCGTAAAAACAGCTCATTGGCATCTGGACTTCATAGCCAATGCCATTAACTTCAATTAATACTTCAGGTGGTTGTTTTTCAATCAGTATGCCACGAAGACGTCCAATCACTATAAATACTCTTTGGAAATGAATTTGCGACAGGATAATAAAGAACTGGATAGACATCCAGTTAATTTTAACGGTAGCGCCCTTTTCTGGCACTGGTTGCTTTGCCCGCTAACGCAACGAGAGTCTTGTTAGTATTGGCATGACAAATCGCCACACCTAAAGCATCGGCTGCATCTGCTTGAGGCTTGGCGGGCAATTTAAGCATCTGCTGAACCATATGCTGAACTTGCGCTTTGTCCGCGCCACCAGTGCCGACGACAGCTTGCTTAATAAGACGAGCCGCGTATTCAAATACCGGCAACTCCGCATTCACCGCAGCAACAATTGCACTGCCACGAGCTTGGCCAAGTTTTAGCGCTGAATCCGCGTTTTTGGCCATAAACACTTGCTCGACCGCGAAAACGTCCGGTTGAAACTGGGTAATGATTTCCGTGACGCCTGCATAAATCTGTTTAAGCCGACCCGGAAGTTCTTTTTCTGAAGTACGAATGCAGCCACTACCAAGGTATTGCAAGTGGCGTCCATTTTGACGAATGACCCCATAGCCGGTAATGCGCGAACCTGGGTCAATGCCCAAAATAATTGACATGAATGTTCCTAAAAATGAGGCCTAATTCGGCCTCAGTCTTTTTATTATTACTTGCTAACTTCGGAGCAAATACCGCTCCCGACACCTTGAGTTTAATCTAGCGTAGCCGCAACGTCGTCAGAGATATCACCATTGTGATAAACCTCTTGAACGTCGTCCAGATCTTCCAAAGCGTCAATCAAACGAAGTAGTTTTGGCGCAGTATCCGCGTCCAAATCTGCTTTCGTAGATGGGATCAGCGACACCTCAGCGTTCTCTGCCTCAAACCCTGCGGCATCAAGAGCATCTTTTACGAGTCCAAAATCGCCTGGGGCCGTGTAGACATCAATCGAGCCATCTTCTGCCGTTTCAATGTCATCAGCACCACTTTCTAATGCTACTTCCATTACCCCATCTTCATCTAAACCTGGGCCATATGAAATCACGCCTTTCTTGTCGAAAAGATAGTTGACGCTACCATCCGTCCCCAGATTACCGCCTGACTTTGAGAATGCATGACGTACGCCAGATACCGTACGATTTCGGTTATCCGTCATACATTCGACCATGACCGCCGTACCACCTGGACCATAACCTTCATAGATCACGGTTTCCATGTTGTCGTCGCCTTCACCACCAGCACCTCGGCTGACAGCGCGGTTGACAGTGTCACGTGTCATGTTGTTAGACAGTGCTTTATCAATTGCTACTCGCAAACGTGGGTTATTTTCTAGCTCACCGCCCCCCTCTTTTGCCGCAACAACGATTTCACGAATTAATTTAGTAAAGATTTTGCCGCGCTTCGCATCTTGCGCTGCTTTACGGTGACGAATATTCGCCCATTTACTATGACCAGCCATAATTCACCTTTTAATGTATTTTGACGCTTAATAACAAAACATGTTCTAAAAGCGTTGCTTGGGAAATTGCTTTGGAAGTTTCTTGGGTTTATTTAAACAAAAACTCCCGCAGTTGCGGGAGTTTTCTTCAAATGTTGTGCGCTTATTCTGCGTCTTTTTCTTTCGCTGCAGTTACTGCGATTGCTAGCTCTTCTAGCGCTGCTGGGTTCGCAATACTTGGTGCGTCTGTTAGTAGACACGCCGCTGCTGTTGTTTTAGGGAACGCGATAACATCACGGATGTTCTCTGTACCACATAGCAGCATTACTAGACGGTCTAGACCAAATGCAAGACCAGCATGTGGAGGCGTACCGAATTTCAGCGCATCAAGCAGGAAGCCGAACTTAAGCTGTTGCTCTTCAGGTGTGATGCCTAGAATATCAAATACGGCTTCTTGCATATCTGCGTTGTGGATACGAACAGAGCCGCCGCCCACTTCGTAGCCATTTAGAACCATATCGTAAGCGTTAGAATTTGCCGCAGCTGGGTTTGCTTTTAGCTCTTCTGCAGTCACACCTAGAGGCGATGTGAATGGGTGGTGCATCGCGTGTAGGTTGCCTTCGTCATCTTCTTCGAACATTGGGAAGTCAACAACCCATAGTGGAGCCCATGCAGACTCATCCGTTAGCTCTAGGTCTTTACCTAGTTTCAAACGTAGCGCACCCATTGCTTCTGCAACGATGCCCGCTTTATCAGCGCCAAATAGGATAATGTCACCAGATTCCGCTTGAGTACGATCTAGAATGCCGTTGATCACGTCTTCATTTAGGAACTTAGCGACTGGAGATTGGATACCTTCAATGCCCGCTGCACGGTCGTTAACCTTCATCCAAGCTAGACCTTTCGCACCGTAGATGCCAACGAATTCACCGTAGCCATCAATTTGCTTACGAGTCAGAGAAGCACCACCTGGAACGCGAATAACGGCAACGCGGCCTTTTTCGTCGTTTGCTGGACCTGAGAATACTTTGAACTCAACGTCTTTCACTAGGTCAGCAACGTCTACTAGTTCCAGTGGGTTACGTAGGTCTGGCTTGTCCGAACCGAAACGACGAATCGCTTCGCTGAACGGCATTACTGGGAATTCACCTAGGTCAACGTTTAGTAGCTCTTGCCACATTTCACGAACCATTTTCTCAGTCGTTGCACGAACTTGGTCAGCCGTCATGAATGACGTTTCGATATCGATCTGAGTGAATTCTGGTTGACGGTCAGCACGCAAGTCTTCATCACGGAAACACTTAACGATTTGGTAGTAACGGTCAAAACCAGACATCATTAGAAGCTGTTTGAATAGCTGTGGAGACTGAGGAAGCGCGTAGAAGCTACCTTTGTGAACACGGCTAGGTACTAGGTAGTCACGAGCGCCTTCTGGTGTCGCTTTTGTTAGTACTGGCGTTTCGATGTCTAGGAAGCCGTTGTCATCTAGGAAACGACGAACAAAGCTAGACGCTTTAGCACGTAGCTTGATGCGGTCGCTCATTTCAGGACGACGTAGATCTAGGTAACGGTACTTCAGGCGTTGCTCTTCAGAGTTCTTTTGGTTGAAATCTAGAGGCAGAACATCAGAACGGTTGATGATTTCAAGACCTTTCGCAAGGATCTCGACTTCACCTGTTGCCATGTCTTTGTTTGCTTGGCTCTCTGGGCGAACGCGCACTTCACCCGTTAGTTTGATACAGAATTCATTACGAAGTGTGTTCGCCACTTCATACGCATCCGCCATATCTGGATCAACAACTACCTGAACGATACCTTCGCGATCTCGCATATCAATAAAAATAAGACCGCCTAAATCACGACGACGGTTAACCCAGCCGCAAAGTTCTACAGTTTGTCCTGCAAGGGACTTGTTCAGGTGACCACAGTAATGGGTACGCATAATGAAATTCCCAATCTCTCAAATGTTGTTAACTACGCTCTGTCAGCCTCATTGCTAAGCAGAGTAAAGATTCAGTTATACGCTGAATGTCCACGAAAATCGACTACTCAACATACAATTACGTGTGTTTTATCATTCACTGGTGCTTTTTAGTACAACAAATGTTCAAAAGCGCACCAAAGCGAAAAAATTGGGGAGGATTATAGCGTGAAATTACCTATTTCAGCAAAACTCTCGTAAAGTATTCACACGAGTAGCAAGCAGTAAAGAATAATGGATAACTTACCTCTTCGACTTGGATTGACAATGTGGTCACACAACCAATGGCAACAAAGTTTTTACGGCAGCGGGACAAAGCCCGCTGAACGTTTAGAAAGGTATGCGCAAGTGTTTCATACCGTGGAAGGCAACACGACATTTTATGCCACACCGACGCTCAATACAGTGCAAAACTGGAGAGCCGCAACCCACGATGATTTTCGCTTTACTTTCAAACTTCCTAAAGCCATCACTCATGAGCAAATGCTAAGAGGTTGCAGCGAACAACTGAGAGACTTCATGAAAGTCATGGAGCCTTTGCATGACCGTGTGGGCCAATGGACAATTCAATTGCCAGCCGCATTTGGTCCTGAACACCTTGTTCGACTGAAAAAGTTCTGTGCGAGCTTTCCACCTAACTTCCCTCTCGGTGTTGAGGTTCGCCATATGGCATTTTTCTCCAAAGGCGAAGAAGAGCGAGCACTTAACCAATGGTTAGTAGAGAATAATATTGACCGCATTATTATGGATAGCCGCCCAGTCTTTGCCGCTAAGCCCGACAATGAGGCGATTATTGATGCACAAATGAAAAAACCACGAGTCCCTGTTCACGCCATTGCTACCGCTTCACATCCTTTGATTCGCTTTATTGGTCATCCAGAAGAACAGCAAAACTACGAGTTTTTTAAACCATGGCTCAGCAAGTTGCCACAATGGATTGCCGAAGGTAAGCAGCCATATGTCATGATCCATACTGCAGACAATATAATTGCGCCAGAGTTGGCTGCAAACCTATATAAAGACATACAAAAGCGTATCACGCTCCCTGAGTTAGCGCCTTTCCCAGCTGACGATGGTAACTCGCAGTTACAGATGTTCTAACGCAACACATGACAGAGGCGCGAAATTCCCATAAAATACGCGCCTTTTTTGGTGCCTGACATTTTCAGGCGGCTTGTATGCAGAGACTTAGTTATGAACCCTAAGAGCAATCCAGATACTATTTTTTCGGCTCCAATCGATAAAATTGGGGATTTCACGTTCGATGAACGCGTAGCGGAAGTATTTCCTGACATGATTCAACGATCGGTACCGGGTTACAGCAATATCATTTCTGCAATCGGTATGCTGGCAGAGCGTTTTGTAAAACCTCACTCAAACATCTATGACCTTGGCTGTTCTTTGGGTGCTGCAACATTGTCTATGCGTCGCCATATCAAACAAGAAGGTTGCCAAATCATCGCAGTGGACAACTCTCCGGCGATGGTTGAGCGTTGTAAACTTCACGTCAACGCTTACCGCAGTGACACTCCTGTGGATGTAGTAGAAGCAGACATTCGCAATATCGAAATTGAAAACGCGTCAGTGGTGGTGTTGAACTTCACTTTGCAATTCCTCTCTCCAGAAGATCGTTACTCCTTGCTCGAAAAAATTTACGCTGGCCTTCGTCCGGGCGGCATTTTGATTCTATCTGAGAAATTCGTCTTCGAAGATGAAGTGTCGAACGAACTGTTAATTGACCTTCACCACGACTTTAAACGTGCGAATGGTTATAGCGAACTAGAAATCAGCCAAAAGCGCAGCGCGATAGAAAATGTAATGCGCCCAGATTCAAAGAAAGAGCATAAAGAGCGTTTCGCTAAAATTGGCTTTTCTAGCTACGATGTTTGGTTCCAATGCTTTAACTTCGGCTCCATGTTCGCGATTAAATAGACCATGCATACAAAGCCTGAACCATACCGATTTCGGCTTTTGTTAATAATTTATACCCATCAACTCAGCGATTAACTAACTATGTTTAACTTTGCAAATTTCTACCAATTGATTGCCCAAGACACCCGTCTTCAACCTTGGCTTAATGTGCTTCCACAACAGCTAACGGATTGGCAAAATGCAGAGCACGGTGACTTTGGTCGCTGGTTGAAAGCCCTGAACAAAATCCCAGCGGGTAGACCGGACAACATCGACATTGTTGATTCTGTCACGATTTCAAACAATGAGCCCATGCCTCAAGGGGAACTTAAAAAGCTAGAAAGCTTACTTCGTACATTCCATCCTTGGCGCAAAGGCCCATACCACGTACACGGCATCCATATTGATACTGAGTGGCGCAGTGATTGGAAATGGGACCGCGTGCTTCCGCATATTTCACCATTAAAGAATCGAAGCGTACTCGATGTAGGTTGTGGTAACGGCTACCACATGTGGCGCATGCTAGGCGAAGGTGCACGCTTAACTGTCGGTATCGATCCATCTCACCTGTTCCTGATTCAGTTCGAAGCAATTCGTAAACTAATGGGCGATGACCAACGTGCGCACCTATTGCCATTGGGCATTGAACAGCTACCTAAGTTAGAAGCGTTCGATACGGTATTCAGCATGGGCGTGCTTTACCATCGCCGCTCGCCTCTCGATCATTTAGTGCAACTAAAAGATCAATTGGTATCTGGTGGTGAACTCGTATTGGAAACACTCGTTATTGAAGGTGATGAGAATGCAGTACTGGTCCCGACTTCTCGTTACGCGCAAATGCGTAATGTCTATTTCTTCCCTTCAGCAAAAGCCCTAAAAGTGTGGTTAGAATTGGTCGGTTTTGAAGATGTTCGTATCGTTGATGAAAACATCACATCCGTAGATGAACAACGTACCACAGATTGGATGACGCATAACTCTCTACCTGACTACTTAGATCCGAACGACCCAAGCAAGACTGTAGAAGGCTACCCTGCCCCTCGCCGCGCGGTTCTTGTCGCTCGCAAATCATAATTCGCTGAGATTCCTGACATTGTCTTAACTCATTTTACGAGTTAAGACATTACCCTCTTTCCTCGTAATGAGCGAGTTTGTTTTTTGAATACATTTGTCACGTCAAAATATAAGTACGCTCTAAATAAGGATGCGCTTTTATGTCCTTGATTTTTGGCTTTTCATCACTATTCCTCAAACAATAAGTAATAGAGAAACATTCTTACTTGTGAGGCTTTATCGATATAAGCTAAACTCCTAAAAAATAAACAACTTAATCCAATCCCAAGGTTTTCAATGTTATTACGATTGACCCCGATTGTTGCCTTCGCCTTACTATCTGGATGCTCACTAACCAAAGGCGAACAGTACCACCAAGAAACGTTAGCGGCGATTCAAAATTCAGAAGCGAATGTCAATAATCGCATTACCAACCTAGAGCTACAGCTCAGCAACCAATCGGACTATATCGACAGCCTTGAAGAACAAGTCGATAAACTACAGGTTGAACTTCTTACATTTCGCGATGAAGCAATGGCAGAAGTAAAAAAACCGAAAGAGCCGATTATTGTCCAATCTCCCGCTCCTGTGGAACCAACCCCAACTCACGATATTGTCCTTGGCTCTATCGAAAAGGTCACTGTAGAGTCGATTAAGCAAACTTTTGATGCACGTATCGACACTGGTGCCGCGACGTCGTCTTTAAATGCCGTTGATATTGAAGAGTTCGAAAGAAATGGCAAAAAATGGGTCCGATTCCACTTAGCAGACACCAGTAAATCCGAAGAAGAGAAAAGTACTTGGATCGAAGCTCCTGTCATTCGCTACGTCAAAATCCGCCAGGTTACCAGTGAAGAGTTAGAACGCCGCGCTGTGGTAGAACTTTGGGTGCGCGTTGGAAAAATTCATGAAAAAGCGCAATTTACGTTGGCAGATCGCTCACATATGAACCATCCTATTTTACTGGGTAGAGAATTTATGCGCGACATAGCACTTGTCGATGTAAGTCGTACCTATATCCAAACGGACGAAGATAAAAAATAATAAGGTAGATTATGACGTCAAAAATACCGTTTTACCTTTCTATCATCTTATTGGTGATTGCGGGCATTGCTCTGAGTGTTTTCAGGCATGAAAACTACGGCGTGCCTTGGACGCCAGGCGAAACTCGCCAGGTGTGGGATGTAGAAGCTCGTATTGAGTTCAATGCTAACGGCAACGAAGTAAAAGCGTCACTTGCAGCACCTCATACACAAAGTGGTTACACACTTATCGGTGAATCTGCTTCCTCATCAGGTTATGGCGTTTCCTACATCAATGACGATTCAGGCCGTCGTGCAGAATGGTCAATTCGCCAAGCTCAAGGGCCACAAACCATATACTACAAAGCCCAGTTCTTAGTAGACCCTCAGGCTAAAGTCACTCCTTTACCGCCAACGGAAGACATTACGCCACCAACGCTATCAGCACCACAAGCAGCAGCGGCAAATGCCCTTATCGAACGTGCGATGAGTCGCTCAGCCGATAATGTGACGTTTACTCGTGAGCTTATCAAAGCGCTTAATGACCCAGATAGCCAAAACTCGTCGCTACTACTGAACGATTTCAGCCGTACTGATGCACTGCATAATATTTTGCTTACCGCAGGTATACAGAGCAAAACCGTCGGTGTTATCGAACTAGAAGATGGTCGTCGACGCCAAACAATTCAACCAATGGTTCAGGTTTGGTCAGGTAAAGATTGGGTACTGTTTTCGCCAAAATCCGAACAAAAAGCAGTGAAACCCAACTTGTTAGTGTGGGATGAATCAAACGTATCCTTACTTGACCTTGTTGGTGGTAAAAATAGCCAAGTGCATTTCTCGATGATTAAGCAAGAAATGACACCACAACAAGCTACAAACAACAAAATAGAAGCAGATGGATTACTGAATATTTCAATTCATAGCCTACCTTTGGAAGAGCAAGCGATGTTCAAAACCATCATGCTCATCCCTATTGGTGCTCTGATCGTTGTGTTCTTGCGTGTGATTATCGGCCTGAAAACATCCGGTACCTTCATGCCTGTGTTGATTGCCGTTGCTTTTGTTCAAACTCAACTATTAACGGGTATTGTCGGTTTCTTGCTAATTGTAGGTACAGGCCTGATTATTCGAAGCTATTTGTCTAGGTTGAACTTATTGCTGGTAGCAAGGATATCTGCGGTCATTATTACCGTTATTATGATCATCTCGGTGTTCACCGTTGTTGCGTTTAAAATGGGCTTAACAGAAGGCCTAACAATTACCTTCTTCCCTATGATCATCTTGTCTTGGACGATTGAACGTATGTCAATCCTATGGGAAGAAGAAGGTGCGAAGGAAGTTGCTCTGCAAGGTGGTGGTTCATTGCTGACAGCGGTATTAGTTTACCTTGCAATGACGAACTCATACATTCAACACTTAACCTTTAACTTCATTGGTCTACAGTTGATTGTTCTGGCCGGTATTCTATTACTAGGTACTTACACAGGTTACCGCCTCACTGAGCTACGACGCTTCAAACCACTAGCGGAGGACTAAACGATGTTCGAAAGTTTTACTTCGCCGTCTAAGCTTCGCCATAAAGGCATTATGGGGATGAACAAGCGTAACCACAGCTATATTGGCCGTTACAATGATCGTTCTAAATACCCACTTGTCGATGACAAGCTAAAGACCAAAATTATTGCACAGGCAGCAGGAGCAACAGTTCCTGCCCTGATCGGTGTCATTCACAACCAAGCTGAAGTTAAGACTATCCACAAAATGGTTGAGAACTGGCCTGGTTTTGTAATCAAACCTGCACAAGGTAGTGGCGGTAAAGGCATTCTGGTTGTTACGTCTCACAAAAACGGGGTATATACCAAACCCTCCGGCTCTACAATTGGTAGGGATGAGGTCGAGCGTCACATTAGTAATGCGCTTGCTGGCCTTTTCTCTCTTGGTGGTAAAAATGACGTTGCTGTGGTTGAAAACTTAATCAAGTTTGATGACTGTTTTGATGGCTTCAGTTATGAAGGCGTACCAGATGTTCGGATCATCGTATTTAAAGGTTATCCAGTTATGGCGATGATGCGCTGTTCTACAGCGGCTTCCGACGGCAAAGCAAACCTTCACCAAGGTGCCGTAGGAGTAGGCATTGACATCGCGACAGGTAAAGCCGTCAGAGCGGTGCAGTTCGATCATCCAGTTACTCATCACCCTGATACAGGTAAAGACCTTTCGACCCTTCAAGTACCGCATTGGGAGCGCTTGCTGGAGCTTGCGTCAAGTGCCTGGGAAATGACAGGTTTGGGATACATGGGTACGGATATGGTGCTGGATAAAGATGAAGGACCTATGGTTTTAGAGCTTAACGCTCGCCCTGGTCTGGCAATCCAAATCGCTAATGGTGCAGGCTTGCTTCCTCGTTTGAAACACATAGAGAGCCTTGGCACACCTGCTGAGTATCCAAAACCGATTGAACGCGTCGCTTACGCGGCAGAGCAGTTCGGTGTGAAGCCGTTGTTCTAACCCTCCGACATAATGTTCGTTATTACTCGCCAGTAATTGTCATGATTACTGGCGTTTTTGTTCCCGCATCCAAAAACCTTGCAGTTGCTCTCCTTATTAAACACATCCTTCTCATATATAAGTTGAATCAATGATCGAGCTAACAAAATCAACATAGATCGTTTCTTTTCTACTTTGCCTTTTGAGTATGATGAGAGCTCCCCTTACTCAACTTGAGAGGTTGGGAAATGCTAATAAAACAAACAAACAATGATGAACCAGAGCTTGAAGAACAAGAGAGCTTAGACCAACACCTACAACGCTTGTCTGAGCTTTCTGTCCAAGCACTTGAAGAGCTTGCTGAAATGATCGAAGTCAGGGACGATATTCCAGAGGAATAAACGTCGCTTCCTCATTAAGTTCCGCTAATAAGCCGAGACTGCCGTCCTACAGTCTCGGCTTATCTTATGTAGTTCGAAGCCTGCCTCGCAAACAGATACAAAAACGCCCGCGTTCATTGCGGGCGTTTTATTAGATTCGGAGTTTACGATTCAAACTCTTCAATCATCTCTTGCGCTTCAGTCTTAGGCTTATCCGTTTGACCAAAACCACGCAGACCAACTACGTGTACGTGCTCGTGGTCTTTAAACACCTTACGCACCAGTTTGTAGGTCGTACCTTTCTCTGGGCTGATGTTTTCAGGTGCCGCGATGAGAAGCTGCATATCCAGACGGTCACACAATTCGAACAATGTCGCGATCGATTTCGCATCCAGACGCGCGGCTTCATCCAAGAAGAGCAGACGACAAGGCACAATGTCTTTGCTGCGTAGACGACGAGACTCTTCTTCCCAGCTTTGAACAACCATAAGAAGGATTGACTGACCGGTACCGATCGCTTCACCTGTTGATAGCGCGCCAGACTCAGCCTGTAGCCAACCATCTGTACCACGGTTCACTTCTACACTTAGCTCTAGGTAGTTACGGTAATCCAGTAGCTCTTCACCCAGAACTTGAGGTGAACGTTGACCCATATCGATGTGTGGGTTCACGCGTTGGAACAGTTTCGCCATTGCTTCAGAGAAGGTAAAGCGAGTCGATTCAAACAGGTCTTTATGCTGCTCTTGCTGTGTCGCTAGGCCGCTCAGTAGCACTTCGTGACTTTCGCGGATCTTCACGTTCAGACGTACGCCCTTCACCTGACCGAACGAAATATTCGACAGGCCTTGGTTCAGCATACGAATACGATTTTGCTCACGCTGAATCGTCTTCTTAATGATGCTCGCTACTGACTCAGAGCTGATCGCTAAGCGGTTTTCACGTTGGGTTAGCTCTTCCGTTAGACGCGCTAGCTCAACTTCCATCTCTTCGATCGCTTCAACTGGATCATCAGTACGGATGATATCCTGACGAATGCGCTCGCGAAGATGTTGGTAAACCGCGATGTAGAACAGAACTTTACGCTCTGGACGTGCATTGTCTTCTGATAGACGCAGCGCATCACGCAGGTCGTCATTGTTCGCAACCGCTAGACGCAGCGCACCCAGTGATTTATCCGACATCGAACGCAGTTCATCCGCTGACATGTAAGCCAGTTCACGCTTGTGTAGACGACGCTCAACATCGTTCTCACGCGCCAAACGAAGTACTGAACACCAGCCGGCTTTCGCTGCAACAACAAAGGTACGCAGCTCAACGTATTCTTTCTGAACTTTCTTCAGACGTTTCGCCAAGCCTTTCATCTCGAGTTCAGTAGAGGTGATCGTGCGCTCGTATTCGCTCTTACGGCTGCGAGACGTGTGTAGACGCTCGTGCAATTCGTCACGACGACGCATTGCGCGCTCTTCTGCACCTTCGTCAGCGTTCACGCCAAACTCTTGAAGCTCTTGTTTGAACTCTTGAACCGTTTCCAGTTTCGCTTGGTGTGAACTCTTCAGAGAAGCCAATACTTGGTTGTATTGGTTCATTTGACCTTGCGATTGCTTCAACTCTTCACGAGAGCGAGTACGCATTTGTTCAGCTTGAACCAGTTTAGCTTTTAGCTGCTCACTCAGTTCGCTACTCTTGTTCAGTAGGTCTACTGAATCTGAGTAAGCGAAGTAGTGACGACGTTCAACGAGATCCGAGAGTGCAAAGATTTGCTTCTTAAGATCTTGTAGCCGCTCGTCTGCCGCTTTGTATTCTGCTTCTAGTGCATCGAATTGCTCTGGGTCAGCATCAAGCGCAGACGCAATATTCTCTAATTGCGTGACGGCTTTTGCATGGTTGTTTAAGAAGTTTTTTGCCTCTGCAAGCTGAGCGATTTTCTCTTCTAGCTCATCAAAACGCGCTTGCAATGACTCATCTTCAACAAGCACCATGTGTGACGCTAGCTTGTCCAGAGAAGACAACGCTTGCTTGCTGGTTTGAAGCTGAGAACGTTGTTGTTGCTCTTTCGCATCCAGATCCGCCAACACGCGAGCAATTTGGTTACGCTTATCACGAATAGTTGCCAGTGCTTGTTCTGGATCGGCGTCAAAAGCAACCTGAATGTGGTTAGACACAAATAGGTTAAACGCTTGGTACAAGCGCTGCATTTTCTGAGAATCAAACGCCGCTTTCGCGTGTTTCTCTACCACTTCTTCTCGTTCGTTACGCAGCAACTCTAGACGCTGCTCACGTGCCGCACGGCCAAACAATGGGATCTCAGGCAAGCGAGAGTAACGCATTTGGCGATCGTTCATACGAACGCAAACCGCGCCCTCTAACTCTTCTGCATCGAACGAGCTGTCATCAAAGGCATCGATGTCACCTTCAATGATGTACAAGTCTTCTGGACAGTCGTCTAGCTCTACCAGTTTTTCTTCGATGCCTGACAAGTCAGAAACAACGATAGCGTGACGAGCCGGACCGTACATCGCACTGAAGTAAGGCGCGTCATAAATCGTGATGTCATCGTAGATCTCAGACAGCAATACACCGCCCAGCGTATCTGCCAAACCTTTCAGGCGAGGGTCATTTGAACCACCAGGAGAAGCAAGACGCTCAATCTCAGCGTCTAGCTGGCTACGGCGCTCAGCAAGCTTATCTTTAGCTAAAGACAGCTCCCTTTCTTGTTCAAGGACAACTTGCATGTGGTTCATTACCGCATGGCGATCCTCAAGCTCTTCACCGCTCTGCTCTCTCAGTTTCTCTAGCGCATCGTTCGCCGCAATCCAAGCTGGTGCTATTGCTTCAAGCTTACTGATTTCTGCCACCGCGTTTTGCTCTAGACGGCGCTGTTCACCACGCTGATCACGAACTTCTTCTTGAGCTATCTCTAGTGATTCGATTTGCGTCGCATGACGTTCACGTTCTTGTTCAAACGTAACCTCATCGGTTAGTTCAACGTGATATTGCTTTTTGTATTCAGCAACCAGTTCACGTGCTTGACGCTGCTGGTTAAGGCTGCGTTCGAGATCACGGTGTTGTGCTCGCCATTGTTGTTCGTTTTGTGCAATTTGTTGTGACTCACGCGCTTTCGCAATTGCGGTTTTCGCATGTTCAGACGCGTCTTTGCGCTCAACTTGACCAACGATGCTTTGTACTAGTTTAAGCGCGGTTTCAAACTGCTCTGCCGCTGCAGAAGACATGTCCAGCTTGTGCTTAACCGATAGCAACGCATTGGTGTTTTCTGATTCTTTGCTCTTAAGCTCAGAGACAAGCGCTTGAGCCGATTCCGCCGTTAGGCTGTCATCGCCAAGTAGCTTCTTCGCTTTCTCCAGCGCTTGAACTGCTTGTTGATATTGAAGGGCGCGAGTTTGCTGAACGTCAAGAGCTTGCTGGTAATCAGCAAGTTGCGTCTTAAGGCTATCCACCTCTTCTTCTGCAACGGTAGCTTGCTCTTCAGCCATCATCACGCGTTCTTGCGCTTCTTCCACTACCATCATTTGTTCTTCAAGACGCTCGCTCAGCTCTTCAAGATCTTCTTGGTAGCGTTCGATCTTCTCTTGCTGACGCAGCGCGTTTTGCACCAGTTGCAAGTGATCAGAAGCCGCTTGGTAGTCTTGCTCTAAAGAAGATTCTGATTCGATCAGCAGTTCCAGCTCTTCTTGAACGCGGTTAAGCAGATTGTTTTGCTCAATCAAGGTCTCGCGAGAACCAAATAACTCTGAACGCAAAGACAATGTCTGTTCTAGTTTTTTACGACGCTCGTTAGCATGGCGCATATAGTCCGCTGCCACGTAGTTAGTCGACTCTGTGATCAAGTGTTTGAACAAGTCACGGTCTGCTTGCGTAGTTTTGATCGCTTCTAGCGTCATGCGGTTTTCACGCAGCGCCGATTCCATATCTTGGAACGCTTTCTTCACGCCGCCGTTTTGTGGCAGAAGGTAGTCACGTAGCGAACGGGTAATCGCACTTGAGATACCACCGTAAAGCGATGCTTCGATCAGGCGGTAGAATTTAGAACGGTCACCAGAGTTACGCAGTTTCTTCGGAATCACACCGAATTCAAACATTTGTGCGTGGTAATCCACGATAGAAGAGAAGGCTTTAAATTGAACGCCTTCAAATTCTGCGATTGATTCTTTTACTTCATTGATTTGACGTACACGAGCTTGAGTCGCAGATACGCTTTCAACCAAGATATCTGTTGGTTTCACATGGCTTGGAAGACCTTGGATAACAAACGGTTTGATGTCTACTTTCTTATCACGACCCGCAACTTGCTGCAGTTTTACTGCGAACAATAGGCGTTGGTTACGTGAGTTCACCACATCTAGCGCCGCATAACATGCGCCCGGCTGTAGCTTACCGTACAAACCTTTGTCGCGAGACGATTGGCTGCTGCCTGCTTCTGTGGTGTTACGGAAGTGCAGTAGCGTTTGGTCAGGAATCAATGCGGTGATGAACGCCGCCATTGTGGTTGATTTACCTGCACCGTTACCACCTGATAGCGTGGTGACCAGACCATCGATGTCAAACGTACGGGCAAAGAAGCCGTTCCAGTTGACCATGGTCAGCGATTGGTATTTACCGCGTTCAATCATGCTCATGCTTCACCCTCTTCTGTCGTTTCTTCTTGGGCTTGGTCGTCTTGATCTTCTTCAGACAATAGGCTGCCTTGGCTTGGCTCTTTGGTGTGCACTACTGCTTCACCATCACGGATCAGACGCAGTTGCGCTTCACGCATGTCATCGCCAATACGTACATCGGCACCAAAGCGGAATACCGCTTCACTGATGCTGAACTTACCGGTTTCACCGATGTTGATGATCATGCCTAGGCGACGCAGACGACGAAGTGACGTACGTACTTTTTCAAACAGCTTTTCTTTATCAAGGTCAGAACCGGTAGCACGGTTCGTCACTAGCTTCATCAGCTTATTTTCATCTGCTAGAGCAAGCAGTTCGTCGTACAGCTCTTGGTTAGTGAAGATGCCTTCGTGCGCAAGACGCTCTGGGCTTAGATAAAGGAAACACAGTACCTTACCCACCAGCATATCCAGTTCAGAAAGAACACTACGGCCAATCAGAGACGTTGAACGAGGACGAAGGTAGAAGAAACCTTCTGGCGCTTTCACCAATTCGGTGTTGTAGCGTTGGTAGAAAGAAGAAAGCTCAAGTTCGAAATCCGACAACAACGCGTGATTGTCTAGATCTTCACTTGAGATATGACGCCCTGCTCGAAGCATGCTGTCTAGCGCTGGGAACAGAGGGTTAGAAATTGCTTTTGCCAGATTCTCTGACATGTATTCATTAGTATCGGTCGATGACATTCGCTTGTACCTTTGCCCCAAATTCGTTGATTGCTTTCCAGTCTGGTTGAATCGCTTGGTAATCCGATTCTGAATACCCTAGACGTACAGCTTGATCGACGATAATGCGAGCTAAATCAAAATGATGAGTGTAAGGGTGCTGTGCAAGGTAATCTCGCAGTACCACACTCAAATCGATTGGTGTGCCTTGATCTTTATGCGCTTTCAGCATGTCACCAATTCGCTCTGCCAACTCATCATTGACTTGTTGAAACTCTTCGTATTCTACTTCCATCGGAACTTGACCCGTGACCTCGTCATCACGCAGTACTAGGGCCTCATCACGAAGGTCGGAAAGCCTCTCCGCATCTGCATAAGTCAGATACCAAGGCGCATCGAAGTAATCTTTGACAGATTGACGCAGACGCGAGCTAAACGCACGATTCTTATCCATATCGATTGCAGTACGGATAAACTTGTGCACGTGTCGGTCGTAACCAATCCAAAGGTCGATAGCTTGCTGGCCCCAGCTTGTGATTCGGTCCAGCTTCATTTGCAGACCAAACAAGGCTTCTTCGATAAACTCCAGCTCAGGGTCACCGTAAACAATTTCTTGAATATCGAGGATCTGAGTTTGCAGTTCATCACTGGCGGCTTGCAGCGTATCTTGAAGTTCACGCAACGTGCTTGATGTTTCTGACAGTAGCGCTTCACAGTTGTTGATCGCTTCACGCCAGTCTTTGTTAAGCAGATCAGCAATCTGTTGTTTAACAGACTGTTGCTGCTCATCCATCACACGTTGGTTAAGGTCGATTTGATCGAAGATCTCGCCTACAGAATATTTCAAAATTCCGTAAACGTTTTTCTTCCAGTGGCCCGGAGTGCCACCCTTTTGTGCAGCTTCAATCGCTTTTGCCATTTCATCCGCTACCATCGATAGCTGGATAGAAAGACGCAGTTTCGAGAACTCGCGATGACGCACGTAGTAGTCGGTAATTCCTATCGCTAATGGCGACAAGCGGTAAATGCTCGCTCCGTCAGTAATCTCACTGACAAAACGGCTCATAAGACGCTGCTTAACCATCTCGTTGATGGCATTGTTCGCACGGAAAGCCGAAGCTTCGCCGGTCTCATCAAAAAGTCGAGTGACGATGGCAAATGCGTCGTGCAATTCACCTTCACCCAATTCTTCATCGAACCTTTCATTACTTAGTACAGCGATAGCAATCAAAAATGCCAATCGCTCAGTGGTCAGGTTCAACGAGAAATCGTGCTGCTTAACCCAGCCAACCAACTCATCGATTGGTTGCTCTGCAGCATTGAGAGTCATCTCACTCATCGTTATTCCTGTTTATCGTTCTTCTTAGCCCACACGTGTATGTAGCGGCCTAATGAGAGGTATGGCTCTTGTCGACAAAGTTGTTTTTCTAGCGCCAACACATCTTCAAACTCGTAATCGCCCATGTATTGCATATTGCCTATGTAATCACTGAAGGAACGAATACCAGATTTGCCACAAATACTAAAACCAGAATCTTCTATCCATTGATAGACCTCTTCGGGTTTTAGGCCTTTCTGTGGCTGTAGTTTAAATCTTTTCCGGTGAGGCATGCCGTCTAAAATATGAGGAATGTTGCCACAAACCACATTTTTATAGACTAAACCGTGGTGGTTGTAGAACATGACTGATGCGATGCCTCCCGGTTTTACTTGCTCTAGAACTGTTTCAAGTGCGGCCTTAGGATCAACCAGCCACTCCATCACAGCGTGGAACATAACCAGATCGACCTGTACATCCATATGTTCACCGATGGATTGGACAGGCGAATGAATCAGGCGATACTGCTCAAGCAAACCGTTTTTTTCAATATCCTGCTTAGCCAACTGCAGCATTTCCGAAGATAGATCACATAAAGCGATTCGATGTCCGAGCTTAGCAAGCTTTTGCGACATTTGTGCCAAACCACCACCAGCGTCTAACACTTCTAGGGGTTGCTGGTCAGCATCTAATTCACTTAGAATCTTTAGAAAATCTTCCCACACAATGATTTGGCGGATCTCCCCTTTATCGGAGCCGTAAATATTTTTTGCAAATTTGTGGGCGATATCGTCGAAATTGCGGTCTTCTGTCACTTCTGCTGAGTTATCATAACGGATTGTGCCGCTATTCTGGCACAAGGAAAGCAGGAATAAAGAGGGATACCCTCATTTTTATTATCAATTGATGTTTTTTCGGACTATTTATGTATGTTTGAGCTGAAAAAAGTAGTGTCAGCCATGCTTATGCCCCTTCCGGCATTGCTGCTGATAGGCTTGTTGGGTCTTGCTCTCATTAGTTTTACTACAAAACGTAAAACTGGCTGCTTCGTTGTTCTATTCTCTTTTGTTGGCATTTTTCTTGTTGCCTTCCAACCTGTTTCAACCAAGCTTCTTATGCCGTTAGAGCGAGAGCATAAAGCCTTTTTGCCAGTTTCTGGCACCATCGACTACGTGATGGTTTTAGGGAATGGTCATGTTATCGATGACGAAATTCCACCCACCTCGCAGTTAAGCCGTGCAGCATTAATGCGCTTAACTGAGGGCATTCGTATTTTAAGAATGTATCCAGGCGCGAAATTAATCTTATCCGGCTATGCTGGCGGATCTGAAATTAGCCACGCGAGAATGATGGCGAACGTTGCCCTTGCGTTGGGAGTCGCGAAGTCCGATATCATTTTATTAGAAGATGCGAAAGATACGTGGGAAGAGGCGCGTCAAGCGGCTGCATTCGTTCAACAAAAGGAGATTGTGTTAGTCACTTCTGCGAGCCACATGAGCCGTGCATTGTATGAGTTCAACGCAGCAGGCATTAAACCAATCCCAGCCCCGACCAACTTCTTAGCTATTAGAGAGATAAGTCAACCTTGGGATAAATACTCACCTAAAGCGCGTTACTTAGAACAAACAGAGCTTTATTGGCATGAGTACTTGGGCAGTATTTGGCAAAGGTTGCGTGATACTGTCGGCCAAACACCAATGGTTGAAGCAAACTAGTATTATCTTGAAGCCACAAAAAAGGAGAGCCGAAGCTCTCCTTTTCTTTTTACTACTGAGTTATGTTCAAACTAGTCACCAGCAAACATATAGCCTTCGCCGTGCACCGTTACAAAAATCTGTGGGTTCTTAGGATCGAACTCCATTTTTGCGCGCATACGTCGAATAAGAACATCAATGGTGCGGTCATTCGGCGCATCCACTCGATGGCTAATCATGTTCAAAATACGCTCACGACTTAACACCTGGTTAGGGTAAGACGATAATGCCACCAAAAGTTCATACTCTGCTTTAGTTAGTTTTACTGGCTCACCGTTGCGGCTAAGTGCGCGACGTTGAATGTCGAATGTCCACTCCCCAAAGCGCACAATGTGCTCTTCACTGGTTTCATTCGCTTTCGAGCTGCCACTACGCGCTGCTGAAATACGCCACAGCAAGTTTTTAACGCGAACTAACAGCTCTCTCAGTTCAAAAGGTTTTGTCACATAATCGTCAGCACCCATTTCTAGGCCTACGATTTTATCAATGCTATCCGTGCGTCCTGTTACTAATATGATACCAATATCCGATTGGCTACGTAACTCACGAGTAAGCATCAGGCCGTCTTCACCAGGCAGGTTAATATCCAGCATGATCAGGTCTACATCGCCCGCTTGCAAAACTTCACGCATTTCTGCGCCACTCTCTGCTTCGCTGACTTGGTAGCCCTCATTTTGGAAATATCCCGCAAGCTTACTACGAGTTACAACATCATCTTCTACGACTAATACGTGATAGCTCATTTACACCACTTTTCTGTCTTCTTATTATCCAAGACGTATTCTATTCATAACTAGTAACATTTCTAGTCATAGATACATTAAAACGCAAGATTTAGCGTTTTTATTGATTCAAAACAAGCTTGCCCATTGCTATTAATAAACGGTCATTTTTGACCATAAAACATAACAATTATAGTTACTGCTATTCATTTTAATTGATTACACTTAGGGGATATCCCTAATTGACTTTGTGATGCATGACTTGAAGCATCATTCAGGAGCCCAAAATGCAAGAAGTGAAAGCTTTTAATGAAAAACGCGCTGAAATTTACTGGTGGTTTTCGAGCTTGTTCGCAAAAGAACTAACAGAGAAAGAATTGGAAGCCTATCACAGTGTTGAAATTCGCAGTTTTCTCGCAGGTTTAGGTGAAAATGAGTCGCTAAAACCAGCCGTTGATAGCCTAGTTGATGCATTGAATCGGTTACAAGATCGTGAAGATGCACAACTAGAGCTTGCAGCTGACTTTTGTGAACTGTTTTTGAAGACAGAAAAATACGGCGCTCTTCCTTACGCATCCATGTACATTGGTGAATCAGGTTTACTGAATGACAAGCCAGCTGAGGAAATGGAAAAGTTGATGGCTGAATTTGGCGTTCAAGTAGACGAAAACCTAAAGGAACCTGCGGATCACTTAGCCGTTGAGCTCGACTTTCTCGGGAACATGATTATCCGCTCAAACGAGCTTGAACAAGAAAAACACATGGAAGAAGCCTTCGTTAAACAAAACGACTTTATCCAGCAACAATTGATGTCTTGGTTACCTCAGTTTTCAGACAAATGTAAAAAATTCGACGAATTTGGATTTTACTCGAGTGTCGCGAAACTATTAGTTGCATTTTGTAAACTAGACAGCGCCTACCTTCTTGGTGAATAATTGCCGCCTATTTTTAGGGAGCCTGCCTATCGGGCTTCCTGTATGCCTGAAAGTGACCAATTGTAAGTAACTTGGGTATAATATTCGTTTGCCTTAACTTAGCGCAAAGACGCTTGGTTATTTAGCAGTCAAAATGTGACTTCAAATACACAAATCTCTTGCTGAAAACATTGCTAGTCAGTCCACATAGGGCTAAAATGTGAGCGCAAACGATTAAATATGATTTATATGTAAACCGCTGAAATATAGCGGTTTTTGTGTTTTCTTAACAGGTTGATGGCAATTTCTCATCAGATAGAAAAAAGATAAAATTCATCGACCGATGCTGCTACGTACCCTTTTGTCGCACTTGGATCAACCGCTGCCGAGACACTTAGCGCCAATTTTATATTGCTAGGTGTGAAACCATTAGAGCATCAGGTACATCCAATACGACATATTTCAGTAGCTCGATACAGGACACCATTTATGGCCACGATAAAAGACGTTGCTCGCTTAGCCGGCGTTTCCACTACGACAGTTTCGCACGTTATCAATAAAACGCGTTTCGTTGCAGAAGCAACGCAAGAAAAAGTAATGAAAGCCGTTGACGAGCTGAATTACGCGCCAAGTGCCGTTGCACGCAGCCTAAAATGCAACTCAACTCGTACGATTGGCATGTTAGTAACTCAATCAACTAACCTATTTTTCTCAGAAGTGATTGATGGCGTTGAGAGCTACTGTTACCGCCAAGGCTATACTCTGATTTTATGTAACACAGGCGGGATTTACGAAAAACAACGCGATTACATTCGTATGCTGGCTGAAAAGCGCGTTGATGGCATCCTAGTGATGTGTTCTGACTTAACCGAAGAACTAAAAGAGATGCTTGACCGTCATGCGGACATTCCTAAAGTGGTCATGGATTGGGGCCCAGAGAGCTCACAAGCAGACAAGATCATGGATAACTCAGAAGAAGGTGGCTACATTGCAACCAAACATCTGATTGACAATGGTCATACGGATATCGCTTGTCTAAGCGGTCATTTTGAAAAGCTTGCTTGCCAAGAGCGCATTGCAGGTTTCCGTCGCGCAATGAGCGAAGCGAACCTAGCTGTAAATGAAGACTGGATCCTTGAAGGTAACTTTGAATGTGATACGGCCGTATTAGTTGCAGATAAAATTACCGCAATGGACAAGCGCCCGACGGCGGTATTCTGTTTTAACGACACAATGGCTCTAGGCCTAATGAGCCGCTTGCAACAAAACGGGATCAAAATTCCTGAAGATATTTCAGTGATCGGCTACGACAACATCGAGCTTGCGGAATACTTCTCTCCACCGCTAACGACTATCCACCAACCTAAACGTCGTGTTGGTAAAAATGCATTCGAAATTCTACTTGAGCGTATCAAAGATAAAGAACACGAAAAACGAATTTTCGAAATGCAACCTGAGCTTGTAATTCGAAATACTGTGAAAAAAATGAACTAAATTTCACTGTATTTAACACGGTTAAATAAGCGCTCTACAGGGGCGCTTATTTTTTTGGAAAAATTAAGCATTCTCTAATACTTCACACCACTCTAATAACAATTGACTAACGTTAACTCCCTGTTTTATATAAATGTAATATATATTAAGAACTCCTTTTCAAAGGCCAATTTGCACCTTTCCATATGCAAAATAGAGCATTCAATCTATCATTTTTATTGAACCGAAATCACACTTTTAACGCTAAACCGTGATGTTAATTCAATATACGAAGTATGCTCATTCTGTCACGCACAGGGCAAACCATTCGAAAGGGTGGGACGCAAAGCCTCCGGCCTGAACCATAGTACTATATGGAAGGTAGCGGGGTTACCGATGGCAAGTGTGCAAGCGATGACTTTACCCTGTAATGACATTGCTTTTGCGCATGTTTGCTACTCTCTCGGACCTGACTTTTGGTGGCGTAATATTAATTACACCGAGATAACAAAACATGGATAAACCGATACTCAAAGACTCTATGAAGCTATTTGAGGCACTTGGTAATATCAAGTCGCGCTCAATGTTTGGTGGCTTCGGACTATTCGCTGATGAAACAATGTTTGCACTAGTTGTAAATAATCAGCTTCATATAAGAGCAGACCAACAAACTTCATCTGACTTCGAGAAACAAGGGCTAAAGCCTTACGTTTATAAAAAACGTGGCTTCCCAGTCGTTACTAAGTACTACGCAATTTCCAACGATTTATGGGAGTCTAGCGAACGCTTAATCGAAGTAGCTAACCAATCGTTGAAAAAGGCAAAGCTTGAAAAAGAACAGCAAGCAACTACAAAGCCTAATCGCTTAAAAGATTTGCCTAACTTACGACTGGCGACTGAACGCATGCTAAAAAAAGCAGGCATTGAGTCAGTAGAAAAACTGGAAGAGGAAGGTGCACTTAACGCTTATAAAGCGATAAGAGATACGCACTCTGCAACCGTCAACATTGAGCTGTTATGGGCACTAGAAGGGGCTATTAACGGTACTCATTGGAGCGTTGTACCTCAAGCTCGCCGAGATGAGTTGATGAACGGCCTCCAATAAAAGTCGGCCTTAAAAACTATCTTGTAAAACCGCAGTCTAATCTGCGGTTTTTTTGTGAAATTTTTTCGACTTTCCTTCTGTCTTATTACATATATCCCAAATTGGAATCATAAATATGAATAAGAAACTGATGTTAGGCCTAATCCTGGTCGCGATCATTATCTTTTTAGGCGTTAACTTTAGTCAGTATTTAACGTTGGAAAATGCAAAAGCCCAACAAGAAGCGCTGACCACATACATCGATCAGAACTTTGTTTTTTCGGCAGCTATTTACTTTTTTGCCTACATTGCAATTACCGCTTTTTCTATTCCTGGGGCAGCTGTGGTTACATTACTTGGTGCGGCTCTATTTGGTTTTTGGACGAGCTTATTACTGGTTTCTTTCGCCAGTACTATGGGTGCAACACTAGCATTTTTAAGCAGCCGATATTTGCTGCGTGACTGGGTACAAAACAAGTTTGGCAATAAGTTAATCGCAATTAACCAAGGCGTCGAGAAAGACGGAGCATTTTATCTATTTTCCTTACGCCTCATTCCGGTATTTCCTTTCTTTCTTATCAACTTGTTGATGGGCTTAACGCCAATGTCTGTAGGTCGATTTTATCTTACTAGCCAAGTAGGTATGTTGCCAGGCACTGCAGTTTACTTAAACGCCGGTACTCAGTTAGCCACAATTGAAAGCCTGTCAGGCATTGTTTCACCTGCGGTATTGGCCTCTTTTGCATTACTGGGGCTGTTTCCAATCATCACTAAATGGGTTATGAATAAAGTAAGGCCAACACCGAGTCAGCAAAACTCATAATTAGTAAGTGGACGTGTTTAATGAAAATATTCATTGCTAAAAACCCAGCAGAAGCGCATATCGTGTGCGAATTATTGAAAACCGAGCAAGTCTATTGTGAAGTCCGCGGAGAAGGTATTTTCGGTTTAAAAGGAGAGCTGCCGTTTAGTGATGATACCGATCCTTATGTCTGGCTTTTTGACGCCAAACAACAAGTAAAAGCAGAAGGAATAGTACAAGCCTACCGCAAACAATCCGATGGAAATGAGTATCAAGATTGGCAGTGCCCGAAGTGCCATGAGGTAAACGAGGGGCAGTTTGGTGCTTGTTGGCAATGTGGACATCAAATAGGGGAGCCTTAATAACTCCCCTACTCCTACTCAATCGATTTATTCAGCGCTATGCAGAAACCGTTTGCTGCTTAATAAATTCGATGGAATGTTGATTGAAATCTTCAGGGCGCTCAACATTACAAACATGACCACAGTTGGGGATCTCTCGTAAAACACTAAGCTTATGCGCCGCAACCATTTCTTTAACAGGCTTAATAAACATGTAATCTCTATCGCCCATTAAATAGAGTGTGGGAATGGGTAACTCTCGATCTTTAAAATACTTCATTAAAGGATTTACATCAGCAGCAAGAATAAACCAACGTTTAAATTCTTTTTGGCAAAGCTTCTTGGCCTCACGAATAAAAAGATGGCGAGACTCTCGCTGGCTTCTCTGTGGCATAACAATGTACGCAAAAAGTTTGTAGAGCCACATGTACGGCAGAATGTGCTTACAAAAATTACCTAATTTAACCAATATTTGAGAACGAGTATTGAGCCTTGTGACAGCGCCACCGAGCACCATTGAACGCACGCGCTCTGCTGATAATTCAGCAAGGTTTCGAACAATAATGGTACCAAGCGACATACCGACAAAATGAGCGGATTGGATCTTTAAATGGTCCAATACTTTCAAAATATCTTGGGTAACTTCCGTAAAGGTATAACGGCTGGCAATGAGCTCTTTAAGTAACTGATTTGACTTTCCATGACCTCTTAAATCGATCAGCAATAAGTTAAAATGTTGCTTGTAAGCTTTGATTTGCTTGAACCAGATAGAAGAGCTACCGCCAGCACCATGCACAAATACAACCCACTCATGACTAGTAGGGTGCAAATAGGTTTTATGAAAAAGTAGCGGCTGGGTCATATTCAAGTATCAAAAAGGTCGTGCTATTGAGTAAAAAGCCATCCTATCACACTCCCCTTACTCAAGATAATAAAGGCACCTCATTCGGTGCCTTTCGTTACAATTTTAAGTCAATTTAACGCCGAATTGTAAAGTTGCAAATAAGCTTCTGCGGCCTTTTGCCAACAAAAATCTTGTTGCATCGCGTGCAACTGTACTTTATTCACTTCAGGTTCGTTTTGAGCATAGAGCAACAGTGCCCTTAGCATCGTTAACAACAATGCCTGCGGTGTCGGTTCAAAAAAGACAAACCCCGTCGCTTCAGAAGGGTTCACATCATAATCGTTGACGCTGTCTTTTAAACCACCGACACCACGTACTATCGGTAATGTCCCATAAGCCATACTATAGATTTGGTTTAAACCACATGGTTCAAACTCAGAAGGCATCAGAAAGAAATCAGAACCCGCTTCAACGATATGCGCAAGTTCATTATCATAAGCTTCTACGAAGACAAATTTACTAGAAAACTGTGCAGCAACCTCTTCTAGCTGAGCGGCTAGTACAGGGTCTCCGGTCCCAACGACAACTAGTTGAACATCGTGCTTCAAAAAATCGGCCAAAGCAGGCAACAAGTAATGCACACCTTTTTGCTGGGTCAACCGACAAACCATACCGAACATGGCTACATCTTTTTCAGGCAAATTTAGCCGCAGTTGTAATGCTTGTTTACACGCTTTCTTGCCTTGCGTCATACTTTGTTGGTCAGCGCAGTAATTAACTGGCAAGTAAGTATCCGTTTCCGGGTTCCAAGCACTGTAATCACAACCGTTCAAAATACCAACTAAGTCCTGCGCGCGTTGCTGAAACTCCCAAGCCATTCCATGACTGCCAAGCTCTGTTTTGAGTTCCTCTGCGTACGTAGGGCTGACCGCGTTTATCTTATCGGCATTCATTACACCAGCTTTAAGCATAGTAATATGCGTTGCACTCACCGCAGCATCGGGAACGTTTCGACAATGAAACTCTGGCAAGCACTGCACGTCTTCATAACTAAATACGCCTTTAAAAACCGCATTATGTATAGAAATGACACTTTTAGTATGAGCAAAAAACGGATCATTGCCATACCTGTGCTTGAGCAAAAATGGAACAAGACCAGTGTGCCAATCGTTCGCGTGTATGATATCTGGCTGAAAAGCAAGCTTCGGCAACATGTCTAAACACGCTGCACTAAAAAACGCAAAGCGCTCACCGTTATCGGTATACGCTTGGTTGTTCTCCGCATACATCGATGGTCGATTGAAATACGGCTGACAATCAATCAGATAAACAGGATTTTGACCTAGCATGAGCCGCAGAACTCGATACTCCGTATGCGGCCATGATGTTAGTTCTGTTTCTAATACAACTTCTGCGTCAACGAGTTTATCAATACTGCTGTACGCAGGGATGGTAATTCTTACGTCTTGCTGTAGGTTTTGAAGGGCTTCCGGTAGTGCCTTGGCAACGTCTGCCAAGCCACCACTTTTAATGAGACCTTCGACCTCAGAAGCTACAAACAGAATAGATAAGTTGTTAGTAGCCAACTCGAGCTCCTTTCGGAATAACAACAATGCCCTCCTCAGACACGTGGAAGTGTTTTTTATCTTCTTGAAGATTCACACCAATCTGAGTACCAGGGGCAATATCGGCATCCTTATCGACAATCACACGACGTAAAACACAGCCTTCGCCAATTTTCACGTCACCAAGAAGGATACATTCGCTGATATCGCAAGCAGATGCAATATTACTGCGGAACCCAAGCACCGACTTTTCTATTCTTGAGCCTCTGACGTAACTGCCATTACATACCAAACTGTCGATGATCTGAACACGGCCATTATCAGAGTCTGTAAATGTCGCTGGCGGCAATGGAGGATAATAAGTATGCAGCGGCCATTTACGGTTATATAGTGAAAACGGTGCGTCTTTTTCTAGCAGATCCATGTGCGCTTCCCAGTACGCATCAATGGTTCCCACGTCACGCCAGTACACCTCTTCTCTTTCACCGCTGATTTTGTTAGTACTGAAGTCATACACGAACACGTCACCTCGAGGGAACATCTTAGGAATAATGTCCTTCCCAAAATCATGTGATGAAGCTTCATTATCCGCATCTTCAACCAACTCAGAGAATAACACCTGAGCCTCAAAAACGTAGTTACCCATTGAAACTAAAGCGTAATCAGGATCGCCAGGAATTGACTTCGGGTTTGCTGGTTTCTCTTCAAAGCCTATCATGCGACCTTCACTGTCCACTTCGATAACCCCAAATTGCGACGCCTCTTTTAGTGGCATACGCAATGCAGATACCGTCAGAGAAGCCTGCTTTTCTGAATGGAAGTTCAGCATTTGTTTGATATCCATCTTATAGATATGGTCAGAGCCAAAAATACAAACTTGCTCTGGTTCCTCTAATTCCATAAAACGGAGATTTTGATAGATCGCGTCTGCCGTTCCTTCGTACCAACGCTTACCAGTGCGCATTTGAGCAGGAATAGGATCGATAAAGCGGTCAGTGATGCCATTAATGTTCCAGCCCTTTTTTAAATGATGGAACAAAGATTGAGATTTAAATTGGGTGAGGACGTAAATGCGCATTAAATCCGCATTTACAAAATTGTTTAGAGCAAAATCGATCAATCGATAGCTACCACCAAACGGTACCGAAGGTTTACTACGAGATTCTGTTAAAGGTCTCAAACGAGAGCCTTCACCGCCAGCAAGAATCATTCCCAAAACACCAGCCATTTGTTGTTCTCCATATCGTTATAGCTTGGATTTGGTACTCGCTTGAATGAGTCATACTCGGGGAGTCAAGCGAATACATTTAGTAACCGTATCAGGAGTTTCTTTGAACTCTTACAACACGATAAAAAAGCTACGGCACTTCCAGTATGCAACGTCCACTCTTTTCTTATTTTTCGACGCAAAATGCACACAGTTGCACTAATTCTTGTAATAAATTATCTAAGCAGGTTCTAAATTACAATTTTTAATACGCCATTCTGTGTTCCATACAGTTCTTGCTTACTCAAGACGATATCTAGATCACACACGCAAAAGCAAACGATTACATTATGAAAACAATTTACGAACGGATTCACTACACGACCGACTTTTTGAGCTTAATATATAACAAATATATGAACGCAAAATGAAAGTTACGACGAATGTTTTTTACATAAAAAATACGTTCGCTACTAATAAATCGTGACTCTGGTGTTTTCTAGCGACAATGGTGCTTGTTAAAGTGAGGAAAGGTCGATTATAGGAAGAATGCGCAGGGGAAAACTGTCGGCCCCTACGCAAAAAAGGCAGCGATATCGCTGCCTTTTTACATTACCTTAATGGTGCATTTTTATGCTTTCGCTTTTTTACGCTTATCTGTGACTTCCCACTTACCTTCAACAAAGAGCGCTGTCCAACCAGATGGTTTGCCGTTCTCTTCCGAACGAACGTAGTTCTCTTTTGTTTTGCGACTAAAGCGTACAACTGCAGGACGACCATCAGGATCTTCTTGCGGTGCGGTCGCTAGGTATTTGAACTTCTCAGGTAAACGCTCTTCAAAACGTGCCAGTTCAGCAACCAAAGGAGCACGTGTCTCGCGCGATTTCGGGAAGTTGCTTGCCGCCATAAATAGACCTGAAGCACCATCACGAAGTACGAAATACGCATCTGAGTTTTCACATGGTAACTCGGGGAAATGAACAGGATCTTCTTTCGGTGGCGCGACTTCGCCATTCTTCAGAATCTTACGAGTGTTCTTACACGTTTCACTCGTACAGTCCATGTATTTACCAAAGCGACCGTTCTTAAGCACCATATCTGAGCCACATTTGTCACATTCAACAACTGGACCATCATAGCCTTTGACTTTGAACTCACCGTATTCAACAAGGTAGCCTTCACAATTCGGGTTATTACCACAAACATGCATCTTACGCTTGTCATCAATCAGGTATGCATCCATCGCCGTTTCACAGATCGGACAACGCTTTTTAGCACGAAGCGCGGCCGTTTCAACGTCTTCTTCTAGAACGTTAATAATACCTTCTTCGTCACCCAAGTTGATGGTTGTCTTACAACGCTCTTTTGGTGGTAACGCGTAACCAGAACAGCCTAAGAACACACCTGTCGAAGCAGTACGGATACCCATTGGACGGCTACACGTCGGACACTCGATATCCGTCATGACGATGTGGTTTAACTTCATACCGCCTTCTGACTCATCCAGCTCCGCTTTTTCAAGATCGCCAGTAAAATCAGCAAAGAAGCTGTCTAACACAGCTTTCCAGTTCACTTCACCTTCAGCGATTTGGTCCAATTTCTGTTCCATACGCGCAGTAAAGTCGTAGTTCATCAAATCGTTAAAGCTGTCATCAAGGCGGTCAGTAACAATTTCACCCATTTTTTCAGCGTAGAAACGGCGCTGATCAACTTTCACGTAACCACGATCTTGAATCGTAGAAATGATCGATGCGTAAGTCGACGGACGACCAATGCCTCGTTTCTCCAGCTCTTTAACCAGTGCTGCTTCAGTGTAGCGCGCAGGTGGCTTTGTAAAGTGCTGTTTAGGGTCAAGTGACTCTAAGCTTAGCTTATCGCCAAGTTGTACCGCAGGAAGGATTGTATCCTCGTTTTTGCCCATTGGACGTTGTACACGAGTCCAGCCGTCAAATTTAAGGATACGGCCTTTCGCTTTAAGCGTGTATTCTGCCGCTTTTACACTGATGGTTGTTGAATCGTATTCTGCTGGCGTCATTTGACACGCGACAAACTGATTCCAAATCAAAGCGTAAAGTTTGTGCGCATCAGCATCGACACCTTGCAGGTCTTTCGCTTTAACACCCACATTTGAAGGACGGATCGCTTCGTGCGCTTCCTGTGCCCCTTCTTTACTGCCATACGTCAGCGGTTTCGCTGGTAAGTACTTATCACCAAACTCAGAACCAATAAAGTCACGTACAGCGTCCACAGCCTCGGCACTTAGGTTAGTCGAGTCCGTACGCATATAAGTGATGTAACCGGCCTCATAGAGGCGCTGAGCTAGCATCATGGTCTTTTTCACGCCGTAGCCAAGACGTGTACTCGCTGCCTGTTGAAGCGTAGAGGTGATGTAAGGTGCTGAAGGCTTGCTCTTCGTCGGGCGATCTTCACGCTTACATACTTCGTAACTTGCATTCTCAAGCACAGACATCGCTGCTTTGGTTTCTGCCTCATTAACTGGCTTAAACGCAGAACCATCTTTCTGAGCAACAAGTAGTTTAAAGTCCGCTTTGTCTTTCGTTTTCGTATTCGCATGAATATCCCAGAACTCTTCTGGTACAAACGCGTTAATCTCACGCTCACGCTCAACTAATAGTTTCACCGCAACAGACTGCACGCGACCAGCAGATAAACCACGAGCCACTTTCTTCCAAAGTAAAGGTGAAACCATAAAACCAACGACACGGTCCATGAAGCGACGCGCTTGTTGGGCATTAACACCATCCATGTTCAGCTCACCAGGTGTCTGGAAAGCTTGTTGGATCGCGTTTTTCGTAATTTCGTTAAAAACTACACGTTTGTATCGCTCTTCATCGCCACCGATGATCTCACGAAGGTGCCATGCGATTGCTTCCCCTTCGCGGTCCAAGTCGGTTGCGAGATAAACGCAATCTGCGTCTTTGGCGAGTTTTTGTAGTTCGTTGACAACTTTTTCTTTGCCTGGAAGGATTTGGTAATTCGCTTCCCAGTCATGATATGGGTTAATCCCCATTTTTTTGATCAACGCTTTGCGGTCTTTCTCTTTTTTAACGCGCGCTTTCTCTTCCGGACTCATCCCTTTTGTTGAGATGGCTGCGGCTTTTTTCTCACCAGTGCTTTGACCGGCCGTAGGCAGATCACGCACATGACCAACACTAGACTTAACAATAAAGTCTTTACCAAGATACTTATTTATCGTCTTTGCCTTGGCTGGTGACTCCACTATAACGAGTGATTTACCCATAACTGACTCTAACGTCCTTCATAATAATGCGGGTAGAAACCCTCTTTAAAGGCCACCCGCATAATGTTCTATTTCATTGCTTCTTTTTTTACTATTGTGCGAGATGAAAAGAAGATCAACTGCTTTTTTGAAATTCAGATCCGATTGGTTGACAATTCATCGTCTTTATACTTCAAAGAGACAGGGTTCTGAAAGGTATTGAGCGGCATATCTAAACAGGCAAACTTAGCATCCGCTAATCCAATGCAATAAATTTTGTTACGCATCACAAAATAGTTTCGTTCAGTGGCTCTGTCATATCCTCCAACTAATCATACTTACACTCTAAAAATTGATCTGTTTAGGCTAAGTGAACGATTGACTGAATTAATCATGCAAACCCATTTTAGTTGTAGGTATACTCAGCGTTCTCAACTGAAATGAATGGTAGAAAAAGTATGTCTGATAGAACGTTTATCGAAGAGTTCGACCTTCTTTTGATCGCTAACCAAATCATCCAAGAACACGATGATTACATCGAAGGGATGCGAGCAACAAGCGTAGAAGAAAAAGAAGGTGTTTTAGTTTTTAAAGGTGAATACTTCCTTGATGACAAAGGTTTACCAACTTCAAATACGACTGCAGTATTCAATATGTTCAAATACTTAGCGCATCACCTTTCCAAGGAATTTACGCTGGTTAAATAGTAGCGGAAAACAAAAAAGCCAGAGTGTTATTCGCTCTGGCTTTCCTGTTTCAGGTCAGAATATTTAGCAGCTTAAAGCCTTAAGTTTGTCGAAGTAGTCAGGGAATGTTTTCGACGTACACTTTGGATCGTTAATCGTCACAGGCGTATCACTAAGTGCCACCAGAGAAAAACACATCGCCATTCGATGATCATCGTAAGTATCAATTGCAGCATGCTTTAACTGAGAGACAGGTTTGACAATGATGTAGTCTTCCCCTTCTTCCACTTCCGCACCAACTTTACGTAATTCCGTCGCCATAGCTGACAAACGGTCTGTTTCTTTTACACGCCAGTTATAAACGTTACGAATAGCAGTAGTGCCTTCGGCAAATAGCGCTGTTGTCGCGATGGTCATTGCAGCATCAGGGATATGGTTGTAATCCATATCGATGCCTTTCAATTGACCAACACGTGAAATTACGTAGTCATCACCCCATTCAATTTCTGCACCCATTTTTTCAAGCGCATCAGCAAATTGAATATCACCTTGAATGCTGTTTTTACCGATACCCGTCACTTTAACTTCTCCGCCTTTGATGGCTGCCGCCGCCAAGAAGTAAGAAGCAGAAGACGCGTCACCTTCAACCAAGAAATCACCTGGAGCGATGTATTGCTGACCGGCAGGAATCACAAACTCTTGATAGTCGTTGTTGATCACATCGACCCCAAACTGCTTCATGATATGCAGGGTGATATCGATATAAGGCTTAGAAACCAACTCGCCTTCGATGTTGATGCGAATTTCACCTTCAGCCAATGGCGCAGACATTAAGAAAGCGGTCAAGAACTGACTCGAAATAGATCCATCGATAGAAACTGTACCTGCTTTTAGGCCAGTACCGACTATTTTGAGAGGCGGAAAGTTCTCGTTTTCCATGTACTCAACGTTCGCACCAGCATCTTTCAGTGCCGTGACAAGGTGACCAATTGGACGCTCTTTCATACGAGGTTCGCCCGTCAGTACATACTCCCCTTCTCCAAGACAAAGAGCCGCAGCTAATGGTCGCATCGCAGTGCCAGCATTACCGAGAAATAATTCTACCGGCTCTGAGACAGAAAACGGACGCCCAAGGCCTTCAACGAGACATTCTGTTTTATCTTCGGAAAGTTGGTATTGAACGCCGAGTTTAGTCAGCGCATTCAGCATATGACGGATATCATCACTGTCGAGGAGATTAGTAAGGCGAGTTCTGCCTTTAGCAAGAGCAGCAAGTAAAAGAGCTCGATTAGAAACGCTTTTAGAGCCAGGAAGATTCACTTCCCCTTGAATTTTATTGATAGGTTGTAACGTTAGGCTTTCCATTAAAAGTTGATAATCCTTTGTGCCCTCAACATACGATTTTTTATGAGAGCTAAACAATTCTTCGTGAATTCAGACTACCCAAAAAAACACGACAAAACCAGAGCAAATCGGCGCTAATTTATGAATATACTCAAGTAGCCTAAAGATGCAGAATTAAAGGCATTGCCAGCGATGTAAATAAGAGCGAAAGAGGCGCGACGAAACAGCAAGCTATTTCGATTTTATTTGACGATAAGCCTGCCCTACTGTGCATGCCTGGTTAGGCTACCTTAGGTTAAAATAACGTAGGATTAATAAGCGATATCAACCCTGACTCCATCATCAAAATATAAGATACGAACTTCATCCCCTCGACTAAATAGCATATTTTTATCAACATCTTGGATAACATTAATCAGCTTGTCGCCCTTCACTTTAATGAGTAGCTCAACTAACTTATATTCAACCGTGTATTGGTAATTACTTTGATTTTGTGCAACCGCTGCACCTGCAAGTGCACCCACTGCCGTCGCAACTTCTCTTCCCGTACCGCCACCAAATTGATTGCCGACTAAACCGCCTATTGTGGCACCAAGTAGCGTTTTCCAACCATTATTTTTCGATTGAACGACCTCTTGCTGAGTAATATAACGGACAGAGTCAATCTTCCCATACACCACTTCATTTACCGGCTTGGCAACATTTCTTTCATATGCTGCGTTGGCGGCAAGTGGGAAAAACAGTATGATCCAAAGCCATACTTTCACAATATTTCTTGACCAGGTCATCATAAACTCCTCTGACTCTAATGTTGGTAACGACTTCTTATGGCTATTTATTTAACTGAACTCGATGATACGTTCAACTTTCCCTCACCGTATAAAGCACTCAGCGATCCCAATGGTTTGCTTGCTTTTGGCGGTGACTTAGATCCCATGAGAATCCTCAATGGTTACTATCAAGGCATTTTCCCTTGGTATGGTCCTGGAGAACCTATTCTATGGTGGAGCCCTTCCCCACGCGCTGTTTTTGATCCCTTAGCGTTTAAACCGTCTAAAAGTCTCAAAAAATTTCAGCGTAAACATAACTATAAAGTAACGCTCAATTTCGCGACAGAAGAAGTGATTAGACTATGTTCATCAACACGTCCTGCAGAGGAAACTTGGCTCAACGAGGACATGCAAGCGTCTTATATTGAGTTAGCTAAACTTGGTCACTGTCACTCTGTAGAAGTATGGCATGACAACGAGCTCATTGGGGGACTATATGGCATCTGCGTTGGTCAACTTTTTTGCGGAGAGTCGATGTTTAGCCTAAAAGATAACGCATCTAAAATTGCATTGTGGTACTTATGCAACCATTTGGCGTCAAAGCAAGGTCAATTAATCGATTGTCAGGTTATGAACTCGCACTTGGCATCACTTGGCGCATTTGAACTAGAGCGTAACGAGTTTATGCAAAAACTACTATCTTTAAGAGAAAAACAAACACTATTTGATACCTATAAGCCCCAAGTTTTGCAGGATTCAGTATGAGTACGGATATACAACATATTCGAATTGGATTAACGAATAATCACCCTTGCAGTTACTTGCCTGAACGGCAAGAGCGTGTGGCGGTGGCACTTGATGCAGGGCTGCATACTAAAGAAAACTATCAACTGCTGATGGCCAACGGCTTTCGTCGTAGCGGAGATACCATATATAAACCGCACTGTGAGCATTGTAATGCTTGTCAGCCAATTCGAGTCTCGATTCCGGACGTGACGCTATCAAAAAGCCAGAAGAGGCTGCTCAGTAAAGCACAGTTTTTACGCTGGGAAATGAAACCTGAAATGGATGAGGAATGGTTTGAGCTTTACAGTCGGTACATCTGCAAACGGCATAAAAACGGCACTATGTACCCACCAAAGCGTGATGAGTTTTCTCGGTTTGCCCAAACCAGCTGGTTGACCACTTCATTTTTACATATTTACGATGAGTCAAATCAATTACTCGCCATTGCGGTAACGGATGTAATGACTCAATGTTCGAGTGCGTTTTATACTTTTTTTGACCCTGACTACCCGTTATCTCTTGGCACTTTGGCAGTGCTCTATCAAATAAAATACTGCCAAGAAAACAAACAACAGTGGCTTTATTTGGGTTATCAGATTGATGAGTGTCCAGCAATGAACTACAAAACACGCTTTCAACGCCACCAAAGGCTAGTAAATCAGCGTTGGCGAGGGTAGAATACGCCTCAACTTTACATAATTACTATTTAGCGGCAGAATATAGCCCGCTAATATTGCCTAATTTCTAAAGAGGATTAAATGGCTAAAGAAGACGTAATCGAGATGCAAGGCACGGTCCTTGACACTCTACCAAACACTATGTTCCGTGTTGAACTTGAAAACGGTCACGTTGTGACTGCTCACATCTCTGGCAAGATGCGTAAGAACTACATCCGTATCCTAACGGGTGACAAAGTAACTGTAGAGATGACTCCATACGACCTGTCAAAAGGCCGCATCGTCTTCCGCGCTCGTTAATCTCTGATTTTCGGATGCAATAAAAAACGGAGCAGTTTGCTCCGTTTTTTATTGCATGATTTTTATTTCCGAGTAGGTTCAGACAAACAAAAAGCGCACGATAAAATCGTGCGCTTTTACTTCCCTACGGAGCAATTAATGCATCGCAGCCTCTTTCTCACTCAAATATTCAAATTTAAGTGTGTCGTTTACTAGCGTTACTTTCACAGTGCCGCCGTCGACTAGAGAGCCAAACAACAATTCATTAGCCAAAGGTTTCTTAAGTTGCTCTTGGATAACACGTCCCATTGGGCGAGCACCCATCGCCTTATCATAACCTTTATTCGCTAACCAATGGCGTGCATCTTGCGATACCTCCATTGATACGCCACGAGCATCAAGTTGCACCTGCAGTTCAACAATAAACTTATCAACAACTTGATGGATAACGCTTTCATCAAGGCTGTTAAACCAGATGATGTTATCAAGACGGTTACGGAACTCAGGAGTGAACACCTTCTTAATTTCCGCCATCACATCGTGACTGTTGTCTTGCTGAATCAAACCAATTGATTTCTTCTCAGTTTCAGCCACACCCGCGTTGGTTGTCATAACGAGGATGACATTACGGAAGTCTGCTTTACGACCGTTGTTGTCCGTTAGCGTACCATTATCCATCACTTGCAATAGCAAATTAAAGATATCTGGATGCGCTTTCTCAATCTCATCAAGCAATACTACTGAATGTGGGTGCTTGATAACAGCGTCTGTCAGCAAACCACCTTGGTCGTAACCGACATAACCAGGAGGCGCACCAATTAAGCGACTCACGGAGTGACGCTCACCATATTCCGACATATCAAAACGAAGTAGCTCGATCCCTAGAAGCTTAGATAGCTGCACCGTCACCTCTGTTTTACCCACCCCAGTAGGGCCAGCAAACAAGAATGAACCAACTGGTTTGTTATCCACGCCCAAACCTGCACGTGTCAGCTTGATCGCTTCGGATAATGCATCAATCGCATTATCTTGACCAAATACCAACATCTTCATCTTGCTATCTAGGTTCTTCAAGATGTCTTTATCTGAAGAAGAAACCGACTTCTCTGGGATTCGTGCCATCTTGGCAACCATCGCTTCGATATCGGCAACACCAACCGTTTTCTTACGGCGGCTTGCAGGAGCAAGACGACTGCGAGCGCCAGCTTCATCAATGACATCAATGGCTTTATCTGGTAAATGACGTTCATTGATGTATTTCGCCGAAAGTTCTACCGCGGCACGCAGTGCTTTATTGGTGTAACGTACTTCATGATGTGCTTCGTACTTCGGCTTCAAGCCCATCAAGATTTTAGTTGTGTCATCCAGAGAAGGTTCTACAACGTCAATCTTTTGGAAGCGACGGGACAACGCACGCTCTTTCTCGAAAATGTTGCTGTATTCTTGGTATGTAGTCGAGCCGATACAACGCAACTTACCGCTACTTAGTAGAGGTTTGATAAGGTTTGCGGCATCAACTTGACCACCAGAAGCCGCACCCGCACCGATGATTGTGTGTATCTCATCGATGAACAAAATTGCATCTTCTTCTTTTTCAAGCTGTTTCAAAATCGCCTTGAAGCGTTTTTCAAAATCACCACGGTACTTAGTACCAGCCAATAGAGAACCAATATCCAATGAGTAAATCACGCTGTTTTGAATAACTTCCGGGACCTGCCCTTCTACAATTCGCCAAGCAAGACCTTCTGCGATGGCTGTTTTACCTACCCCGGCTTCACCCACTAATAATGGGTTATTCTTGCGGCGGCGGCAAAGTACTTGAATAGTGCGCTCTAGCTCTTTATCGCGACCAATCAGTGGATCGATATTGCCATCTTTAGCGACCTGATTAAGGTTAGTCGCAAAGCTTTCCAAACGTTCTTCAGAATTCGGCTCTTCGACACTCTCTGAACTGAACGAATCTGATGATGGGTCTTCGCTTGCACCTGACGCTTTAGTAATACCATGGGAGATAAAGTTAACAATATCTAATCGGGAGATGTCGTTTTTCTTCAGTAGGTAGGCGGCATGCGACTCTTGCTCACTGAAGATCGCCACAAGCACGTTTGCACCTGTTACTTCGTTGCGGCCAGACGACTGTACATGAAAGACGGCGCGTTGTAGCACACGTTGAAAACTCAAAGTCGGCTGGGTTTCACGCGTCTCATCACTGTCTGGGATAAGAGGCGTAGTTTGATCGATGAATATATCGAGTTCGTTACGTAAAGCGTCAAGATCCGCTTTACAAGCTAAAAGGGCTTCCTTAGCTGCATCATTTTCCAATAATGCAAGTAGGAGGTGTTCGACAGTCATAAACTCGTGGCGTTTATCTCGCGCCCGAGCAAATGCACCGTTAAGGCTTGACTCTAGTTCTTTATTTAGCATAAGTACCTCCCGAAAAAACAACTTGGGTTGTTCGAGCAAGTCTTCTTTGTTTACGCTTGCTCCATAGTGCAAAGTAGCGGATGTTCATTTTCCCTTGCGTACATCGTAACTTGCGCTACTTTTGTTTCGGCAATTTCTGCACTGTATGTGCCACAGATTGCCTTTCCTTCATAGTGAATCTTGAGCATGATCTGAGTCGCTTTATCAATGTCATGTGAAAAGAATCGCTCAAGTACCTCTATGACGAAATCCATAGGTGTATAGTCATCATTATTTAGTACAACATTGTACAGCTTAGGTGGCTGAACTTTCGTACTTTCTCGCTCCAGAAGATCAGAGTCCGGAGTGACCCATTCAAAATTTTTACTCATGGCAATTCAAAGATATCGTATCAAAGGGTTGATGTTTTCGACCTATAAAAACAATCTACCACAAGCGTGCAGCGCGGTGTAGTGAGATATGGCACCGAATTCGATCTTTGATCGATAAAAGTTGCTACCTAATATAGAGACTAATGCAGGTCTTGAGGGGGCGCAAATAAAAGATGCTTGTCGATAAGTTACACATTTTTACTTATAAAATAACTTTCTTTTTACCCCCTCCGAGCTATTGCAAAACATCTCTCAGTCTTCTACCGAGATCACACTTCCTAACTGAGAATGGGGTAATTATCACGAAAACTTCATTTTTTATTCAGTTAGAGGATTCGTCTATCATAAGCAACACGAACAGTATGGTTTTTCCAGTGAATGCTACTTTGCAGGCTAATTGACCAAACTTCCGCGTATATACGAAAAACTGTTTGCAAATTTGTTAATCTCAAAAGTGATTTGTTTTCAATTATGTTTCTGTTTGTTGCTTAATGCTATTGACTGTCGGGATTCATTGACTACAGTGGAAAGTGTTGATGCATAAATCGTCATTTTGAATCCATTTGTTTTTAAGCAGCTTGGTGAATGTGATGTCTCATTGACTAGATGTTTGTTAGCGTTCGCTGACAATAGTAGTACCAGGTTAAAGGTATAACTTGGTTGTTGTAACAACTCAGTAAAAAATGCATGAGGGATGTAAAAGCATGGCTACAGGTACAGTAAAGTGGTTTAACAATGCCAAAGGATTTGGGTTTATTTGTTCAGATGAAGAAGAGGGAGATATCTTTGCCCACTACTCAACTATCCAGATGGACGGTTATCGTACACTGAAAGCAGGCCAACAAGTCTCATACGAGATTGAAAAAGGTCCCAAAGGCTGTCACGCGAGTAGCGTCGTGCCTCTTGAAGGTCAAGCCAAATAATTAGAGCGCTGTCGAAAAATAAAAATATTGCTCTCGAAACATCATTTTGATGTTCCGAAGAGAAAAATAAACCCGCCAAGATAGCGGGTTTCTTACTATTTGTAGCTTATGAAATGCAGATAGACCACATACAAAGTATTGATAAAATAAGAAACACGTCGAAAACGACGTGCTCTTTTCATCTATTTTACTTGTTAATGATCGCGTTAAAAGTTTCGCTTGGGCGCATCAACTTAGAAACCAATGCATCGTCTAGCAGGTAGTAACCGCCCAGCTCTCCTTTCACACCCTGTGCGTTGTTTAGCTCAGCGACGATTTTTTCTTCATGCTCTGACAACGCTTTCGCAATCGGTGCAAACTCAGCAGCGAGATCAGCATCGTCTGTTTGCTCGGCAAGTGCTTTCGCCCAGTAAAGTGCGAGGTAGAAATGACTACCGCGATTATCTAATTCGCCCACTTTACGTGATGGAGACTTGTTGGTATCTAAAAACTCACCAGTCGCTTTGTCTAGCGTATCCGCCAAAACTTGTGCTTTCGGGTTGTTTGCCACCACACTTAGATGTTCCAGGGATGCAGCTAGTGCTAAGAACTCACCTAAAGAATCCCAACGAAGGTGATTCTCTTTTTCTACTTGTTGAACATGCTTAGGAGCAGAACCACCAGCACCTGTTTCAAATAGACCACCGCCATTCATCAATGGAACGATAGATAGCATCTTAGCTGACGTGCCTAACTCTAGAATTGGGAACAGGTCTGTTAGGTAGTCACGAAGAACGTTACCCGTTACAGAGATAGTATCCAAACCCGCTTTCATACGCTCTAGCGAGTACTTACAAGCATCAACAGGAGATAGGATCTTAATCTCTAGACCGTCAGTATCGTGCTCTGGTAAGTAGGTATTTACTTTCTTAATGAGTTCAGCATCGTGCGCACGGTTTTCGTCTAGCCAGAATACGGCTGGAACACCTGTTGCACGTGCGCGAGTCACTGCTAGTTTAACCCAATCTTGGATTGGTGCGTCCTTCACCTGACACATACGGAAGATATCGCCTTCTTCAACCGCTTGCTCTAACAATACGTTACCCGCAGTATCAACAACGCGAACGGTACCCGCTGCATCTAGAATGAACGTCTTGTCGTGAGAACCATATTCTTCTGCCTTTTGAGCCATTAAGCCAACGTTAGGCACGCTACCCATAGTGGTCGGGTCAAATGCGCCGTGCTCTTTACAGAAATCAATCACCGCTTGGTAAATACCTGCGTAGCTACGATCTGGTATCATCGCTTTGGTGTCTTTTTGTTTACCATCTGGTCCCCACATTTGACCAGAAGAGCGAAGCATTGCTGGCATAGAAGCATCTACAATAATGTCGCTTGGTACATGTAAGTTTGTGATACCACGATCAGAGTCAACCATCGCAAGTTCTGGTTGAGTTTGGTAAACCGCTTGAATGGCCGCTTCAATTTCTGCTTTTTGCGCTTCAGGTAAAGACTCAATTTTTGAGTAAACATCACCGATGCCATTGTTTACATCAACGCCTAGCTCTTCAAACAGCTTGCCGTACTTATCGAAAACGTCTTTGTAGTAAACTTTTACTGCATGGCCGAAAATGACAGGGTCAGAAACTTTCATCATTGTCGCTTTCATATGAAGAGACAGCAGCACGTCTTGTGCTTTCGCTTCAGCAATCTCTTTCTCGAAAAATTCAACCAGCGCCTTCTTCTTCATCACTGAAGTGTCAATGACTTCTTTATCTAGTAATGGGAAAGCCGGCTTAAGCTCTTTAACTGTACCGTCATTACCGACGAACTCGATTTTGACCTCTGTTGCGCCAGAGATGGTTGTCGACTTTTCGCTCCCAAAGAAGTCGTTATCTGACATGCTCGCGACATGAGACTTAGACTCTGATGACCACGCACCCATTGAATGTGGATTTTTCTTCGCGTAGTTCTTAACCGAAGTTGGAGCACGACGGTCTGAGTTACCTTCACGAAGTACTGGGTTAACCGCACTACCTTTGATTTTGTCGTAAGCCGCTTTAATCGCTTTCTCTTCGTACGTGCTCGGTTCTTCTGGGTAGTTTGGTAAATCGTAACCTTTCGCCTGAAGCTCTTTAATCGCCGCTTTAAGCTGAGGAACTGAAGCTGAAATGTTAGGTAGCTTGATGATATTTGCTTCTGGAGTTTGAGCTAGTTCACCAAGCTCTGTCAACGCATCGCCAATGCGCTGTTCTTCTTTTAGATGCTCTGGGAAGTTAGCGATAATTCGACCTGCTAGTGAAATATCACGAGTATCTACATTGATGCCAGACGATGCTGTGAATGATTGAATGATTGGTAGTAATGAATAAGTTGCTAGCGCCGGCGCTTCATCAGTGATGGTGTAGATAATTGTAGGTTTTTCTGTAGGCATGAAATTTCCCTATTTTTTAATCAACTTGTTGGCTGATCAACTCAGCGTCTGAGTTGGTTTAATTGACGCATTGCTGCACGTTAGCAGTACATGTCTCCTCACTAACGCCACATGCGGTTCGCACTCTTTGTTGTAGTTTGAAGCTCTGGGCTCTGAATCCATGAGTGCACTGATATAATTAAACAAATAACACGAATTAGTCTATCATTCTGTGCGCGTTTGTTAGTTTTAGGCGCGCAAATCATATCCGATCATGAGAAAACTTAAAACTTTCAAACACAGTTCATTTACATTTTTGCAGGGTAGTTAACATGTCATCTCGTACAGGTCATGAAAAAGGTCGCGGTCGCAATCAATCCCAAACGGGCCGATTTAAACACTCAGGAGCTCGCAATAGCTCAAAGACTCGTACCCAAACAAACCGTCGCCCTGTTCGCTCAGCAAGAAACCAAAAGCCAAAAGTGGATCCAAAAGACCGTAAAGTCATTATATTCAACAAGCCTTACGATACGCTCAGTCAATTTACCGATGGCGATGGTCGCAAAACGTTAGCGGACTATATCCCAATCAAAGATGTCTATGCGGCTGGCCGATTGGACCGAGACAGCGAAGGTTTGATGGTACTCACTAACGATGGCATCTTGCAGGCGAAGCTAACGCAGCCAAAGTCAAAATCGCCGAAGACTTATTGGGTTCAAGTCGATGGCGCTCCTCAAGAGCAAGATCTTGAAAAATTGAGAAAGGGAGTAGAGCTAAAAGATGGCATGACCCTACCAGCCGAAGTTGAAGTGATTCCAGAACCACAAGTCTGGGATAGAACCCCTCCTGTTCGTTTTCGGGCAAATATCCCAACAACTTGGTTAGCCATTACCATTATTGAAGGAAGAAATCGCCAGGTGCGTCGCATGACTGCGCACATTGGCTTCCCAACGCTGCGTTTAGTTCGTTACTCGATGGGCGGCATTGTTCTTGACGATTTAAAGCCAGGGGAGTGGCGAGAAATAAAGCTCTAGGCTTAAACCTCAAAAAACATAATAGCAGGCAATCGCCTGCTTTTTTAGTTTTTGTCGTTACCAATAACGATTATTGTTGAGCAACCCACTTCTTGAATGCCTGACGTTCTTCGTCTGTCATTTCTAGGTAGGCAATCTTCGCTTTTGTTACGGGTGATTTTACTCTTTGCGCGCTTTTGCTGGTTACAATTTCAGCCGTCGCTGCTTGTAGCTCAGACAATTCGACTCTCTTGCCGTTTGCAAAGAAAACGCCATGAGCTTCATTGTACTCCGCTAGTTGCTCATCAAGGTTTGAATATGGGAACGCGCCTTTCTCACCTGGCATTTTATATTGCGAGTAATCAATAGACTTATCGTTGAAACTTACTTTCCAGTCCATTTTATCTTGCTCAAACAGCTTGTCTGCCTGACGTTTTTCTCTAAAAGGTGGCGCATCAATATAAAGCTCACCCGTGCCAGAACTAAAGCCAAGAATGTATGGTGCAGAGTAAACTTGAGTACGTTTATCACCACGCCCAATCGCTTTGTTTACTTTTACAACTACTTGGTTATAGCCATCAACAAGACCAAACGGTTCACTCAAATCATCCGCACTAACGCCATTTACAAATAACACTTGAACGCCTTGAGCGGTAGTTAGGGTTGCTGAAGTATCAGCTTTATTTGTTGTGTCTGCGTTCGCTGTTGTACCAAACAACCCAAGCACAAATGCTACTGTCCAAGCTTTTAGTCTCATATCCTAATAACCTTAAAATTCAATTAATTACATCAAAAGAGTTAAATATCGCTTACGATTCATCACAGTTTGAGGAAATCATTGCTGAAAAGCCAATCATTTCTACATCATTGACTGTAGATAACTGGTAAGCGCATTCAATTCTCAAAAATCTTCATGTACTCACTTGGTCAATGCTTTCAGGTGCCTAAGGAGATACAAGCTATTAATATAAAAAAGGCCGCAATAAATGCGACCTTTACTATATCTACTTAAGTTCTGCGATTAGAACGTGTAGTAAACACCAGCAACTACGATATCGCCTTCAGTTTTCATAGAAGCATCTTTGTTATCGTTTTCGCTTGCAGTGTATTCGATGAACGTTAGAACGTTACCAGTTACAGCGTAGTCAGCACCAAACGTGTAGTAAGATTGGTCGTGGTCGCCTTCGTACTCAGTGAAACCGAATGAAGTGTAAACGCGAGCTTCGTTCATTTGGTAAGCTGCTACTGCAGACCATGTATCTTGGTCAGCTTTGTTTAGCTCTTCAGCAACGTAGTTAACTGCAGCAGAGAAGTTGTCCATGTTGAAACGAACAGCTGCGCCCATTACTTGGTAGTCATCACCAGCAAGGTTACGGTTTTCTTGATCTTGGTAAGAAGCACCAACAGTGAACATTTCGTTGATTGCGTATTGTGCAGATAGACCGAATGCAGTATCGATTTTCTCGTCTTGATCTAAGTATGCATCAGCGATAACAGTTAGCTTATCGAAACTACCTTTAACAGAAACAGCGTGACCAGCACTTTCTTTTGATTTTACGAAGTCATCAACGTAGCCAAGACCTTCGTTAGTGTTGTCGATAGTGATTGCGTCCAGAGAATCACCAAAGTCACCAACTTCGCCAACAGCTACACCCCAGTTGTCACCGAAGTAAGCACCGAAGTAAAGATCATCTGTGCGTACACGTGCGTGTTCTCCGTCAATTTCACCAGTAAGTTTGTTGTCGTTATCGAAGAATTCACCGTTTTCTAGTTCAAATGAACCGAATACCTTAACGTCTTGGTTTAGTTTGTGTTCAGCATCGACTTGGACTTTAGCCCAAAGGTCAACGTCTACATCACGCTTAGTAGAAGTTTTACCGTTTTCTTTACGTTCAACAGTACTTACGTAAGTATCGATCTCACCTTTAAGGTTGAAAGAAGTTGTACCGTTGTCGTAGATGTTGCCTGCTGCTAGAGCAGACGTAGAGATGCCAGCTACTGCAAGAGCTACTAGAGTTTTTTTCATAATTAATCCACTGCCTTTTCTTAGTTCGGGATATCCTTGTCCGGTTCCCTTTTTTTATATGTTTGAGGTAGAGCGTTAACAAAACGTTATACAGCACCTCCTCAAAATCTGGAGCTAAGAGTGCAAAAGATTATTCTGGCTGTCAAATTTTCTAAATACCAATGTAAAAAAAACAAAATACCATTATAAAACAATAACTTGATAAGTTTACCTTTATTTATTCGACGAACATCTAACCAATCTCCATTATTATTTGTAATTTACAAAATTATTAACAAATGGTTTTTTAATCCAATAAGTAAATTTAAAAAAACAAAAAAAAGAATAAAAACCCACAAATCAGACCAAGTTGGAGTTTTATATTTTTCATATAATGAAATTAATTTCATTAAGATAAGGTTCAATATTTTTTTGTGAAGGAGATCTACATTCCTTATAAAAGCATTCCGTTTTGTGAACTACTGTACAACTAGTGATGTGTGCTACTATTCGCCTCCAACGCATTTGAGGCCCGTATGCTGACCAGTAACATTCAAAAATCGATTCGTAATAGCTATCAAAACCTTCAAGATCAACTTGATAACTTTGTGCCTAGAAGAGCACAAAACTACCTTGTTGCAGAGATTGCAAAAACGCTGTGCGGTCAGTATCACAAATCTAACCGAATACTCGTTGCAGAAGCAGGGACTGGAATTGGTAAATCGCTCTCCTATCTAATGGCGACCATTCCCGTGGCTGTACATAACAATAGAAAAGTGGTTATCTCAACGGCGACCGTCGCTCTGCAAGAGCAGCTCATAAACAAAGACCTCCCTCTTTTTCGTCGGATTACCGACCGAGAGTTTTCTTTTATTTTGGCAAAAGGCCGTCAACGCTATTGTTGTGCAGAAAAGCTCGCTACTGCTAGCGGTGCTGATGGTGGCCAGTTAGCCATGTTTGAAACCAAACCTAAGCAAAAAGATATAGAGCTGTTAGAAACAATGCATCGCTCTCTTGCGCAAGGTAAATGGGACGGTGACCGTGATTCTTGGCCTAAACCCATCGACGATAAGCTTTGGCAACTGATTGTCAGTGATAAACACAGTTGCAATAACAGTTTACCAGGCCACCGCGGCTGCCCATTCCAAAAAGCGCGCTCAGAGTTGGATAAAAACGATGTCATCATTGCTAACCACTCTCTCGTCATGGCAGACGCAGATTTAGGTGGCGGCGTGATTTTACCTGAGCCAGAAAATACGATATACGTCTTCGACGAGGCACATCACTTACCTCACGTCGCTCGTGACCATGCTTCAGCATCTGCGAGTTTAAAAGGTGCGGCAGCATGGCTTGAGAAGTTAAATCAGTCGATTAGTAAGTTTTCATCACTCGCAGACGAGAAACGCGTAGCTCGATTTCGCAACGACCTTCAAGACGCGGTTCAGAACTTGATACCGGCACTGACTCAATTGCCCAAACAGTTCGACCCAGCTCAATTTGAAGAGGGTATCTACCGCTTCGAACACGGTGAACTACCTGAGTGGCTAGAGAACCAATCCAAAGAACTAAAACAGTTCAGTAAAAAAGCAAATCAGAGCGTGGCAAAAATTGCCGACCTTATTGCGGAAAGAGTAAAAGACGGGGAGCTTGCGACAAGGTTGGCTGAACCAGCGCTTGCAGAGCTCGGTTTCTACATTCAAAGGTTAGAAAACCTAGCGCAAGTATGGCATTTAATGGCTGAACCAACTCGTGAAAAAGGTGCGCCTTTAGCTCGCTGGTTAGAAGCCCACCCCGATCGCGAGGGTGATTTCATTGTGAGTGTTTCGCCACTTGAAATTGGATGGCAACTCGACCAACAGATTTGGAGCAGATGTATTGGCGCCATTTTGGTTTCCGCAACGATGCGTGCATTAAACTCTTTCCATTACTTTTGCCATCAGGTTGGTATTGATGGAAAACCAGAATCAGGCACTCAGTTTTTAGCGCTTGCGTCACCATTCGATTACCAAAACCAGGCAGAATTGCTCATCCCTGCGATGAAATATGAACCACCAGCGCCTCAATTTACTGAATATCTTATCGAGATATTGCCTAAGTACTTGGAAGACAAGAAAGCCAACTTAGTATTATTCTCATCCTATTGGCAGATGAACCAAGTCGCGAAGGCACTCTCTTCGGAGTTCATAAAAAAAGGCTGGGCGTTGCAAGTTCAAGGTGAAAGCTCACGTCAAGAAATTCTAAAAAAACATAAAAAGTTAATAGCATCAAATAAAACCAGCGTCTTATTTGGTACTGGCAGTTTCTCTGAGGGGCTAGACTTACCTGGCGAATTACTTGAAAACTTGGTGATTACAAAAATTCCATTTGGCGTTCCAACCTCCCCTGTTGAGCAGGCTCATTCCGAATACATTGAGAAAAAAGGAGGAAACCCGTTTATGCAAATAACTGTACCAGACGCAAGCAAAAAGCTGATCCAGAGCGTAGGTCGCTTACTGCGTAAAGAGAGAGATTCTGGTAGAGTAACGATTCTTGATCGACGCCTAGTCACTAAGCGATACGGACAAGCCTTAATCGACTCACTACCTCCATTTAAACGTAAAATAGAATATTAGAAGAATCACCATTTATGGAAATGATTGAGCCAACCATGCTGTTGGTGTTGGCGCTTGTCGCTTTTGTCGCAGGATTTATTGATGCAGTTGCCGGTGGTGGTGGCATGCTTACCGTACCTGCTCTACTTTCGCTAGGCTTGCCGCCTCATATTGCACTAGGCACCAATAAACTTGCCGCTACCTTTGCTTCTTCTACTGCAGCATTTACGTACTACAAAAAACGTCTATTCAAACCTCAATGCTGGAGGCGTGCATTCGTGGCAACACTCGTCGGAGCGACATTAGGTACGCTATTTGTAGATGCGATTAGTACGGATTGGCTGGAAAAAGGATTGCCGCTTGTTATTTTGGCGGCAGCGTTGTATACCGTTTTTCATAAAACACCCCACTCTGCTCATCAAAGTCCAATACCCGAGCCTTGTCCAAAACTTCATAAAAAACAGTACATGCAAGGCTTATCCATAGGATTCTACGACGGACTCGCAGGGCCTGGAACTGGGGCTTTTTGGACAGTAAGTTCAATGGCGCTGTACCGGCTGAATATCTTGCTCGCTTCTGGCTTAGCAAAAGCAATGAACTTTACCAGTAACTTTACCTCTTTGATCACTTTTGCATTCCTCGGACATATCAACTGGGTGCTAGGCTTAACAATGGGAGTATGTTTAATGGCTGGTGCTTTTGTTGGCGCGCACTCCGCTATTAGATTTGGTTCTAAATTCATTCGTCCTGTATTTGTTACTGTCGTCAGCATACTAGCCATTAAATTGGCTTATGACGCATGGTTTGTAGGTTTGTCATGAACATTTCTCAACTCCAGGAAAATCTAGAACAAATGGCGAAGCAAGCCGCTGTTCTTGACCGTCAAAGAGGCGAACATCATGTTCCGCTTTTTGATGAGCGTTTATTTGGTTGCCGCTCTCGCTTACTTACTCCTTGCGTAAAAGAAGCAAAAGCCACGCTGGATGCGATTGTGCGTGAGCAAAATGAAGGTAAGCTCACCGCTTTGCGCGCTGAGTACCTCACTGAACGGTTAGTGGCGCAAATCGGTGCGATTCAACGCGAGATTTCTACCACTAAAATTCGTAAGAATGAAATCAAACATAGCAGCCATTTCCGTAAGCCTATCAACGTGCTTTATCAGGAGCTCGCTCAACACCAAGAGTGGGCAAGACGCTTGCGCGAGATGGTGTTAGAAAAAGAACGTGCTGTCGAAAGCGCTCCGAGTTTTATGCGTGCCGACGCTCAAAAAGTATTACTAGCAACCGAGCAACGTTTAGCGCGTTGTGAAGCAGCACTTCTTAAGCTAGAGAACCAAATTACACATAGGGAAAAACATCAATAATGGCTGACCAACCAACCTCGCCTTTAGATGACGCACCTGAAGAGATCAAACTGGCTGTCGATTTAATCTATTTGCTTGAGAGCAATGAGATAGATCCAGAAGTTGCGCTTAACGCTTTAAAGATCGTGCAAAACGACTTAGAAAACAAATTAAAAGCAAAGTAGCTCAGAGCGTTTCACTCCTTTCACCGAGACTCATTTTCAGTGCTCTTACACAATGATACTATTCATAAAAAGTACGCCCCAAAAGGATAAATAATGAAAGTAATCAGCTTTAACATCAATGGACTACGTGCGCGACTGCACCAACTCCAAGCGCTAATCGACAAACACCAACCTGATGTAATTGGTCTTCAGGAAATTAAAGTTCACGATGAAGCATTCCCGATTGAAGCTGTCGAAGCCATGGGCTACAAAGTGTATTTTCATGGTCAAAAAGCACATTACGGCGTAGCAATGCTTTGTAAGCAAGAGCCTCTACACGTACAAAAAGGGTTCCCGACGGATAACGAAGAACATCAAAAGCGCATGATCATGGCAACGTTTTTAAATGAAAACGGCGAAAAGGTCACTGTGCTAAACGGCTACTTCCCTCAAGGGGATAACATCAGCCACGAAACCAAATTCCCATACAAGCGCCAATTCTATAAAGATCTGATGACCTACCTAAACGATCATCACAATAACGACGAGCAATTGATTGTTATGGGTGACATCAACATCAGCCCTATTGATGCAGATATCGGTATCGGCGAGCCAAACCGTAAACGTTGGCTAAAAACAGGTAAATGTTCATTCCAACCTGAAGAGCGCGAATGGTTGAAAACCTTACTAGACTGGGGCTTTGTGGACACCTTCCGTAAGCTATACCCAGAGGTGAACGATCAATTTTCGTGGTTTGACTACCGTTCTCGCGGTTTTGATGATAACCGTGGCCTACGAATTGATGTCATTTTGGCAACCCCTTCTCTAGCGGAAAAGTGTATTGAATCTGGTATCGACTATGAGCTTCGTGGTATCGAGAAGCCTTCAGATCACGCACCAATCTGGTCGACATTTAAGTAATTTATTGCAAAGCTATAAGCGAGACTCAACGCTAAGCTTAGTCCAATAAGAAGGGAGACTCAGTCTCCCTTTTTCATACAAATTACTATTTAATCACTGATTCAGCGGCCAAACCGTTTGACCATCAATAGTTATCGGTGTTTGAGCAAATTCGTTCAGACAGTAGCCTGTATTACTACTTGCAAAGTAAGTGAGCGGCATCGGTGGTAGATTCAGCGCCACAACCTGCTGTTTCGCTTTTTCTGTGAACGAGAACCCCCACATATCGAGATAGTTAGTCATATCTCGCTGAGAGATGTAGCTCAGAGCAATAAGCAACCAGTCGTTGTTCGAGATGCTATTTGCTTCTTCCCGAGAGTAGTTGGCGAAACCAATGCTCAATCGTCTCTCATCCCAAAGCGCATCGTCCGATTTTAAGCGGTTAAACTCACGTTCAATCAGGTGCAAGCGCGCCAATAAATGCCAACCATTTTTAAGCACACCTTCATGCTGCGCCGCCATCATCATTTGAATGTAAACACGAGCGCCCCAACTCCAACTGGTTTGATTTTGCGCAGCCATGTATGCGTTTGGATCCGCTTGAGTTCGGCTAACTTGCAATAATTCAAACTGGCCTTTGAAATCCAAGCTTTGGCAAGTTGAAAATTTTCCCGTATTCTGGAAGAAACGAGACTTACTGTAATACGAGTAGTAATTGGTCGTTGAATGCCCTTCCCAGCCTGAAAATCGGAATCGACCTTTTTCTAAACCATGACCAAGCTCATGTAAATCACCGTGACCGAGTGGGCTGAATGACCAGTAAGCATCGTAAGGGTTACCCGAACAACCATAACCACACGTCGCTTGGTCAGCGTTCATGTGCTTCACCATATCAATATTGGCGATTTCCCAACCTTGGTTTTGGGCGTATTGAATAATTTCAGGCACTTCATCTATGCCCGGCCCTTGGAAACCTGCCAGCACATGCGGGTAGTTGTGAACATATTCTTCTGTTGCAAGCGCCATTTCCGAAGGGGTAGACCACATTTCATCGTTGACCGACTCCAACATTTTGTCGCGCTTTGAGTGTACTTCAAACCCAGGAGTGATCAGCTCAGCCCAATCGAATAAATTGGCTTCTAACTGTTGAATAAAAGCGTCGTTGTCCTTCTCACTTCTCCAAACTGGATGCTGTGCCACATGATTAAATTTCAGTTCAACCGGAACATCATTTTTGTCAAAGTGAACCTGTACTGGACCACCATAAGGAGAAGTCAGCGTGATGGTTTCACCCGGCTTCACTTCATAGCCGAATGAAGTCAGCAGTTTTGGTCGTGTGTATCCATCTTTGCTGAACTCATGAGTTGCACCACTTCTTAAAGTGTTGATGACAATCTTAGTCGCCACATCATTGCTGTCATTACGTTTAACCGTAAAGGTTTCCCCAGGAAGCGCATACACACCAGCCGAACGGAAGTTACGCTTTGATTCCATATTAATCGTTGCACTGATTCTCTTTATGTCAGGGCTAAACTCACTACGGCTGAAGTTCCCCATATTTGGTTGTTTTGGGTTTACGCTTCGGCTGTTGTATTGCACGTAATCGGCAAAGTACGACTTTAGGAATTCGGTCATTTGGGTTGATTGTTTGTCCATCGGGAAGACAACCGTTTGACGATAATGATCAGCCAGCAATACCATGAGTTTTTCGTATTGGTAGCCGTTTTGATTAAACAAATCTACTTTTTGTTCATCAAGCTTTTGCAACCAATGGCGAATGCTGTTTGCCCCTGCATAAAATTGACTGTCCATATTCGCAGTGTCAGGGCAGGATTTGTCATCACACTTTGACAAGTCAACGTTGAAATTTTGAGATTCAAAACGAGACAACAGCGCTTGTTGTGTGATGACAGAGTCCGGCACAACGTTCATCAACGATGAAGGTTCCCAGTCGACCAAGCCTAACTTACGCCAATAGTTATCTCCCACATAATCAACATGGAATTTTTCCAAAATGTCTTGGCCAAGATCAGTTAGTCCTCCATCCCAATGCAGGTATAGAACAGGAATTTGGGCTTGCTCAGCGTATTCCAAAGCTTCGAGTACTGGTTTGTTGGTATCTCCAGATTGCAGATGCTGTGACAAGATCAATAAGTTTGGAGTATTGGTTTGCAAGCAGCTAAGTAGCTTCGAACCATCGCATAGGTTGGCCTCGTTAAACGCCAGCTCTTGTGAAACATTGTCTTTCAGCCAATTCCGAGTCGCTTGCTCATCCGGAAAGTAATAAGACTGATCCATTTGCGCGATGACGACGTTTGAAGTAACTCCACCTGACAACCAAGTGACCAGGTTACTTAACCATTGCGTCATCGCCGCGTTGGAAGAGTCGGGAAAACGTTGTGCCGTTCTAAATGGGTTACTACCTAATAGTGCGTAACGTTGACCATTAGACTTATCCCCGGCAACGCCAATTGACAGAGCTTGATCTTTGTAACCGCTTGCCATGGCCTTATTGGTCATCAAGATGGTGTCGTTGAAGCCATACTGAGGTGCCAAGATCGCGGCATCATGGGTTGGATCCCAATAAAGACCTGAAAGGCTTTTCGCAATTGCAGATTTGATCGTATTCGACTGCATCTTGTGGGCTTCTACAACCTGACGACTTTCTCGAATGAAATCGCTCGGGTCAGAAACGAGCAGTGCATTACCAGTTTCCAGAGCTTGTTGAACTGGAGCTTGCGTTGGTTTTACTTGAGCATTAGGTTGTGATTCTCCCTCTCCCCCACCACATCCTGTGGCTAAGGCGGCAATGCCCAACGATAGAATTGTTTTTTTCATTTTTACTTACTAAACAATGAGTTTATCGAATGTTAATGTAAGTTAATGAATAATAAGAAAGAGTCTTTTACATCGGCTGGAAAAATAGGAATGAAGATAACAAAATTATCAAAAGCAATAGCACCCACTCCGGTGCTATTGCCTCTATTGATAATTAGCTTAAAGGACGCAGATAAGCTAAGAAACGCTTCTCTGCCACTTTGAAACACCACAAAATCATAAACGTCAGTGCCATGTAGAACAGCCCCGCCGTCAGGAAAGACTCAAATGGTGCATAGTAGCGCGAGTTAACTAGACGCGCAGCACCAGTTAAATCCATGATGGTAACGATGCCCGCGACTGCACTTCCGTGCAGCATAAATATGACCTCGTTGGAATAAGCTGGTAATGCTCGACGCAATGCACTCGGCAAGATAATACGTCTGTATGTCATAAACTTACTCATGCCATAGGCTTTCGCAGCTTCCACCTCACCTTTCGGCAAACCATTAATCGCACCACGAATAATTTCTGCGGTGTAAGCCGATGTATTAAGAATAAAAGCGACCAAAGCACAGAACCAAGCGTTCTCCCACAAGGTGTCTTTAACAGGGAAAAACTGATCCATACCGTAGTAAATCAAATACAGCTGAACCAATAGCGGCGTTCCACGGAAAAAGTAAATGAATCCCCAAGAAGGTAAGCTTAGAGCGTAATTGGTACTATTGCGTGCCACGGCTAATGGGATAGAGACACACAAGCCAATAACCAACGCTAATCCCACTAACCAAACTGTTGTCCAAAGCCCCTGAAGATAAGTTGGAAAGCTTTCAATAATCAAAGAAAAGTCCATAACTTACCTCGCATGAATACTGAACTTACGCTCAACAAGCTTGAGTAGCCCGGTCGAAACGCTGGTAAAAAATAGAAAGATGAGCGCGACAGCCATGTAAAAGGTGAACGGCATTTTGGTCGTACCTGCTGCCAATGAGCTCATTCTCACCATGTCATCCAGACCAATAATGGAAACTAACGCAGTGGTCTTAAGTAACACTAACCAGTTATTACCAAATCCAGGTAATGCATGACGAATCATCTGAGGAAGCAAGATTCTTCTAAACGATAAAGCAGAGCTCATCCCATAAGCTTTCGCCGCTTCTAATTCACCCTTGTCCACCGCCATGATCGCTCCACGAAAAGTCTCCGCCATGTAGGCGCCAAAGATAAAACCAATCGTGAGTACACCAGCTATAAATGGGCTGACATCAATATAATCAGGTAAGTAAGACGTCCATTCATGGTTTGGATCACTCGAGGCAAACCACTCGTTGAGCGTTTCGTTGATGGAGTAAAGGCTGTTATTTAAAAGTATTTGTCCACCAAAGAAAATTAGCATCATCAGAACCAAATCTGGAATGCCGCGAATGACGGTGGTGTAAAGAGTGGCAATCGCCCTTGCCCATTTGTAAGGCGCTAACTTAGCTAATGCGCCAAGCATGCCTAAGACCATGGCGAGAATGAGTGAAAGCACTGCAACTTCTATTGTTACTAAAGCTCCTTTCAAAATCGAAGCTTCGTACCCTTGTAAATCTAGCATAGGTGAGTTCCTAATCCCTAAACTCAAAAAATCGACCGTTGACTACTTCTAGGAACAAGCCAACGGTCGCTTAATTACGGTTTATTCACCGTACACATCGTAGTTAAAGTATTTACCAGCAATTTCTTGGTAAACACCTTTCTCACGTAGTGAAATAATTGCTGCGTCGAGTTTCTTCGTTAGATCTTTGTCTTGTTTACGAACAGCGATCCCCATACCTTCGCCAAACCATTTTGGATCGGTTAACGATGGTCCAACAAACTCATAAGCTTCGCCACCTGCTTTGTTGATCACACCCTCTTCTAGAGCAGAAGCATCACCTAAAACAGCAGCAATTCGACCATTTTCTAGATCAAGATACGCTTCATCAAAAGAGCCATAACGCACAATTTCAACATCATCGCCGTAGTTGTCAGTTAAGTACTTGTCATGTGTCGTCGCACGTTGCACGCCAATTTTGACATCTTTAAGATTATCAAAATCTAGACCCGCACCTTTCTTAGCGATAAATTTATTTGGAATTTGTGCGTACTTGCCAGTGAAATCGACTTTTTTCTTGCGCTCTTCAGTGATAGACATTGCTGCGATGATGGCATCGTACTTACGTGCAAGCAGAGAAGGAATAATACCATCCCAATCTTGAGCGACGATTTTGCACTTCACTTGCATCTCTTCACAGAGTGCATTTGCCATGTCTACGTCAAAGCCTTTTATTGAGCCATCAGTTTCTGTCCAGCTAAACGGAGGGTAAGCACCTTCGATACCAAAGCGAACTGTTTTCCATTCTTTCGCTTGGGCAACACCTGATACAGCCGTTGCAGCAATCGTTGCTGCTAATAACCACTTTTTCATTTCCATACTCCTGTGATTGCTATTTTATTTCGTTTTGTTTGTTGTGTTGGCTTAGGAGGCAATAGTCTGCCGCCTAACAAATATTAGTAAATGGATGAGATAAACTGCTGTAATCGTTCTGAATCCGGGTTTGTAAATAGCTTAGCTGGATTTCCCTGTTCTTCCACTAAGCCTTGATGTAAAAACATCACATGGTTTGATACGTCACGCGCAAACGCCATTTCGTGCGTGACCACCAGCATAGTTCGCCCTTCATCTGCCAAATCTCTCATTACCCCCAGAACTTCTCCTACAAGTTCTGGGTCAAGCGCAGAAGTTGGCTCGTCAAACAACATCACCTCTGGGTCAACTGCTAGCGCACGGGCAATAGCTGCACGTTGCTGCTGGCCGCCAGATAAGTGCCCAGGGTAATAATCTTTACGCTCATACAAGCCTACTTTCTTAAGCAAGACTTCTGCATTTTCAATCGCTTGAGCTTTTGGCACGCCTAAGACATGAACAGGCGCCTCAATCACGTTTTCTAGTACGGTTAGGTGAGACCAGAGGTTGAAACCTTGGAAAACCATTGCCAGGCGTGAGCGAATACGTTGGACTTGCTTTTCATTAGCAGGAACAGATTCACCTGCTCTGTTGTTCTTCATTTGGATTAATTCACCATTTACCCAAATTTCGCCCGCGGTAGGCGTTTCTAGCAAGTTGATACATCTGAGAAAGGTACTCTTACCTGAGCCGGAAGAGCCAATGATGGAGATAACATCTCCTTTGTGCGCGGCAAGTGAAATGCCTTTTAAAACTTCATTTTGTCCAAATGTTTTGTGCAGGTCTTTTATATCTAGCGCTGGTACATCATTCATGCGCCCTACTCCCTGTGTTTTTGTCACTGCAATTAAGGGACTCCGCCCTCTCTAATTCGGAACAAATTAGCACCGCCCTTTGAAACTTGCAACAAATTATTAACCTAAATAATTCGAATAGAAAGATACGATAGACAAATTAATATGCAATATATAGCAACATATTCTTCAAAAGTTGAATATTAAATATAAAAAAGCCCCTTTCAAAGGGGCTTAATAAATTTACAAAAGTGTTAATTGAAACCTATTCGAGGTCGCAATGAATTAATTAAAACGACTGACTACCAACGAGTTTGAAGTACGTAATGTCACTTCATTTTCTAAGCCTTCTTTTTCAGAAGTAATGATGCCATCTAGGTCTTCATCTAGTTCAGGCTCTGACGCTTCACCATTGGAGAAGAAGCTCATGAAAACTTTAGAATCAATATTACTATCTTCATTCACTACTAAAGCAGTGCGATTAAAATCGTCCGAAGCTGAAACCTTCAAACCGTTAACGGCCGATGTTGGGAAGTTGTAGTAATGCAATTCAGGAACAACAACAGAATCACTATCACTTGTTGTGAAAATGCGATGTGTGACTCTGTAGTCGCCTGAAGTTGCAAAGTAAGCGACACGAGTAAAGCCTTCAGTAGACGATGTTAAGCCCATGTCCAGATCAATCACGGACTCTGCACTTCCTTGCGTTGATACACTTGGTTTTGTGTTCGGCAGGTTATCAATATTTAAGTAAGCACTCGGATCAACGTCAATATCCCATCCGTCAGAGATCGTTTCGTTAAGTAGAGACTCCCAACCATTAACTTGATTCTCTGAGAACGCCATGTATACCCAAGTTTCTTTATTCGTTGCACTAGGGCGATTATATTCAACGGCCGTTTTATCCAGCTTCAACGCATCATATGCAAAGCCGTTAGTAACAAAGCCAATGTTAAGCGAGTCGTAAGTATAGTCAGAAGACGAATAAATGTTTGACGTATTATCCGCTCTAACTAAGGCTATCTCACCAGTTCCCCACGAACCAATACCATATTGGTAAAGCGCTTTGTCGCTTGAACCTGATTCATACTGAAACAATGCCGTTGGTTCACCTTTAAGCCCCATCAGTTCATCAGTAGGCAACATATCAGGGTTCGGAGACGTGAAAATATCGGTTTGCGAGACAAAGTTGTAATCTCCGCCACCTGATTCAGCGTTTCGGTAATCTAAGTTAGTAAACTTATTGCTTGCTAAGTTACCGCCAGTAAAGCATTTGTTCAAAGAGTCTCGGTTTAGTGCAAAAGTAGCATTACGTAGTTTCTTATCTTGCAAGAACTCTTTTGAAAACGTGTTTACGCGAGCTTCTTTGCCGTTAAATTCTATTGCTTGAAACGTTACAAAGCCGCCGTCAGGGATATCTTCAAGATAAAACTTAAAGTTATCAGTGGTAGGTTTGATAATGTCTCCGGATCTTTTGCCATCGGCATCAGAGTAGTAACCGATAACATAGTTGGTCACTTGCTCTTTTGACGCTGCACTATAGGTTAAAACCGTTTTATCGCCGTTCAGCTCAGTTTTGTGGTCATATACAGTACAACCTTTCGTAGTTGCTTCACTTTCAGTCATTGTTGCTGGTATAGCAAAATCAAAAGTAAACGCAGTTTTCGGCGCTGCACCACCGCCACCGCCGCCACCGCCGCCGCAACCGACCATTAACCCTGAGATGATTGCCACTAGTGGCAGTACTTTAAGCTGTTTCATGTCTTTTTCCTAAACTGAGCGGCAATGATTAGCCAAAAAATTGTCTTTGCTCTGTCCAAAGCAAGAATAAAGCCAGCTTTATATAATCATCGTGAATATTGACATTTAATCTGCATCTCGTGCAAAAGGACAAAAAGTTCTAATTTTATGCAACTTGTGTAATGAAATTACACAAGATCTCCGCATCTCATTCGCATGCCAGAAACTTTCTGTAGTTTTATTTCACAACCATTCTTAAAGTGATCTAAATCAATCACCCTAAATGGCTATCTTGCTAGACTCCTGCCAAAAGATGAGGCTTTTTTTGTGCCTCAACACAATAAGTTATTAGCTATGCTTAGGCACAGTGTCGACGTGTAACAAATCTAACAATAGCTAGCATAAGCGTGCCGCAGGATGCGGATTAACACAATTGAATGAAGAATTCATAACTTTTAAATATATGAGGAATCTATGTCAGACGCAGTTAACAAAACGCACTCTGATTCAGATATCGAGACCAAGAGCTACCGTGAGCTTCATCGTCCAGCATCTGAGTTCGCAAGCCGTTCAGACTACCTAGACCACGAACTACAAATTATGAAGCCACGTCGTTTTGGCTTGAACTTGCCAGGTCGTGACTTCCGCTTTGAGCTTGAAGACCTTGTTCCAGCGCTTGCTGGTACTATCGGTATTATCGCAATGTACTCTGCGGTAATGATGTCTTGGGCTGAAGGTCTTACTGCAGCATGGGACCACGTAAACTTAGGCAAGGACTTTGCTATCGAAGTTGCGCGTGTAGAAATGCTCATCCCTGCACTTCTTTTCTGTGTACTTGCCTCTGGTTTTATTAACCCTAAAGCCAACCTAGCAGGCAACCACGGCCCAATGATCCCTCTTATTGGTACCATCGCTCTTGCTGGTGCTCATCCTCTTGCATTAGCAATTCTCATTGGTGTGTTTGGTTTGATTTTGAGCCTCTTAAAAGGTGGGTCAAAACTGGTTAACCTCACCTCTGAAGGTACGGCTGGTGGCCTTCTTATTTTCCTAGGTTTAACCGGAACCATGAGCCAAATTAACTCTATTCAAGCTTGGGCTGTTGGTTTGCAATCCGATACGGTTGCCGCTGGTAGCATGGGTTACATCGGTCTAATTGTTCTTGCGGTTACCATTGGCTTATACGCGTTCCTTGCTAAAGTGAACAAACGCTGGCTAGCGATCCCTGTTTGTGCCTTCACTGGGCTTGCAATCGCACTTGCTCTTGGCGCAGGCTTCGATATTAAATTCGTAACCGAGACAGGCCTTCCAAACCTAAATCCAATCTACTGGTGGGGTTCAACAGAAGAAGGTTGGATGCTTGGTCTTCCTAATATGGAACACTTCATCGCTTCACTACCATTCGCCATTCTTGCGGTAGCAATGTGGTCACCTGACTTCTTGGGTCACCGTATCTTCCAAGAGATGAACTACCCACGTAAGAGTGAGAAAGTGCTGATGGACGTTGATGACACAATGACAATGTGTTCCGTTCGCCAAATGGTCGGTACTGCAGTGGGTGGCGGTAACATCACATCATCTTGGGGGACTTACATGATCCCTGCTGCAATCGCGAAACGCCCTATTCCTGCTGGCGCCATCTTACTAGGCTCTCTATGTATTATTGTTGCAATCCTTGGTTTTCCTATGGACGTTGCAGTATGGCCTCCAGTTATGCGCGTTGCTCTTCTCGTTGGTGTATCTCTACCACTGCTTGAAGCTGGCATGCAGATGGTGAAGGACTCGAAAGACTCACAAGCAGCAGGTATCTGTATCTTTGGTTCTGCCGTTGTTAACCCAGTTCTAGCTTGGGCACTAACTATGCTTTTAGATAACAACGGTTTAATTGGAGATAAAGAGCGCGCGTCTCGCCTATCATTTGTAGACAAGATTGTGATCCCAGTAAGCGTACTTGTTATCTGTTTAGTTGCTATGCTTGCAGTTGGTATGCTTGAAGGCCAGTATGGCATCCAAGCTTGGCTATAAGCTAGCAGTCCAGAAATTTGTGGGTAGCGCTCGTCGCTACCCCATTTTTATCGAGATTTTTGAGGATTTATTGATTTAGTTTAAGGTTTGCAAAAAAATTTTAGTTTAACCTCTAACTGTTGCTTAAAAAGAGAAACGTTAAAACTAGTGACAATATTTATAGTTTTGTAAATCGAATACGTAAATTTAAGACTATAAATATTGTTATTCATAAGAGTGTACTGTTCCCCTCTTTTATCTGGGGATAGCTGGCTCAACGGCGAAGCAGTACGTATTTTTTTCTACTAAAAAGGTAGGTATGTCATGGCAGAGCAATTTGCTAAAGCTTGGGAAGGTTTTGCTGCAGGCGACTGGCAAAACGAAGTAAACGTTCGTGATTTCATTCAGAAGAACTACACTCCGTACGAAGGCGACGAATCTTTCCTAGTTTCTGAAGGTACTGAAGCGACTAACAAGCTTTGGGCTAAGGTAATGGAAGGCATCAAACAAGAGAACGCGACTCACGCTCCTGTTGATTTTGATACTTCAGTTATCTCTACCATCACTGCTCACGATGCAGGCTACATCGAAAAAGACCTAGAAACTATCGTAGGTCTTCAAACTGACGCTCCTCTAAAACGTGCGATCATCCCTAACGGTGGTATCCGCATGGTTGAAGGTTCATGCAAAGCCTACGACCGCGAGCTAGACCCACAAGTTAAAAAAATCTACACAGAATACCGTAAAACTCACAACCAAGGCGTTTTCGATATCTACACTCCTCAAATCATGGCGTGTCGTAAATCTGGCGTACTGACTGGTCTTCCAGATGCATACGGTCGTGGTCGTATCATCGGTGACTACCGTCGTGTTGCTCTATACGGTATTGACTTCCTAATGAAGGATAAATTCGCGCAGTTCTCTTCTCTACAAGAGCGTTTTGAGAACGGCGAAGACCTACAAATGACAATGCAGCTTCGTGAAGAGATCGCAGAGCAACACCGTGCTCTAGGTCAAATCAAAGAAATGGCTGCAAAATACGGTTGTGATATTTCTCGTCCTGCTGAAACTGCGCAAGAAGCTATTCAGTGGACTTACTTCGGTTACCTAGCTGCTGTTAAATCTCAAAACGGTGCGGCTATGTCTCTAGGTCGTACTTCTACGTTCCTAGACATCTTCATCGAACGTGATATCGCGGCTGGTAAGCTAACTGAAGAACAAGCTCAGGAAATGATCGACCACTTCGTAATGAAACTACGTATGGTTCGTTTCCTACGTACTCCTGAGTACGATGACCTATTCTCTGGCGACCCTATCTGGGCAACTGAGTCTATGGGTGGTATGGGTCTTGACGGTCGTACGCTAGTTACTCGTACAAACTTCCGTTTCCTAAACTCACTATACACTATGGGTCCTTCTCCAGAGCCAAACATCACTGTTCTTTGGTCTGAGCAACTACCTGAAGGCTTCAAGAAGTTCTGTGCGAAAGTATCTATCGATACTTCTTCTATTCAGTACGAAAATGACGACTTAATGCGTCCAGACATGAACTCTGACGACTACGCGATCGCATGTTGTGTATCTCCAATGGTTGTTGGTAAGCAAATGCAGTTCTTCGGTGCTCGTGCGAACCTTGCGAAAACAATGCTTTACACCATCAACGGTGGTGTGGATGAGAAGCTAAAAATCCAAGTTGGCCCGCAAATGCCTAAGATCGAAGGCGATGTTCTTAACTACGATGAACTGTGGGAGAAAATGGACCACTTCATGGATTGGCTAGCGAAACAATATGTGACTGCACTAAACGCTATCCACTTCATGCACGATAAGTACAGCTACGAAGCGGCACTAATGGCTCTACACGACCGTGACGTTAAACGTACTATGGCTTGTGGTATTGCTGGTCTATCTGTTGCAGCTGACTCACTATCTGCAATTAAATACGCAAAAGTTAAGCCAATTCGTGACGAAGACGGTCTAGCAATCGACTTCGAAATCGAAGGCGATTACCCTAAATTCGGTAACAACGATCCACGCGTTGATGATATTGCATGTGAACTTGTTTCTGTATTTATGGGCAAAATCCGTAAGCTTAAGACTTACCGTGATGCAATCCCTACTCAGTCAATTCTTACTATCACTTCAAACGTGGTTTACGGTAAGAAAACTGGTAACACGCCTGACGGTCGTCGTGCTGGTGCTCCATTTGCTCCAGGTGCAAACCCAATGCACGGTCGTGACGAGAAAGGTGCTGTAGCATCACTAACTTCAGTTGCTAAACTGCCGTTTGCTGACGCACAAGATGGTATCTCTTACACATTCTCTATCGTACCTAACGCACTAGGTAAAGATGAGGGCTCACAACGCGCTAACCTTGCTGGTCTGATGGATGGTTACTTCCACCACGAAGCGGGTATCGAAGGTGGTCAACACCTCAACGTGAACGTTCTTAACCGTGAAACTCTAGAAGACGCAGTTAAGCACCCAGAGAAATACCCTCAGCTAACAATCCGTGTATCTGGTTACGCTGTTCGCTTCAACTCTCTAACTGCAGAGCAACAAGCTGACGTAATCGCGCGTACATTCACTGAGTCTCTATAAGACTATAGCGAAATAACGTTCTATTAATACAACAAAGGCTGATGCTAAGTAGCATCAGCCTTTTTTTATTTCTTGAATGAAAGTTGTGATATCGCGAAAGACTTTTGCCCGCATTCTTACGTATGATGCGAAAAAAGTTAGCAAATAAAGTCTATGAGATTTAGTAAATTAATTATTCTTACCCTTCTTTCTCCAGTTGCAATAGCATCCACTAAGTCTACGGTTTCTTTTACCATCGACAACGATGGTATTTTTGGCGTCGATCAAGACTATACGAATGGTGTTTTCCTTTCTTACGCGACAGACCAACTGACACAAGAAAGCCAATGGAAATGGCTGAGTCTAGCTAACTCAGAGCACGCCAATATCGATAAAATAGAGTTGGTTCTTGGCCACAAAATGTGGACTCCAAGCGACATTGAAGCCGATTATCCACTAATCAATGATCGCCCATATGCCGGTTACCTACACACCGAAATCAACTACCTTTCCCTAACGAGTGACAAAGCTGTACGGTACAATTTCACCATAGGAGCTACGGGTGAAAGTTCGCTATCAGAAAAGGCGCAAGAAATCGTTCACGGCATAACAGGATCGACGGACCCTCAAGGTTGGGATTACCAGATTGAAGATAAAGTTGCGTTCAGCCTTGGTTACCGCGTATTTAACAAATTGATGCGCAGCGAAGAACAAAAAACACAATGGGAGATCACCAACATTAACGACATCAATGCGGGTAACTTCCGTAGTGATGTCTCTCAAGGCGTCATGTTTCGTTGGGGTACAAACCTAGCGAATAGCATCGGAGCAGCCAATATCAGTGTCGAAAGCCCTTTCTCAGCAAGTATGATCGCTCAGAACACGTCGAGTTGGTTCTTGTTCACCGGGTTTGAAGGTCGTTACCGCTTTAATGACATGACTATCGAAGGAGATCGTCCTGGCATTCCTGAACCGTCAGCGCCATACGACGTCACACTGCAAAATTGGCAAGCAAGTGCCGTCGCGGGGGTATCTTGGTACAACCAAAATTACGGTGCAAGCATCACCTTTACGATTAAAACACCGGATTATGAAGAAGCCCAAACCGATGTTTATGGGACAGGCTCGTTCTCCGTGTTTGCCTTTTTCTAAAAACTGGATTATCCCAGTATCGAAGCCAATCTAGATACACGGCAAGTTCTCGGGGTAGGTATTAACCACCTCGTGTTCAAGCGTTTATGTAGATTGGCTCCATCTATTTTCTTTCTTCAAATAACCTTGCCTTTAGTACCGACAAAGCTGTTTTAACCCTGCTTTTTGTAATAAAATAACAGCTAGAATTTACTAGTAATGAGAGCAAAAGATGTCAACAGCTGGTCGTATTCACTCATTTGAGTCATGTGGTACCGTAGACGGACCTGGTATTCGATTTATCGTCTTCTTGCAAGGTTGTTTAATGCGCTGTAAGTATTGCCATAACCGCGATACTTGGGACACGCATGATGGCAAAGAAGTCACGGTTGAAGAAATCATTTCCGAAGCGAAAAGTTACCGCCACTTCATGAATGCATCAGGTGGTGGCGTTACTTGTTCTGGCGGCGAAGCGATGCTTCAACCGGAATTCGTACGTGATTTTTTCCGCGCTGCTAAAGCCGAAGGCATTCATACATGTCTAGATACTAACGGTTATGTTCGTAAGCACACTGATGTTATCGATGAAGTACTGGATGCAACAGACTTAGTCATGCTTGACATCAAACACATGAAAGACGAAGTGCACCAAGATCTCATCGGTGTATCCAACCGACGCACATTGGACTTTGCTCGTTACTTGCAAAAAATCGGAAAGAAAACATGGATTCGCTATGTCGTCGTGCCTGGTTACACAGATGACCCAGAAGCAGCACACATGCTTGGTGAATTTATTAAAGACATGGATAACATCGAAAAGGTCGAGTTACTTCCTTACCACAAATTAGGGGCTCATAAGTGGGAAGCGTTAGGCTTAGAATACCCACTCGAAGGCGTAAACCCGCCACCGAAAGAAACCATGGATGAAATTCAATCCATTCTTACTCAATACAACGATAACGTAAAATACTAAGTGAACCGCAAGACTAACCTCTTTAAAATACCAGCTTATTGCTGGTATTTTTTTGATTATATCTAAGCCTTATCAGTGAGTTTCTCTGCGGTCATTTAGGTATAAAAAGAACGATAGAAATGATTGCGTCATGTTCGCATAGGAAGGAAGTAACATGGATTTGTTTAACTTAGGCTCTCTTGTTGTCTCAATTTGGATAGTAGTAGTCTACTGCCTACCAGATTGGAAAAAAGTCGTTTGGCCCAAACTGGAAAAAGAAAAAGGATTTCAGCACCTCGTTTTTGCAACGCTCTTCTTTTTCAGTATTTTATGGGCCGCTCAAGCAGGTGTAAAAGAAGGATTACAGATTCATTTTCTTGCACTAACAACGCTGACGATGATGTATGGTTGGCGCATGGCATTTATACTCAGCATTCCCGCTATGTTGGTCAACCACCTACTACATGATGTGTCCTTGCTACTCTTACCCACGTCGTTAGTTCTATCTGCCCTAATTCCGATTTTCATTAGTTACTTAGTGTTTCTTCTGAGTTACCACTACTTGCCACGAAACATTTTTGTTTTCATCTTCGTTGCTGGATTTTTCAATGGCGCGATAACAGGAAGTCTGCACCTCATCATTAACTCTTTTTATCACCTATCAGTTGGTCACTACGATTGGGAAACCATTCAACATAACTACTTTGTTTTTGTGCCGTTGCTCGCCTTTCCAGAAGGTCTATTAAATGGTATGGCACTGGCGGTTTTAACCGTATTCAAGCCAGAGTGGCTGAGAGTATTTTCAGACCGAGACTACATATACAATCATTACCATAAATAAGTGTTTTCAAACTGGTCAAAAGTGACAGTTCTTGCCATTTTTTAGTATTAAATATGTGTTGAGATCATGTTTCACTCATGTCTTAAGCGTTAACCTAAGCACATTAAAAATGTATTAGATATCTAGTGAGGTCACCATGGAAATGTCAAACGCTCAACGTTTGATTCTATCAAACCAATACAACCTTATGTCTCAACTTGATCCAAGTAATGCGGCCAAATACAAACGCTTACAAACGATCGTTGAACGTGGTTATGAACTACAAATGCGAGAGTTGAACAAAGATTTCGGCTGCCTCTCAGAAGCAGAATGTCGTGAGATCATCGACGTTATGGAGATGTATCATGCGATGCAAGAATCTTACAACATGCTAGACGATGAAGACCGCAGCAACGTAGATCAGCGCCGCTTGAAGTTCTTGGGATTTGATATCGCTTCAGAAGCGCAACAAGTACATTACGTACGTTTTCTCATCGATTCTGAAGGTTTGTACCCTCAGTTTGACAAGGCAGATCATCACTTTAACAGCCAAATGCCGATGCTAGATAAATACCGCCGTATGCTGCAAACTTGGCGTAACTGCCCTCGTCAGTATCATTTATGTGAAAACGAACTAGCGCAAATCTTCAGCGCATAAAATGGTCGTCTAAGAATGAGGAGAGCGCCCACTCTCCTTGTTATTTACCCTGTCACAAACTTATCTAAGATTTTGCTCTCTTCCTACCTCTTTCACTTACCTTGCTCAATGTAGAACAACGAATCACTGAGACTCTTCTGTCTTTGCCAAATATTTGATTTCTATTGCACCTATTCACGACATAAATTCGTCCTTAATAAAAGAGTGATTCAAATGTCACTTTTACAATAAATTCATAATTGTTAAGCAAAATTGCAAATCCCCGACTAGGCTTAAGTAGAGAAAGGCTGTGATTGAAAAATTCATATCCACCGCTCACCGTTGTAACGAAAAAACCGTCCATAAAGCAAAGTCTTTGGTGTCGCCAATCTTACATTCTGTACGAACCAAATGTGATAACAGGACGTATATTCAAACAACAACGAGCATAACTGTTGGTGGAAAGCCTGAATCAACGTTCGTCGGTAGACTGACTATTAAAGGGGAAAGCGACATGAGTATTTTCGACCACTATCAATCAAGATATGAAGCTGCAAAAGATGAAGAGATGTCGTTACAGGAGTTTTTAGCCCTGTGTAAAGATGACAAAAGCGCTTATGCTAATGCAGCAGAACGCCTACTGATGGCGATTGGTGAACCAGAGATAATCGATACGGCAAAGGATCCGAGACTAAGCCGAATCTTCTCGAATCGTGTTATCTCTCGTTATGAAACCTTTAAAGACTTTTATGGCATGGAAGATGCCATAGAACAAATTGTGTCTTACCTAAAACATGCGGCGCAAGGCCTAGAAGAGCGTAAGCAGATTCTTTACTTACTCGGCCCTGTAGGTGGCGGTAAGTCTTCGCTTGCAGAAAAGCTTAAGGCTCTGATGGAACAGATGCCTATTTATGTTCTTACTGCTAACGGCGAACGCAGCCCAGTGAATGACCATCCATTCTGCCTATTCAAAGCCACAGAAGATGGCGATATTTTGAAAAAAGAATATGGCATCGAGCACCGTTATCTTCGCTCGATCATGTCTCCTTGGGCCGCTAAACGTCTTCACGAGTTTGGTGGTGATATCACCAAATTTAAAGTAGTGAAAGTACGCCCTTCTATCCTTGACCAAATCGGTATTGCCAAAACTGAACCAGGCGATGAAAACAACCAAGATATCTCATCATTGGTTGGTAAAGTCGATATTCGTAAGCTTGAACACTATTCGCAAGACGATCCAGACGCTTACAGCTACTCCGGTGCGCTGTGTAAAGCAAACCAAGGTTTAATGGAATTCGTTGAGATGTTCAAAGCACCAATCAAAGTGCTTCACCCGCTGTTAACAGCAACGCAAGAAGGCAACTTCAACGGTACAGAAGGCCTTTCTGCGATTCCATTCGACGGTATGATTCTGGCTCACTCAAACGAATCTGAGTGGCAGACCTTCCGTAACAACAAGAACAATGAAGCGTTCTTGGACCGTGTTTATATTGTGAAAGTACCTTACTGTCTACGTGTTTCAGAAGAAGTCAAAATCTACCAAAAACTTCTCGAAAACAGTGAGTTGTCTCAAGCCCCTTGTTCACCAAGCACGCTCGAGACTCTGGCACAATTCAGTATTCTTTCTCGACTTAAAGAGCCTGAAAACTCGTCCATCTTCTCTAAGATGCGCGTATACGACGGTGAAACGCTGAAAGATACGGATCCAAAGGCAAAAAGCTATCAAGAGTATCGTGATTATGCTGGTGTCGATGAAGGCATGAACGGTCTCTCAACACGTTTTGCCTTTAAGATTTTGTCACGCGTATTTAACTTCGACCAAACCGAAGTGGCAGCCAACCCTGTACATCTATTCTATGTGATTGAACAACAGGTTGAGCGCGAACAGTTCCCTGCTGAAACAGCAGAGAAATATCTCGAGTTCTTGAAAGGCTACCTAGTACCTCGATACGTTGAATTTATCGGTAAAGAGATTCAGACCGCTTATCTTGAGTCTTACTCTGAATACGGCCAAAACATCTTCGACCGATATGTCACCTATGCAGACTTCTGGATTCAAGACCAAGAGTACCGAGATCCAGAAACTGGTCAGCTATTTGATCGCTCTTCACTGAATGCTGAGCTAGAGAAGATCGAAAAAACAGCTGGTATTTCTAACCCGAAAGATTTCCGAAACGAAATCGTTAACTTTGTGCTTCGTGCGAAAGCGAATAACAATGGTCAAAACCCGGTTTGGACCAGCTACGAAAAACTGCGCACAGTAATCGAGAAGAAAATGTTCTCCAATACCGAAGAGCTACTTCCGGTTATCTCATTTAATGCGAAAACCTCTTCTGAAGATCAGAAGAAGCATGACGACTTTGTCGCTCGCATGATGGAAAAAGGCTATACCGAGAAACAGGTTCGCCTACTTTCTGAGTGGTACCTACGAGTACGTAAGTCATCCTAACCCAGTATTGAGTTAGGTCGCTTGTGAAACATGAAGAGGGCTATTTCATGGCGCAATTTATAGACCGAAGGCTCAATGGCAAGAACAAGAGCGCTGTTAATCGACAGCGCTTCTTGAAGCGCCACAAAGAGCAAATAAAAGAGTCGGTAGCAGACGCAGTGAATCGACGCTCGATTACGAATACGGAAACGGGCGAAGACGTCTCTATCCCTCACAAAGACATCAATGAGCCTATATTTCATCAAGGCAAAGGTGGTGTTCGAGAACGAGTTCATCCCGGTAACGACCAATTCATTACTGGTGATAAAATTGAGCGTCCCAAAGGTGGCGGTCAAGGTAGCGGCTCTGGAGAAGGGAACGCCAGTCCAGATGGAGAAGGCCAAGACGAATTTGTATTCCAAATATCAAAAGATGAGTACCTCGATATTTTGTTCGAAGATCTCGAGCTGCCTAATCTAGAAAAAAACCAAATTGCCAAAATCACAGAATGGAAAACGCACCGTGCAGGCTTTCAAACTGCCGGTATCCCTTCCAATATCGCCGTAGTACGCTCTCTGCAACAATCTCTTGCGCGCCGTACTGCAATGACTGCTGGTAAGAAACGACTTCTTAAAGAGTTAGAAGACGAACTTGCTCGCATCAAAAATATTGAACCTGCTCAGCAGTTTGAAGAGAACCGCTTGAAGGCTGAAATTGAAGAACTGCGCAAGAAAATCGAAAGCGTGCCGTTCATCGATACCTTCGACTTACGCTTCAAGAACTATGAGAAACGCCCGGTACCATCGAGCCAAGCGGTAATGTTCTGTCTAATGGACGTATCCGGTTCGATGGACCAGGCAACGAAAGACATCGCAAAACGCTTCTATGTTCTTTTGTACTTGTTCTTAACTCGTACCTACGAGAATGTCGAAGTCGTCTTTATCCGCCACCATACCCAAGCGAAGGAAGTGGACGAGCACGAATTTTTCTACTCACAAGAAACCGGGGGTACCATTGTATCTAGCGCGCTCAAGTTAATGGATGAAATAGTAAAAGAGCGATACCCGATTGGTCAGTGGAACATATATGCAGCTCAAGCATCCGACGGTGACAACTGGGCAGATGATTCGCCAAGGTGCCGGGATCTGTTAGTGAACAAATTACTTCCAAACTGTCAGTATTACTCTTACATAGAGATCACGCGGCGATCGCACCAAACTCTATGGCATGAGTACGAAAAACTCACTGAAGAGTTTCCTAATTTCGCAATGAAAAACATTCGCTCTGTGGAGGATATTTTCCCAGTCTTTCGTGAACTATTCCAAAAAGAAACGGCGTAAGGAGGCTAGCGATGAATACCGCAACGAGAAACCTCTCAGGAGAGGCGCCTAAGAAGCGTAACAGTAAAGCGTTGCCAGATGGACCAGATTGGACATTTGAGCTGTTAGAGCGATACCACAAAGAAATTAAGCGTGTCGCGGAGCATTATCGCCTAGACACTTACCCTAACCAAATAGAAGTGATTACTTCAGAACAGATGATGGATGCCTACTCAAGTATCGGCATGCCAATCAATTACAACCACTGGTCATTTGGTAAAAAATTCATTCAAACAGAGCAGAACTATAAACATGGTCAAATGGGGTTAGCCTACGAGATTGTGATTAACTCCGACCCTTGTATTGCTTATTTGATGGAAGAAAATACGGTAACAATGCAAGCACTCGTGATAGCGCACGCGTGTTACGGCCATAACTCTTTTTTCAAAGGTAACTACCTATTCCAAACGTGGACTGACGCCAGTTCTATTATCGACTATCTGCTGTTCGCCAAAAAGTACTTAGCCGAATGTGAAGAACGATATGGCGTAAAAGAAGTGGAAAAGCTGCTCGACTCTTGTCACGCGTTAATGAACTTTGGTGTAGACCGCTACAAGCGTCCAGAGAAAATCTCAATTACAGAGGAAAAAGCAAGACAAGAAGAACGCGAAGCATACCTACAATCTCAAGTTAATGAGCTTTGGCGCACCGTACCGACAGCCAAGACGAAAGAGGAAGACATTAAAGAGCGATTCCCAAGCGAGCCTCAGGAAAACTTGCTCTACTTCTTCGAAAAACATGCGCCGTTGCTAGAGCCGTGGCAGCGTGAAGTTGTTCGGATCGTCCGTAAGATCAGTCAGTATTTTTATCCGCAAAAACAAACGCAAGTCATGAATGAAGGCTGGGCAACGTTCTGGCACTACACCATACTCAACCATCTTTATGATGAGGGCTTGGTGTCTGAAAAGTTCATTCTAGAGTTCTTACATAGCCACACCAGTGTCGTGGCTCAGCCGCCTTATAACAGTCCTTACTTTAATGGCATTAACCCCTACGCGTTAGGCTTTGCCATGTTCCGAGATATTAAGCGTATCTGTGAAGAACCAACTGATGAGGACAAAGAGTGGTTTCCAGACTTGGCAGGAACCGACTGGTTAGATGCAGTGCATTTCGCGATGCATAATTTCAAAGATGAAAGCTTTATTAGCCAATACCTTTCTCCGAAATTAATGCGTGATTTCAAGCTGTTTGCGATAAACGATGATGATCATAAGAACTTTATTGAAGTCGCTGCGATACACGATGAGATGGGTTATAAACGCATTAGAGAAACCTTAGCTGCTCAGTATAACTTATCTAATCTTGAGCCAAACATTCAGGTGTTTAATGTCGATGTCCGTGGTGATCGCTCGCTTACGTTGCAGTACGTTCCTCACAACCGCATCCCACTTGATGATAGTTACGAAGAAGTTCTAAAGCACGTGTATCGATTATGGGGCTTTGATGTCATTCTCCAAGAAGTGAAAGACACCGGTCACCGAGAGGTGTTAGCGACCTGCCCTAAACGGAACCAATACGACACTAACATTTAACTAATACCGCGATACAAGTAAAACAAAAAGGCTCCTAATTCAGGAGCCTTGTTTATTCTTAAATCTATATGAGCATTTGTTACGCTTGCTTTGCAACAATCGCGCGCACGGCTTCTAGATCTTCGGGCGTATCAACGCCTGCTGCTGGTGCTTCTTTCGCTACCGCCACATGAATTTTTTCACCGTACCAAAGCACTCGCAGTTGCTCAAGACACTCAATCTGCTCTAATGCACTTGGTGCCCAGTTGACATACGTATTAATGAAACCAGCTCGATAAGCATAAATACCAATATGACGCATTAATGGGTTGGCAATGGTTTTGTCTTGTTTAGCAAAGTTATCGCGATCCCAGGGGATGGTTGCTCGACTAAAGTACATCGCATAGCCTTGCTCATCTGCGACAACTTTAACAGCGTTCGGGTTGAACACTTCCTCTTCCGAGTCTATTTCTACAGCTAACGTCGCCATCGGGGCTTCACACCCAGATAAGTTATCAGCAACCTGACGAATGATGGACGGCGGAATCAAAGGCTCATCCCCTTGCACATTAACAATAATGTGGTCTGACGGAATAGCCATCTTTTCAACAACTTCGGCAAGACGCTCCGTACCTGATTCGTGGTGGGGAGAGGTCATACAAACTTTACCACCAAATGACGAAACCGCTTTCGCAACACGCTCGTCATCAGTTGCAACGATGACATCTTCCGCACCCGCTTGTAGCGCTTGTTCATAAACCCACTGAACCATAGGCTTACCACCAATATCCGCTAGCGGTTTACCAGGCAAACGGCTCGATGCGTAGCGCGAAGGGATGACAACCGTAAAAGACATTAGCGTCCCTCATCCATGCTCATAGTGCGAGCTTCAGGCTCTAGCAGAACTGGAATACCCTCTTTGATCGGGTAAGCAAGGCGATCCAATTTGCAGATCAACTCTTGATTATCTTTATCGTACGTCAGCTTACCTTTGCAAACAGGGCAAGCTACAATCTCAAGTAGACGGTGATCCATAAGCCGCTTTAACCTCTTTTATTCTATTTAAAATTTGCTCTGCATCGTTTGATTCAAACTGGGCAGATACAGGCAGATACCACCAATTATCTTGCGCATAATGGCTGCACTTGACGGCATCTTTCTCGGTCATAACCACATTGGTCCCTTGTTGAGCCAATGCTTCTAATTCTTGTTGATCAAAGTCTTGATGGTCAGCAAAACCTTTTGTGACTTTAACATCTGCGTTCATCGAGTTTAGTGTATGAAAAAACCGCGGAGGATGCCCAATGCCCGCAAATGCGACGAGATCTTTCAACTCCGAGACATCCACATGTTGCTTAGTCTTAAGATTAATAGCTTTAGAGGGTGCTAAAGCCATTGCGATTTCGCCCGTATGCGCTTGACCGCCATTGGTGATGATAAAGTCGACTTCTTTAAGTCGCTCAATACCTTCACGTAAAGGACCTAATGGAATCAGGCTTTCATTCCCAAACCGGCGATTCCCATCCACAATCACTAACTCAATATCACGGCCTAACGCATAATGTTGTAATCCATCATCCGTAATTATGATATCCACATCCAAATCTAGCAGTGCTTTCACTGCATTTGAACGCACAGGATCTACCGCAACAGGTGCTCCTGTACGGCGATGAATCAACTTAGGTTCATCGCCACAATGCTTCGCTGGCGTATCTTCTTTTAGCACTAACGGATAGGCAGGAGCCTTTGCCCCATAACCACGAGAAACAACCCCCGGCTTAAAGCCCATTTGCTGTAGTTGCTCAACAAGCCACACAACAACTGGTGTTTTACCATTGCCACCAGCAGTGATATTGCCAACCACAACAACAGGTATTGGCGCATTATAAGCTTGCTTGCGGCCAGTTTGGTATTGCTTTCGCTTTGACTTGCTTATCGTTCCAAATAATAAACTCAGTGGCCACAAAAGCGGCCACAAGAGGTATTTTATTGGATGGTTTTCAAACCAGATTTTTTCAACCACCGCGCTTATTCACCAAACTGAATACGGTGCAATTGTGCATACGCACCATTTTTCTTAATAAGCTCAGCGTGGTTGCCACGTTCAATGATGGCACCATCATCAACCACAAGAATTTCATCGGCTTTCTCGATTGTGGATAAGCGGTGCGCTATTACAAGTACCGTTTTATCTTTTTGCAGCTCATCAAGTGCAGCTTGAATAGCTCGCTCGGATTCGGTATCCAAAGCCGAAGTTGCCTCATCAAGAATCAGCACTGGAGCATCACGCAATAGAGCTCGCGCAATCGCAACACGTTGGCGTTGACCACCAGACAAGCTAGCACCATTTTCACCAATCATGGTATCAAGTCCATCATCCATTTTGCTGATGAACTCCATCGCATGCGCGAGTGTTGCCGCTTTCTCGATATCACTGCGCTCATATTGGCCATCCGTTGCGTACGCAATATTGTTTGCTATCGTGTCATTAAACAAATGAACATTTTGCGATACTAGTGCAAATTGCTGGCGTAAATTCTTTAGCTCGTAATCACGAATATCATGCCCATCTAATGTGATAGATCCACTGTCAACATCATAGAAGCGGTTGAACAAGTTCGCGATGGTACTTTTACCTGAGCCAGAACGGCCAACTAGCGCCACCGTTTTTCCTCTTGGAATATCGAAGCTGACATTTTCCAATGCTGGTTTTTCTGCACCAGTGTAAGTAAAGCTTACGTTTTTAACTGAAACATCGCCATTTGCGCGTTCAACTGTCAACTTACCTTCGTTTTTCTCAGGCTCGAGGTCAATTAACGCGAAGAGCGTTTGGCTCGCGGCCATACCACGTTGGAACTGAGAAGTAACGTTAGTCAGCGCTTTAAGTGGGCGCATCAGACCAAACATTGCAGAGAAGACAACAGTAAATGTACCTGGAGTCAGTTGCTCTTTAATCGAATCAATACTTGCTAAATAAAGAACGGCAACAATTGCAAGTGATGCAATCATTTGGATGATAGGGTTAGCCGCCGCTTGAGCCGTCACCAACTTCATGCTTTGTTGACGCATTTGGTTGCTGACTTTTTCAAATCGTTTACGTTCGATGTCTTGGCCGCCATAGCTCAACACAACTTTATGGCCTTTCAGCATCTGCTCTGCTGATGCAGTTACGTTACCCATCATGGTCTGCATATTTTTGGATATTTTTCTAAAACGTTTAGAAACAACACCAATACCCCATGCTACAACGGGAGCAACAGCAAACAGCACTAGCGACAACTGCCAGCTGTTGTAAAACATCAAAACTAACAGACCAATGATACTTGCGCCTTCACGGACAATGCTCACCAACGCTTGGCTAGTTGCCGCTGACACTTGCTCTGAGTCGTAGGTTATACGCGACAATAAATTGCCCGTCTTTTCCTTATCAAAGTAAGACACTGGCATATGCATAAAGTGATTGAACACCATGCGACGGACTTGCATAACTACGTTGCCAGATACCCAGCTCAAACAGTAGGTGGAGACAAATCCACTTATGCCACGGATGAACATCATGGCAAAAATAATCAATGGAAGCGTGCGTAAAAAATCAGATTCAGCGTTCCCAAAACCTTCATCGAGTAGTGGTTTTAGCAGGGAAATCATATAGGTATCTGATATGGCATTAATAACTAATGCAATGACTGCAACGACAAGACCTGACTTATAAAGGCGAATAAATTGCCATAGACGCTTAAACGTCTGCCAAGTCGTTTCATCAGTATTTATCGACATAGAAGTGCTTTATTTTCTTACATTAAGACTCTCATTCTACTCCCTTACGCAGCATCTGCCTATACCAAGGCTCAAATGTATCGCTACGTTTGGTTTCTGAGCGCCAATTATCACGGTGAATAAAGAAGCTTACCTGACCACCCTCACCAGTATCAAGCCAAGTAATGCCAAGCTTTCGGTATGAAGCAACGACATTTTCCGCTGGCATTCCCCATCGATTGTTTTTTGCTAAAGAAGCAACCGCCACACTCGGGCTCACCGCCTCGATAAATCGAGGATTCGATGAACTTTTACTCCCGTGGTGAGGGACTAGCATCACATCGCTTTGTAACTTTCCGGGTTCTCTAAGCAAAATCCACTCGCTAATGGCCTCAATATCACCAGTAAAAAGCATACTAAAGTTAGAAATAGGGTCAGTAAGTCGTAATACACAGGAGTGCGGATTATACGCACGTTGAACAAGTGCAGGAGGCCAGAGCACTTCCATCTTTAATCCTTGCCATTTCCATTGGTCGCCTCTAGTGCAAGGTTCATATCCGATAAAGAATTGACTACTAAGTTTACGCTGTGGAGAAAAGGCATCTTCAATGAAAAAGCGGCCGCCTGCGTGATCATTATCGGAATGGCTTAGAATCAGTGTATCTATGCTTTCATAACCTCGTTGATGCAAAACCGGAGTGACGACCTGCTCTGCGATACTGCCACTTTGCCATGCTTTACCAGTGTCATACAGCAACACCTTGTCGTCTTTTTCTACAACCACTGCAAGGCCATGACCTACATCTAATACATCGATACGCCAATGCGGTTCATACTCCGCTGCAAACTTGATACTAATAACGATGCCGAGTAACAAATACCACGCGTACTGAGACATGAACCGTTGAAATATTAAGCAAACCACTATCACCATAACCAGCATTGTCATTTCCATGCTAATGGGTTGCCAAGAACCTACTGCGTACTGTATTGACGTGCTCAATGGCTGTAATGACCAGTCCACCAAATGCCACAGAGGCTTCGCTATCATTTCAAGAAACAAAGATGAGAACAGGGCTAGAAACATCAAAGGTACAACGATAAATCCGAACCAAGGAATAAATACCAAGTTGTAGGCTATTGAGGACAAACTAAAACCGGAGAAGAAATGGCCACTAACAGGTACGATTAAAGCGCTCAACATCAATTGAGTAAGCAATAACGCTTTTAATCGCGCTTTCCAACCTCCCCTTTGATGTCGAATCAAATTAATTGCGAACAATACCGCACAAACGGAGAGGTACGATAACCAAAAGCTCATACTGTAGGATGCAAAAGGTTGGACAAGCAGTTGTAGAGATACTGCAAGCAAAAGAACTCGCCAAGAAGTCCAGTGCACCAGAGTATACTTCAGGAGAACGTAAACAACGCATACCGACACTGCTCGCGTAGTAGGCAGAGAGAAATCCGCTAACCAAGCGTAGGCAACAGCGAAGATCAGCCCATATAAGCTAGGTAACAACTGGTATTGGGGTAATAGATAACGAACGGTACCGCCCACGACTAGCCCAAAAGTAAACGCCATACCAATATGTAAACCAGAAATGGAGACCAAATGCAGTAAACCACTGTCCCTGAGCGCTTGCCAATCTTCCTTAGACAACCAAGAACGGTCAGCAAAAACTAACGCACTTATTAACGAGAAATGATGAAGGGAAGACACATCATCAGCGACATCGGCAATAATGGATTGACGCAGAGATACATTAGAACGAACAATCCACTTAGCATCTTTGTTAACAACCGCTCGGGCGATAATATTTTTACCCATCGCGTGCTTTTCAGCATCAAAGCCAGCTTCGTTGCGTAGACCTGTAATCGGCTTTAACGAGATGGATGTCGTAAACTCACTGTTAACATCGAGTGGAAAAGGCGTAATAAGACGGATTTTAGGTTTAAGAAAAGGTAACAGAGTTTGAGAATTTACCGCTTCTATAGCGACAATACCTTCATAACCGTGACTTATTTGCGTAAAAGGGCTGTCAACTTTACCAATTATGGTAATATTCTCCCCTGCTTGAAAAAGGGCTTGTCTCTGAGACTCCAATACATTGCCGTGGACGATGACAACCATAAAGCCCGCAATTGCGCCTATGCTAATTAAGCCACGACGTAATTTGATTATTGAGCCAGTGGTTATTATTCCCAGCAGCAACCAACGCCAATCTGGTATTATCGGCCACCAAGCTGACGAGATTACGCTCGCTACAAATAACGCCAAGGTCCAACTTTTTTCTGAGAGAGTCATGCTGTCCTATGCCTAGAAAGCTGATAAAACGCTTCATGCCAGATCATGAATTGATCAAACGCCAAAAAGCATTGAAGGTCTTCGGCAATGTGTTGTACAACCCAAACTTGTGGTGCTTAAACCGCCGCTCGGCATCAGGGGCTTTTGCTGTCGGGTTATTTATGGCTTTTGTTCCGCTGCCGAGCCAAATGATCATGGCCGCTGGTTTGGCCATTATGTTGGGTGTCAATCTGCCCCTCTCCGTCGCTTTGGTATGGATCAGCAATCCTATCACTATGCCTGTGCTATTTTACTTTGCGTACAAGCTAGGTGCTCTAGTGATGCGTCTTCCCCCGCAACCTTTTCACTTTGAACTATCGTGGGAATTCATCATGCAGCAAATGAGCACCATTGGACCTCCATTTCTATTGGGCTGCGCAATTTGTGGGGTTGTATCCGCGATTATTGGCTACTTCGGAATTCGAGGGCTTTGGCGCTACTCGGTGGTACGGAGCTGGCAAAAACGCAAAATAAGATAAGACCTTACTGCGTAAAAATCAGCATTTGAGCTATCAGTTGAGGGGCATCTAACAGTTAGAATGAAACGCGATGTTACTCAAGTCGGATAAATACAAAAAAGGACCGAATTCGGTCCTTTTTGTTTTTCGCATATTGTAAAATAATCAGCTATTTAGAACTCAGTACAGCCGCCGGATTCAACCTTGCGGCACGAGAAGCAGGATACCACGTCGCAAGTAAACTAAGCACTATCGCCGTCACTGACACCAATGCGACATCTGGCCAGTGTAGTTGTGATGGTAAGAAGTCAACAAAGTAAATATCACCCGATAAAAACTGATGACCGATTAAGCTCTCTAGCCCTTTAATTAACGGAGTCAGGTTTAACGCTACTAAGACACCGATAACACTGCCGACGAGACTACCAAATACACCAGAGAATACACCTTGCCAAACAAAGATCCGTTTGATTAGGCTATCTTTTGCTCCCATTGTTCGCAAAATTGCAATTTCCGCCGCTCGGTCTTTCACTGCCATCATCAACGTAGACACAATATTAAAACATGCCACGCCAATCACCAGTACCATCACCAAGTACATAATGGTGCGCACGAGCTGAATATCGCGATACAAAAAACCAAACTTTTGCTGCCAGCTTTTCAAATACACGTAAACATCAACCATGCTACCAACCTCGCGAACAATAGAAGGCGCATTGAGAACATCGTCCGTTTTTAGTGAGATGCCAGTGACCCCTTCCCCTAACCTCGCGTATTGCTGAGCATCCGCTAATGGTACTAACGCTAGAGAGTGGTCGATTTGGCCATTCAACGTTAAGAACCCTGACACCTTCACGCGCACACGCTTAGGAGCCTGCACTTTATTTGCGCCGCCTGTTTGCGGAATCATCAACGTAACGTAATCCCCCACGGCGACATTTAGCTCGTTTGCTACACCTCGGCCTAAGATCACTTGCTGCTGACCGGCATAAAAGTTTTGCCAAGCTTCTTGGTCAATAAAATTCGATAAGCTCGACACCGCTTGCTCGAAAGTAGGCTCTACACCACGAACTTCTATCGCTTTTAGCTTACTGCCTTTTTCTGCCAAGCCCGTAAAACGAACGTACGGTGCTGCCGCAACAACATGTTCATGTTTTAGAGCTTGATTCATCGTTTTGGTGTAGTCATGAAGTGGTCCATTAACACCTTCTAACTCGCCGTGTGGGATCACAGACAACACACGCGATTGCAGCTCGCGCTCAAAGCCATTCATTGCAGACAAACCGATAATGATCACAGCAACGCCAACCGCAATACCAATGGTCGAAGAAAGCGATATGAAAGACACCATCTTGTTGCGCTTTTTCGCTCGACTGAAGCGACCACCAATCATCAAAGCTAAAGAGGTAAACAAAACTAGCCCTCCGCAGGTGCTGTATCAGTCACAAAACGATCTACGAGCAAACCATCTTGCATGTGCATTTGACGATCCATTTTTGCTGCCAGCTCTTTGTCATGCGTGACAACCAAAAATGCAATGTTTGACTCTTTATTGAGCTCGCGCATCAAATCATAGATAGACAGTGCCGTATTGTGATCTAAGTTCCCCGTAGGTTCATCAGCCAAGACCAGATCAGGTTTATTCACCAATGCACGCGCAATCGCAACACGCTGACGCTCACCGCCCGATAACTCGGAGGGTCTATGTTGCATCCGATGACTCAAACCAACTTTATCTAACAGCGCTTTAGCCGCCTGTTTTGCATCCGCTACTTTAGCACCGCCAATCATCAGTGGCATCGCCACATTTTCAAGCGCAGTAAAGTCAGCCAACAAGTGATGAAACTGGTATACAAAACCAAGGTGCTTGTTGCGTAATGCCGCCTGTTTGTTCGAGCTCAAAGCTGATAGGTTTTGCCCTAGAAAATCAACTTCACCATGAGTTGCGTCATCTAACGCACCTAAAATATGCAATAAGGTACTTTTTCCCGAACCAGAAGAGCCAACAATAGAAACCAACTCCCCTTTGTCGATATCGAAACTTACGCCTTTCAACACTTCCGTATCTAACGAACCCTCTCGGTAGACTTTACGAATATCACGACATTCTAATAGCTTATTCATAGCGAAGTGCCTCAGCAGGTTTAACAGAAGATGCTCGATAAGAAGGATAAAGCGTAGCAGCAAGGCTAAGAGCAATCGCCAATACCACCACTAAAAGAATTTGCAGTGAATCAATCAAGATGGGTAGATGACCACCAAAGCTGAATAGCGCCACACCAGCAGATTCAAGAATCGCATTTAGATTAAGTGACAAGATCACGCCCGCAGCGCCACCAACAATCGCGCCAATTACACCACTGCTTGCACCTTGCACCATGAAAATGGTCATCACTTGAGATTGAGTCATGCCTTGAGTTTTCAATATTGCGACTTCTGATTGCTTCTCCATTACCACCATGATTAAAGCGGAGATAATATTGAATGCAGCGACACCCACAATTAGACCTAGCATAAGTCCCATCATGTTCTTTTCCATTTTCACCGCTTGGAAAAGCTCACCACGCTGTTCGCGCCAATCACTCCATTCCCATCCATCAGGCATGGGTTGGTCAGCAAAATCCGTCACCATAAATGGGTCAGAGAAAAAGACACGCCAACCAGAAACCGTGTCTTTAGGGAAACGCATCAGCTTAGATGCATCCGTCATGTTCACAATCATTAATTGACCATCAACGTCCGATCCCGTATTGAAAATGCCTGAGACAGTAAAGTTTCGCTGGCTAGGAATACGGCCAAGTGGGGTAAACTGCGTTGCGTTGGTCACCATCAAGCGCACTTTATCCCCGATTGAGACCTTTAGTGAACGCGCCAAACTGTGACCCAAAAATACATTGTAGTCACCTGCTTGAAGTGACGATAATCGTCCGGCAATCAAATGGTTGCTAATCGGATCGCCTTTCTTAGGTTCAATACCGATGAGGTAACCAGCCGTCAGCTGTGCAGAACTCTGAATAACAGCCTCTCCTCTAACGATAGGCTCCGGCTGAGATTCACTCGACATCGCTTGAACAAATGGAGGGGCAGACTCGGTCATAGGCGTTTTTCCATCGTGTTGCGAAACAACGGCATGAGGTAGCACACCTAAAATGCGTTCTTTTAACTGCGATTCAAACCCGTTCATCACAGAAAGAACCGTCACCAACGCCATTACACCGATCGTAATACCCGCCGTCGACATATAAGAAACAAATCGGCTGAACCTATCTCCAGAGCGTCCCCGAAGATACCTTAAGCCAATAAACAATGAGATAGGATGATACATATAAGACAAACCAACTGGTTGTTTTGATATAAAGCTTTAGCGGATTATCTTACCTTACTCTTCTCATTAAGAAGACAAGAGAATCGCTAAATTTGTCAACGACATGCAATAAGTCTGTATTTAGGGCAAAAAGTTCAAGGACAAATCAGCTAAACTTGATAACTTCATTCAGTTAGCGATAATCAGTGCCCTATTTCTCTTTGTTTGTTGAGTGAACAGGGAGCGCTCACTGGCAAAAGGATCGACTATATGACAGAGCAAGAATACTTTACCGTCCATCATAACCTCACCATCAACGTCGAAACGTTGAGTGCGGACTTTGCTTTGCCAGATGAAGAAACATTTGCCTCCGAAATTCCAGCACCATTTATTGTCGCCAGTGAATTTAGTCACTTAGATATGTTGGCAGACAACGCGCGTCTAGAGCTGAAAAACAAAGAGTTAAAGCATGTGATCAACTTGCTTGATACGCAAAACGCGAAACTTAACCTCTTGTTGAGCTTTATGCTTTCACAACAAGATGACGCCTCCATTCGATATCAAACGACGCAGTTTGGTGCTAGTCAACTCAGTTTCCGCTCAGATACAGCGTTAACTACTCAACAACTCGTTCGTGTTAAACTGTTCCTCGATCACCCTGCTGCGGCGATTTACTGTTACGCTCAAGTAGAAGAATGTGATGCTTCAGAGCAAGATTTCATTATCACGCTTAGATACAAGATGCTCCGAGAATCTGATCAAGATTTACTGATAAAGGCGGCACTGTATCAACAACAAAAACTTTTACGTCAGCGCTCGATGGAGCGAGATAAAAAATAATTCCTATGACAAAAGCAACGATTCTTTCCGTCACCAACCCTTCAGAGCGTGGCGACAAAAAACAGCTAGGTAATTTGCCGGGCGCAGCTCTACCTCTAGCCATTGCAGAGCTAGCCAAGCAGCATTCGAGTCACTCGCTACTCGTTGTGCCTGACCCGCAAATCGCTTTAAAGCTTCAGGCAGAGATTGAGCAATTCACCGACCAAACGGTAAGCCTGTTCCCCGACTGGGAAACGCTGCCTTACGATAACTTTTCTCCGCATCAAGAAATCATCTCTGAACGTATCGCACGCCTATACCAACTGCCAAGTCAACGTGATGGCATAACCATCGTCCCGGTCAGTACAGTATTGCAACGCCAATCGCCACGTGATTTTCTGTTGCAACACACTTTAATGGTGAAAACTGGTGATCGGCTCTCGCTAGAGAAGTTACGTGTACAACTTGAAAATTCTGGCTACCGCCATGTAGATCAAGTATTTGGACCAGGTGAATATGCAAGTCGTGGGTCTATTCTGGATCTCTTTCCTATGGGCAGCAATGACCCGTACCGCATCGACTTCTTTGATGATGAAATAGATACCATTCGCACGTTTGATCCAGAGAACCAACGCTCTATCGACGATATTCAGCAAATCCAATTGCTGCCTGCACATGAGTTCCCAACCACTAAAGAAGCGATTGAAGATTTCCGTACACGTTGGCGCACCCAGTTCGACGCACGCCGCGAGCCTGAATCAATCTACATGCAAGTGACCAAAGGCACGTGGCCCGCTGGTATTGAGTATTGGCAGCCGCTGTTTTTTGACCATACCGAGACTTTATTTGAATATTTGCCAGAAGACTCTCAAGTCATCACATATGGTGATATCGAATCTGCGGTCGATACTTTCTTAACCGATGTCGAATATCGATACGACCAGAAAAAAGTTGATCCGTTGCGTCCTCTTTTGACTCCTGAACAGCTTTGGTTGAAAAAAGACGAACTTTTCAGTCAACTAAAACAGCTCCCTATCGCTCAATTGAGCCTAGATAAAGTGGTTAAGCGTGCCGGTCGTCAAAACCTACCAGTACAATCGTTAGCCGAGCTTGGCGTTCAACAACAAAATAAAGAGCCGCTCTCGCGCCTTCGTCAGTTTAGTGAGCAATTCAGCGGCAAAATCGTTTTCTCGGTAGAGTCAGAAGGTCGTCGTGAAGCACTAACGGAGCTGTTGCAAGGCATCAAAGTTCGGCCAGTCGTACATGGCTCACTTTACCAAGCTCTAGACTCGGGTGATCGATTCAGCTTGATCTTAGGCGCAGCAGAGCATGGTTTCATTCACGAAGAGCTGAACTTCGCTCTGATCTGTGAAAGTGATCTACTCGGTGACCGTGTTATCCAGCGACGCCGCAAAGATAAAAAAGCCGTCAACAGTGACACCGTTATTCGCCATCTTGCGGAACTAAAACCCGGTCAACCTGTGGTTCATATTGATCACGGTATTGGCCGCTACATCGGTTTACAAACACTTGAAGCCGGTGGCATGAAAACGGAATACGTCACCCTTGAGTATCAAAACGATGCCAAGCTCTACGTGCCAGTTTCATCACTGAATCTTATCAGCCGTTATTCTGGCGGCGCTGAAGAGAGTGCGCCACTGCATAAATTAGGTGGTGAAGCGTGGGCAAAAGCACGTCGTAAAGCGGCAGAAAAAGTGCGTGATGTCGCGGCAGAATTGCTGGATGTGTATGCTAAACGAGAATTAAAACCTGGCTTTAAATTTGAGCTAGATCGTGGGCAATACGCAACATTTAAAGCAACATTCCCGTTTGAAGAAACAGATGACCAAGCGATGGCCATCAATGCCGTCTTGTCAGACATGTGCCAAGCAAAAGCGATGGATCGCCTAGTGTGTGGTGACGTGGGCTTTGGTAAAACGGAAGTCGCTATGCGCGCAGCATTTGTCGCAACGGATAACAGTAAACAGGTCGCTGTACTCGTACCAACAACCTTGCTTGCTCAGCAGCATTTCGAAAACTTCCGTGACCGTTTTGCCAACTTACCAATCCGAGTTGAAGTACTGTCTCGTTTTAAATCTGCCAAAGAACAAAAAGTCATTCTGCAAGACGTTGCCGATGGTAAAGTAGATATTGTCGTTGGTACGCATAAGCTGCTTTCGAGCGACATTAAATTCAAAGATTTAGGTTTGTTGATCGTTGATGAGGAACACCGCTTCGGGGTTCGTCAAAAAGAAAAGGTCAAAGCAATGCGTGCGGATGTGGACATTCTTACCCTCACCGCAACACCAATTCCACGCACACTGAATATGGCAATGAGTGGCATGCGAGACCTGTCGATCATCGCGACACCTCCTGCACGCCGTTTAGCCATTAAAACCTTTGTTCGACAAAAAGAAGAGCCAGTGGTCCGTGAAGCGGTACTGCGTGAAATTATGCGTGGTGGTCAGGTTTACTTCCTGCACAATCAGGTTGAAACCATTGAAAAAACGGCAGAAGACTTACAGAAGCTCATCCCAGAGGCACGCATTACCGTGGCTCATGGTCAAATGCGCGAGCGCGAACTTGAGCAAATCATGAATGACTTCTACCATCAGCGCTTTAATGTGTTGGTGTGTACAACCATCATCGAAACCGGTATCGACGTACCAACGGCAAATACCATAATCATGGATCGTGCGGACAATCTTGGCTTGGCGCAGTTGCATCAATTGCGTGGCCGTGTTGGACGTTCGCACCATCAGGCCTATGCTTACTTATTAACGCCACATCCAAAAGCCATGACCAAAGATGCCATCAAGCGTCTTGATGCGATTGCTTCACTGGAAGACTTAGGTGCTGGCTTTACGTTAGCAACCCACGATTTAGAAATCCGTGGTGCTGGTGAGCTGCTTGGTGATGAGCAAAGTGGGCAAATTCAATCCGTTGGTTTTACACTTTATATGGAAATGCTGGAACAAGCAGTGCAAGCATTAAAAGAAGGCAAGGAGCCATCTTTGGATGAGCTGCTTCGTGAGCAAACTGAAGTGGAAATGCGAATCCCAGCGCTCTTACCAGATGATTACATTCCAGATGTAAACACACGACTGTCGATGTACAAACGCATTGCGAGTGTCACAAGCAGTGATGAACTATCAGAGCTAAAAGTGGAACTGATTGATCGCTTTGGTCTGCTTCCAGACGCAACAAAGAACTTACTTGCCGTCTCAGAATTGAAAATCTCGGCTGGTAGTTTAAAAGCGAAAAAGATAGAAGCCCATGATAAAGGTGGATTTATCGAGTTTTACCCTGATGCTGACATAAATCCAGCGTATTTAGTTAAACTGCTGCAATCACAGCCGCAAAAATTTGCAATGGAAGGTCCAACTAAGTTCAAGTTTAGCGTACCATTGGTGGACCGACGTAAACGCATTCAGTTTGTTCAAGACTTACTGAATGATTTTAAACAGAATTTATTACCAACGAGCTAATAGTCGAATGAGAATACTGATCCCGTTATTGCTTCTATGTGTCTCAATGCCCTCTTGGGCACAGCGCCAATTTGATATTGAAGTGATCATTTTCAAGCGAGCAGTCGACGCTGAAAGCACAACAGAATCTTGGCCGAATCAACTGCCAAAAATCGATATGGAAAATGTCGGTAGCCTAGAGAGTGAATCCTACCGCCGCTCTAAAGGCGTGACACTTTTGCCAAGTTCTTCTTTCCGTCTCAACGCGCAAGAAGCGGCACTAAATAATCATGCCGGCTTTAAAGTGCTTAAACACGTAGCCTGGCGTCAAGGTGACCGAGGTAAATCTAGCGCCCCAATTTTCCGCATCGTTGGCGGGCGAGATTTCTCTGATTCTTATCAAGCAGATGGCCGCCCAATCAATGGCAATAGTAATCAAACATTTTCCAGCGACGGTTACAGTGAAGAGACGGTCAATGGTCCTTTATATGAACTAGATGGTCGATTCCAAATATACGTACAGCATTACCTCTTCGCCGAAACAACACTAGATCTGCGCGAACCAAGTGTTAGAGAGGTGCGTTTTGAACCAACCTCAACTGAGCAATTGGCGGATGACTTAGGTGAAGTAGATGGTAACGTCCAAGTCGGTAACTTGGCAGAAATATCGCCGACAGTAACCGAAGAGAAATTCCTGAAGAGTTATCGAATGGATCAAAAACGTCGTATGCGTAGCAGCGAGACTCATTACCTAGATAACCCGTTGATGGGTATGATCATTCAAGTTCGTCGGGTTCGATAAGCACGAGCGGTTCGACAAAGCGCAGCAAAGCTGCGCTTTGTTTTTATCTGCTATACCTCAGTTATTCCTAACCAACGCAGAGCAAGGAAAATAGCTGCGTTCAAGTATAAATAGACAGCTTTCAATTTACTTACACTCAACATGGAAGTCGTATTAGTTCATGAGTCCAGACTTTGAAATCATTGCGCCCCGCTTAGCGCTCAAGCTCATCCCTGCTGAAGAAGCACATTCACTACAACGATTACTTGCAGAATCCCCTTCGCTGCACCAATGGCTTGACTGGTGTGATAAAAACGTCACATTGAAAACCGCGCAGGACTTTCTGTTGGCAACCCGTCTTAACTGGGTCAAAACTGAGGCTTTTGGTTTCGGTATCTATGAGCGGCAAAGTAACACTTTGGTTGGAATGGCAGCGGTTAATGAGTTATATCATACGTTTAATATGGCGAGTATTGGTTACTGGGTTGCCGACCGCTATCAACGGCAAGGCTATGCCCAAGAAGCCGTTAAAGCCTTAGCAGAATTCTGCTTCGCAAAGCTAAGTTTAACTCGACTAGAGATTGTTTGTGACCCCGACAACGAAGCTAGCCAAGCCTTAATTGAGTCCGTCGGTGCACAAAAAGAAGCCATCGCCAGAAACCGGTTTATTTTTCAGGGTAAGCCTAAAGATGGCGTTGTGTTCTCACTTTTACCGACAGATCTAACATAAACAAAAAGCCACCGACTTGCGGTGGCTTCTGCATTTTTTAAGATACAACACATCCACACAGAGTGGATTTAAAACCTTAGTGCAGCTTAAGGTTTGGACGCAGCACGCGATTAATGCGGCCGACGAGCATCATCAGACCGGTTTTGAATACACCATGCAACGCCATTAGGTGCATGCGATACAATGAGATGTAAACGACACGAGCAATACGGCCTTCTACCATCATCGACCCTTTAGTTAGGTTCCCCATCAGACTACCAACGGTTGAGAAGCGACTTAGAGACACTAATGAACCGTGATCTTTATATACATAGTCTTTCAACTCGCGCCCGTTGATCTTCGCGACGATGTTACTAAATGCCTGGCTTGCCATTTGGTGTGCAGCTTGAGCGCGTGGCGGCACGAACGAACCGTCAGACTGGGTGCATTGTGCTAAGTCACCAATAACAAAGATGTCATCATCTCGTGTTGTCTGTAGTGTGTTTTTCACTACAAGCTGATTGATACGGTTCGTTTCTAAGCCAGCGATATCTTTAATAAAGTCTGGAGCTTTGATACCTGCAGCCCAAACCATGATTTGAGCTGGGATTTTCTCACCATCTTTTGTAGTAAGGCCATCTTTTTCAGCTTTAGTCACCATAGTGGCGGTGCGCACGTTTACGCCCAACTTCACCAACTCTTGATGAGCAGCAGAAGAAATACGTGGAGGTAACGCTGGTAAAATACGCTCACCTGCTTCAATCAGATTGACGTTCAACTTGCTAGAATCAAGATCACCGAAGCCATAAGTGCGCAGCTCTTTAACAGCATTATGTAACTCAGCTGATAGTTCAACGCCAGTTGCACCAGCACCAACAATCGCAATATCGACCGTACCGTTACCGTTTTTCGCGTGCAGCTTTAGGAACTCGTTGTTCATTTCTGTACGGAAACGGTGTGCTTGCTCAGGGCTGTCTAGGAAAATACAGTTTTCACGAACGCCAGGCGTGTTGAAGTCGTTTGATGTCGAGCCAATCGCCATCACTAGAATGTCGTATTCTAGCTCACGGCTTGGCATAAGAAGTTCACCGTGTTCGTCTTTAAGCTCACTTAAGATGATAACTTTACGTTCACGGTCGATGTCTTGAAGGCTACCCATTTGGAAGTCGAAGCTGTGGTTTTTTGCATGAGCTCGGTAGCTCAGTGCATCTACTCCTTCGTCCAAAGAACCTGTAGCAACCTCATGCAATAATGGCTTCCACAAGTGGCTCGCTTTTCGATCGACTAGCGTAATTTGCGCACGGTTTTTGCGACCTAGAGTTCGACCAAGCTTAGTTGCCAACTCAAGACCACCTGCACCGCCGCCTACAACGATAATGCGTGTCACAATGATTTTCCTCTACAAAAATGAATATATGGGGTTCAGCTCGATGCATGACTCACAAACATTTGCGGCATCCATCCAACCGATGAATTCTTGGTTCTTAGAGGTGTCTCAATTACTTGGATTAAAAAACTGCCACTCACTTTGATTCTTTATCTATCAATGACTTGTCAGGGTTTGGCACGTTTATCTGGTACGCATACGACGCCAGAATTTTTGGGCAAGTTTATTACTCGCTCTCAATTTTTTTTGATATTTATCAAATTATTTTAGTCCGGTTCATTATATAGAGACCAACTTTGAAGGCAACCAAAATCCGTGTAACGAGTACGGATTGACTACTTTTCGACTACTCTACAACAAGGTGTTCGTGCTACATAGGAGGGAAGTAAGAAAACGGTAAGGAGAACACAATATTCAAAGCGTTAAACCAAGAAAATGTGCCTTTCAAAGAGACAGTGGCTCGGCATACTCAAGAGAAGGAATCGCAGCAAAGCAGCCGATAAAAACGCCGCTTTACTGTCTACACTCAACATTAATAAGTATTTTTAAATGCCTTTATCGCTTGTAAATGATGAGAGATTTTTTTGAACTTATGAGACTGAGTTTCATCCCAAATGATTTGATAGTGTTTTTCTAGCTCAGCTGCCGTTTTCGAGTTGTCATGCACTTCATCATCTTTAGAGAGAATCACTAAGCAGTGAGCTTGATTTTTCGCTCGGAACTGATCAACACATTTTGTTGCGATATCTTCGTACTCTTCTGGGCGATCGATTCGACCAGCCATCGTTTTTTCTGGGTGCAAGTTCGGGTTGAACATCACTTGCTTGATACCGCATAGAAAACCAATTCGCTCAGACCAGTAACCACCTAAACCAACCCCACAGATTAACGGGTTTGGGTCATCAGATTGATCGATAACTTTAGACACTTCTTTTAACAAGTGTTGCATGTCGTGCTTTGGGTGAAGGGTGCTGTAATTGATAAAACGAACGTCGTCGTCGATAAATTGCAGTTGAAGAACTTTTTCGTGGTTACCCGGGCTTGTACTGTCAAAGCCGTGTAAGTAAATAATCATGTGTACCTCTCCCTGTGTGTATCTGGTACTTTTATTAAAACTACCACTATTTCCTTACTGTTAAAGGGGAAAATATCACGAGTTCTCAAAACAGTGATCTTCCATACACAATGAGCCTTTCAACTCATACGCACTGTTTAAGTATTGTTCAGTTCCCCACAATTTATAGGCAAGTAGATACCAGAGCATCGCCATCACCAAGGTTCTTGGTTGCCAAGCGTGTACACCTCTCAGCCAAAGAGACACATCTTCGATACCTCGAATTTGGCAATACTGCTTTACCGCTTCTTCCACAGGCGCATTCGCGACCTGAATAGTTAAGGTCAAATCTAGCCTAGGGTCAGCAATCCCGGCATACTCCCAATCAATGACTTTCACCCCACTCTCCCCTCGCACTAGGTTGTAACACCCCAGATCGAAGTGACATAGGGCAAGCGGAACAGGTGCAACGTTCGGTTCCGTACGCCACTTCATGTACAAAGCCTCAAACTCCGTACCCACATACTGACCATCAAGCTCAAGCCAATAATGATCGATGCGAGAAATATATGAAAATGGAACCAAAGGAATTGCGCTTATCGGATATTGATGAATCTTCGCCGCAATGGATAATAAATTGCTTAGTGCTAAGCCTGACTCCGTCAGAGCCTCTCCTTCTATCCATTCCACCAGCAACCCTTGCTCATGAATAAAAACTGGCTTGGGGCCAATTTCCAATGAAGAGACTGCATTCAGCACTTGATATTCACTGTGACGAGAAATTGAAAAAGCCTTGCAGACATGACTGGTCGGTCGCCAGATGTATGCAAGGCCTTGAGAAGATTCCAACCGCCAACAGCGGTTGGTTAGCCCCCCGGTAACAGTTTGTACTTTTACCGGAGGCTCCGTAAAGAAGCCATCGAGAGCATTAAGACTCGGATCTAACTGTTTTGCTTGTTGCCAAGAAAACCATGCCATTGATGACTTCTCCACCCTGTTCGATTAAAGACCGAATAGGCTCTTAGATTGCGCTTTACGAATTTCAGTTTCATCCGCCCACTCAATCAAACCTGTTTCTAGGTCCATTAGGCGCATGGTCATCTTGTAGTATACATCTTTATCGCTACCTGCATTTTTCACAATGCTAGATAGGTTGCCGTAAAGCATGTATTGAGCACCAACCATTTTACCAAATTGGATAGCTGTGCTTTGGTTAACAAGCTCATCCGTGTTTTGGAAGTTAAGTTGTTCACGCACAGACTCAACACGATCCATATCAACAAAACGGAACTTACCTGAGTTCAACATCTTAGTAGAGATCGTGTCAGTAATGGATTCAGTGTCAATATGTTCACTGGTTTTGTTCTTAATTCGCTCAACAAAAACGATAGGACGTTGGTCACGAGTAATTGCTGCTACAGAGCCCGACATCATCATGCTATCCACCATTTCAGCCGCGATTTTTTGTAAATCTGTTGAGCCAAAATCGATAGTCGTGGTTTCTGTTGCTTGCGCATCGCCGTAAGAGACTTTGTTAGAACAGCCACCTAAAATGACGGCAAGACCTAAAAGAGCAATAATACTTTTTTTCATGAGAGTTCCTTAGTTTTTCAATACCAGCGCATCGTTAGCGCGGCAGCTTCGGCAGAGCCGTTAAGATTAATCGTCTTGTGCTTCTCTAATTTGCACACGGAATTTTGTGCCATTTGGATTCACAGTAACTTCAGATAACGTGACTTGCTCAAATCCTCGCACAATCATTTTTCGCCACGGACCAGGTTTGGTATTCACTTCTAAACCATTGTTGTCATACCAATAAAATCGGTAAAGAATGTGCTGATCACCTTTGTAATTGCTACTCAGCAGCACGACTCCTCGTGGGCGATCATCAACGTAAGTGGTGGTGATGTTGTCAACTAATAAGCGACTACCTAAAACGTTATCATTAAAAAATACTTTTTGCGTTTGGCCATCAATTCGAATACCAGCCGTGTTTTCGGCGCATCCAACTAAACCAATAGCCATTGCTAAACAAACAAGCCATGCTTTCATTACAGTCTCCCTAGCTGTTTATGCCACACGGTTGAGTGTGCTCCCTGACGAGATACCCATACCAATGTAGTCTGCTGTGCAGGCACTTCAAACTGATAGGTTTGATCACCCAAGTTTAAACTTTGTGTTCCCGGTTTCACGATTTTTGAAGCCGTTTTCACTTGCGCTGGCAATGTTTGCCAACTTCTTGTATCTGGCTGTTCGGTCAATGTGTTCCATACATTGAAAAGTATGTTGCCCACATCATCGCCTTTTTTCGCCGCCTCTTTTCGGATTCGCTCTTTTGCCCAAACACGAAGAGCTTGACGGATCACTATTGTAGTAAGACGTTCATTAAGATCGTTTTGCGCCATCGTATTAACATCAGTCAGCGTACTGGAAGGCAATACCTGACCATTTAAAACAACATCGCTAAAACGTTGAGCACCTCGGTTCTGATAATAAGGAAGCGCCAACGAATAAATCGCGCCATTATCGCGACTGTCGTAAATCGGTAAATCAATACGCCACCCTTTCATCGCCTCAACAACACCCTGCTCATCAATAACGATGACTCGCCCTTGTGACTGAGTTAATCCAGAAGGTGCTTTGCCATACCGCTTCTCTAGCATGCGCAAGTCTTCACGCATGCCCAGCTTCTTAGCAGCGTATAAGGTACTTTCCACAACTTGCTTGTTGTCTGGCATTACAGCGAGTGCTCGTCGGTAATCAACATAAGCACTGTTTAAGTCTCGCGACGCTTCATATAACAAGCCAGAAAGATAGAACAGATAACCATTTTGTACCGCGCTTAGTTTTTTACCAGCATCAGGGTAGTTCGCTAACACACTGCCTAAATTGGCAGACATGCCTTGCTTGTTAAGGTCTTTCTCTGCTGCTTTTAGCTCTTTTTCACGCGCCTTTCTTGCTGCTTCCTGAACTTGATTAGCTCGACGCACTTCAACTAGTGCCCCTTCTAAATCGTTTTTCTGTAAGTAATTTAGTCCTAGATACAGGTGCAAAAAGCCAAGTTCGTAATCGGCGGGATGATAGTCTTGGAGATTGTCGTTCACTGCGAGAGAGCCGACGCTCGTTGCCGTGTCTGACACAGATATCGTCGCACGATCTTGTTGAACACGTACAGCACGATCGCTGCTTTCTAGCGCATTTAAACTTGTTGGGTAATCTTCAGCAAGAAAAGAGATACGACCTTTTTCAAAATTGCCAAGTATCTCGCCACCCACTTCACTTGATTGAAGTTGTTTTGCTTTGGCATATTCCCCTGCAACAACGGCTTGATAAACTTCTTGATTCTGGTTGCTGTAATGGCTAAACAGATTGCCCGCAGATAAATTCGCGCAGCCAGAGGCCATTAAAGCCCAGCTCATCAGCCCTAACAGCTTTACACCTAGTTTCACATTTATCTCCACAAATGTGTCATTCGACAGGAAAAAGAAGTGGGTGAATCGCCACCCACTTTTAAAAGCTTAGCTCAATACCATTGGACCTAGAGGGCGGCCGCCTAGTAGGTGCATGTGAATATGGTAAACCTCTTGGCCACCATGTGGATTACAATTAACGATTAGGCGATAGCCGTCTTCAGCAATACCTTCTTCTTTCGCTAACTTTCTAGCAACAGTGAACAAACGCCCCATCATTGCTTCATCTTCAGCTTCTACATCATTCGTTGTTGGGATCAGTTTATTCGGAATAATGAGAATATGGCTTGGTGTGCGAGGGTTAATGTCGCGAAACGCAGTCACCAAATCATCTTGATAAAGGATATCGGCAGGGATTTCCTTGCGAATAATTTTACTAAAGATCGTTTCTTCCGCCATGAGGACTCCATTTTATAAACGTAATTAGACCCCAATTAGTATGCGCCAACCAAAAGCGGAGCTCAATAAAAACAGTGTTCACTTAACATTATTAATCAAATGCTAATTAACGAGGCTTTTTTTGTCGTGTGCGTCATAAAATGCGCGTCACAAACTGAATACAATCCAATGAATTTTGTTACTTTTTTAAGACAATTATTATTTTTATACCCAAGTAAACTCAAAAATGCTTGGGTAGCTTGTCTATTTTTGGGAGAGGAAACTCACTTATGCGAGGTTCAGTTATTAAAAGGATGTATGCCGGCTTTGCACTGATCATCATCCTATTTGCCGTCACAATTGCCATTATGATGGGAGGAATGAGTGATATTCACGGAAAATTTGGCACGGTATCTAAATCATCCCTACCGTTGGTATCGTTATCTAATCAAACCAGTGTTGAGCTGCTTTCTGCCGACAAATCATTTAAAGACTTCCTGACAACAGAGAATAAACAACGCATGGATGAAATGCGTCAGGAATTTGCTAGATCTCAACAGCGCTTCGAATCCACATTGGCTCAACTGAAAACCGCAAGCCAAATCTACCCTTCTCTTGCCGAACCGTTTTCACAGTTAAAAACGTTAGAGCAGAGCTATTTTACAGAAGCTCTAGAGGCCATGGACAACTACGAAGCAATGTTCGCGGCTCAAGAAGAAGTGCAAAAATCCTCACGCCGCTTCCAAAAACTGAATACCGAACTTTCGGTTGGTCTTAAAGAATATGTGGCAGATCAAACCAGCATTTCTGTCAAAGTCATGGCAAAGAGCTACTTTATCAAGTTAAAAGATGCCGAAGTAATTACCTCTGATGCCCTCGCCAGTTCCAACCCTGAGTTTGTTACGCAAGCCGTAGCTAAAAACCGCAAAGCAGTAACGCACTTGAATTACGCATTCCGCGGGTTGGTGACTCAGCTTCCTGAGCTAGAAAAAGCATTTGGCGAATCTGTAGAGCAATTTACTCGTGACGTCGGTATGCGTGGCGGTGTGCTAGACCAACATAATAATTACCTCAATGCTCGCGCCGCTTTGTATAACAATATCGCCAACCTAGCAAATAAAGTGGATTCAACCATGGCGATTCTTGAGCAATTTACGACAACCGCAACAGATAAGCTCAATGAATCATTGGCAGATGCAGGTGACATATATTCGGCCGGTGTAACGAAAGCCATCATCATTGGCGTCATTGTCGTTTTACTCGCGACAGCGATTGGCTACCACATCGCACAAAGCGTTCGCGAGCCGTTGACTCGTATTCTAAAAGTGTTAGAAGGCCTGACTGAAGGTGATATGACACAGCGTATCGATATTCGCTATAACAACGAATTCAGCCGTGTGAGTGGACACATTAACTCACTCGCCGACAACCTTCACGAGATCTTGGTGAAACTCAACGAAGCGTCAGAAAACCTATCGTCAACCGCGACAACCAACGAACGCACCTCTTCGCAAGCACAAATTAAATTGAGCTCTCAACGCGAACAAACGGCAAACGTCGCTACCGCGATGACAGAAATGTCTCATTCAGTGCAGGAAGTCGCGCAAAGTGCGCAAGGCTCGCTAGAAATGGTGCAACGCGTCGAATCTGCCTCTGAAGAAGGCAGAAATGTTATGAGCAGTAACATCTCAACCATTAATCAACTAGAAACACGTTTGAACGAATCGGTCTCCGCAGTTTCTGAGCTACAAAAGATGAGTGGTCAAATTGGGTCTATCCTTGATGTGATCCGCAACATTGCGGAGCAAACCAACCTACTGGCATTGAACGCGGCAATTGAAGCGGCTCGCGCTGGTGAACAAGGTCGCGGCTTCGCGGTAGTGGCAGATGAAGTACGAGTACTCGCATCAAGAACGACTCAATCAACCACTGAAATTGAATCCATGATCAGTAATCTGCAATCTAGCTCACAATCGGCAAACCAAGTCATACAAAGCTGTATGAGCGATATGGAGATGTCGGTTGAGCAAGCGTCAAAAGCGAACAGCTCAATGGAAGAGATCCAGGCGCTAATCATTGAGATCAGCCAAATGAGTACGCACATTTCACAAGCAGCAGCAGAGCAAAGTGAAACATCAACAGACATTGCTCGCAGCATCGAAGATATCAACAGCATCGCCGATGAAAGTTTCCAAGCCATGTCGAGTATCGCACAAACCAGTGAATCACTGACCCACTTGGCTCATCAGCAAAATGAATTGGTCCACCGCTTTAAGTTATAAATACTTTATAATTAAGAGCATTAATTAGTGCAATCAACTGTATAAGGGCGACTTTTTGTTAAGTCGCCCTTGTTTTTTGTCGGCCATGTCTACATATGATTAATAAGGCCAGCTCATCCCCTTGCACAACTCTTTTCGAGCGGCCTCATAAAAAGGAAAATCTATGGCTGTTCATGTTGGTATTATCGACCAAGACCCAGTGAGATTGGTCACTCCTCTATTAGATAATCGTACGCTAAGCACACATATCGTCTTCATCGGAGACAAGAGCCAGTTAGATATATTTGACCGACTGAGTGCCGTTTTAGCTCAACGAGAAATTACTTCTGAATTTTTTGAAATTCCATCCGCTGTTAATACATCTCTGATCAAACAAGCAATTCAAAAACTGGCAAAAGACCTTCATGAACGCGGCGAAGATGTAAAATTGAACGCGAGCTGTGGTCTTCGTCATCGCTTGTTGTCGGTGTACGAAGTTTTCCGTACCTATCGCTGGCCAATTTTTGTGGTTGAGCCTAGTAGCGATAAGCTTTGTTGGTTATACCCTGATGGCAAAGAAGATACCCAAGTCGAAGATCACATTACGATTGCAGATTACCTCACTATCTTTGGTGCACGCGGCGAGTTTCACCACGTTGATTTACCACCTCTTCTTGATAAAAAATTGTATGAACTTGGTGAACGATGGGCCTCAAATGCGCTTGAGCTTGGGCCAGGTCTAGCAACACTTAACTACCTTGCAACCACATGCCGCAAAGAACAAAAGCTTGATGTCGAGCTCTCCGAAAAACAGCAGGGCTACCGTGAGCTCAACATGTTGCTTTCAGATTTAGTAGAAGCAGAAATCGCCACCTATGAGAATGGCGTTTTAACGTTTGCAGATGAAGATGCTCGACGCTTTTCAAACGGTGAGTGGTTAGAAACTTTGGTTCACAGCACCGTGAAGCAAATCCAAGACACCATGCCGACGATCCAAGATCGATCGTTAAATGTTCAGGTTTATCGTAAACTTGGTGAAAGTGAAGTACGCAATGAGTTAGATGTCGCAACAGTTGTAAACAACAAGCTGCACATCATCGAGTGCAAAACCAAAGGCATGAGAGATGACGGCGACGATACTTTATATAAGTTAGAATCGCTTCGCGATCTATTAGGTGGCTTGCAAGCGCGCGCAATGTTGGTGAGCTTCCGTCCTCTTCGTCACAATGACATTACTCGTGCTGAAGACTTAGGGCTAGCCCTGATTGGCCCTGATGAGCTTAAAGATTTAAGAACGCACTTAACGGCTTGGTTTAAAGACGCGGGCGGTTCAGACGAGATATAGTGCCATTAAGAAAAGCTAAAATTCACAACGATAAAAAGCAGCATTAATGCTGCTTTTTTTATACCTAAATTTTAGCTGTACGCATTTCTATAAGTAGAAAAAAACCAGAGGTTAGCCTCTGGTTTTTTCTGTTTGTTTAAATGCCAACTATAGAGGCTTAAAGCATTTTACGCGCTGCTTCTACAACCACTTTAATTGAACGCGCTTCCGTTTCTTTCAGAGTTGAATGATCTGGAATCTCTTTTTGTGTACGGTTGATGATAACACCAGCCACACAACCCGCTTTTAAACCAGAGCTCGCACACATTGTTAGCAGTGTTGCAGACTCCATCTCGAAGTTAAGTACGCCCATGTCTTGCCATTCTTGCATAGAGCCTTGGAAACGCTTAACAACACGACCAGAGAACGTATCGTAACGTTCTTGACCAGGGTAGAACGTGTCGCTTGATGCAGTCACACCCATGTGAACTGTAGCGCCAGACTCTTCTACCGCTGCTTTCATTGCGGTTGCTACTTCAAAGTCAGCAACTGCTGGGAATTCCATAGGAGCAAAGTGTAGGCTCGCACCGTCAAGACGAACTGACCCCGTCGTTACGATCATGTCACCCACGTTTACATGTGGTTGAATTGCACCCGTTGTACCAACACGTAGGAAAGTACGAACACCAAGCTGTGCCAATTCCTCAACTGCGATAGAGGTAGAAGGACCACCAATACCTGTAGAACAAACCACAACAGGTTTACCGTCTAGCTCTGCACGGTATAGCGTGTATTCACGATGGCTTGCTAGAAATACTGGATTTTCCATTTGTTCTGCGATTTTTTGAACACGCGCTGGGTCACCAGGAATGATCGCTAGAGTCGCACCATTAAGATCAGCTTCAGTAACACCTAAATGGAATACAGCTTGAGACATAAGTCGCTCCTTATTGTGGCTTATTTTATGAACAATAAGCTCATTAATCAGTTATTGGGTACAGATGCACTGTAGCGAACCTTTCACCAACATAGAGTGATCACAATCACAATGACAAAATGTAATGAAAATGAAATTTCAAACAAAACTGGTATTGATCACACTTTAAGGGGCGTTAGATCATTTTGTTGCATAGCAATGCGTGATTTCAAGGACGAGAAAAACGTCTGATCGCATCAGGTGAATACGGTTAAAAAAAGCCCGGTACACGAATGCCTCGGGCTATTAATGAGTGGGATTAATGGTTAGGTCAGTTATTTGATCTGCTTGGACTCAAAACGAAGTAATCTCAACGCATTCAATGTCACCAGTGCTGTTGCACCACTGTCGGCTAATACAGCAACCCACAACCCAGTAACACCAAGTAAACTTGTCACTAAGAATACACCTTTCAAACCTAGCGCTAACGCGACATTCTGACGAATGTTACTTAGCGTCGCACGCGACAGTTCTATCATGGCAGGTAGCTCAATCAAACGGTTGTGTGTTAACGCCGCATCAGCAGTCTCGAGCGCAACATCCGTACCGCCTCCCATCGCAATGCCGATACTCGAAGCTTTCATGGCTGGAGCATCATTGATACCGTCTCCCACCATAGCAACGGTATGTTGTTGTGATAGCTTCTCGACGTAATGCACCTTGTCTGCAGGTAACAAACTCGCTTTATAATCCAAGCCTATTCTATTTGCCATTGCTTCTGCACTTCTCGGGTTGTCACCCGTTAGCATCACCGACGTGACCCCAAGTTCCTTCAACATTGCGATGGCTTGCTGGGCATCTGAGCGCAATGTATCTTGCCATGCGATCACGCCAATGACCTCGTCATCGAAACGCACAATGACAACCGTTTTACCTTGTTGTTCCAACGTAACCACTTGCTCTTTGGCTTCTTGAGAAAGTGGAAAGTCTGCCTTTGAAGGCGTGACCACTTGGACCATTTTTCCATCGACGTAACCTGTGACACCAGAGCCTACTTGCGCGGTTTTATCCAACGCTTCAGGAATAGTAAGCCCCTGCTCTTGCACTTTGGTAACTAAAGAAACCGCTAGAGGATGACTTGAACCAACCTCGATTGACGCAGTTAGGCTAAGTAACTTGTCTTCATCCATATCAAAAGCAAAGACATCAGTCACTTCTGGTTTACCTTGCGTCAGTGTCCCAGTTTTATCAAATGCGACAGACTCAACCTTGCCAAGCAACTCAAGCGCCGCACCACCTTTGATCAATGCGCCCCGCTTAGCAGCTGCCGCCAAGCCAGAAGTGATCGCCGCAGGCGTTGAAATGACTAATGCACATGGACAAGCAATCAACAGCAGGGCGAGTCCTCGATAGATCCACGTTTCCCACGGTTGGGCAAATAGTAATGGCGGCGTAACGATAACCATCAGAGACACCAGCATCATTAGCGGCGTATACCAACGGCTAAATTTATCAAGAAAGCGTTCTAATGGTGCCTTACGAGATTCGGCTTCTTCAATCAAATGAAGAATTCGGTCTATCGCATTCTCGCCCTGACGGGAAGTCACCTGTAAGCGAACCACTTTATCGACAACCACAGCCCCGGCCATCACTTTGCCACCGGTTTGATGTTCAACGGGAACAGATTCACCCGTTAACGCACTTTCGTCAAAACTCGCAAGCGCATCTTGCAAAACACCGTCGGCAGGCAAACGACCTCCAGGTGCGACTTCTATGATATCCCCTGGTTTAAGCTGAGCAGCTGGTACTTCTTTACGCTCTCCATCAATAATTAAAATTGAATTTTCTGGGACTAAGTCCATTAACGCCTGGACACCGCTTCGCGCGCGAGATGATGCATATGCTTCTAACTTTTCACCAATAAGGAAAAGCAATAACACCATTGCGGCTTCGGCGGTTTCACCTAAATATAAAGCGCCGAGCGCCGCTACACTCATTAACGTTTCAATCGCAAAAGGCGTACCGCTACGCGCCAACTTAAATGCTTTGAGCGCGATTGGGTATAAACCAAGTAAACACGTCAAAGTGAATAACCAAGCGCTTATTTGAGGGTCGATCTTAGAAATTACTGCCGCAGTAGCCATTGCACCAGCAATCGAGAGAATTTGGATGTTGTCTCTTATGACGCCAAGCCAGCCTTTCTTTGTAGTGCTTGGTTTTGGAGCATCAAGTGAAGAGAGCGGGAAACCCGTTTTTTGGGCTGTCTGCTCTATCGTAGCTATCAGCTCTAGACCATCAAAATCGACGACCAGTTTTTCTGTTGCAAACAAAACCTTGGCTTGGCTGACGCCTTGTAAAGACGTAATGGCTTTCTCAAGCTTTTGCGCACAAGATGGGCAATCCATACCTGACACAAGCCAAGCGTTCCGAACGGAGGAATTACTCTCCCTTGTGGGATCGTCTTCCTCGCCTGTGTCAACGCTGCAGCCTCCTCCACTACAGCAAGAGCTTTCAGAAACATCAACACTGGCCTGAGAGATATTGAGCGAAGATTTTACTGGCGCACAGCATGACTCGCTTGCACCAAGCGGCACCGCAGTTTTGATTTTGCTAGATTGGCAACCTTGATGTTTTGTACACATAATTTTTTCCTTATTGGTATCGGTGATTTACCTATTGCTAAGGATAAACCTTAGAGTAAGCTCCAAGGTCAAGATAAATTTGTACAGTTCGGCGATAGAAAATAAAAAAGACGCCGAAGCGTCTTTCCAAACCAGTTTAAAAGCAATATTCCGTAAAGTTTAAACAGAGAGGTTAAACGGGATGCTTAAAGCACTCATTTAATGTCATTCCTATGGCACGCAGCACGTCTCTTCTTGTGATAACACCAACCAACTTACCTTTGCCATCCACCACTGGATACATTTTCGGCTTTCCAACTTTCATCATGTCAGCCAGTTCAATTACTGACATTTCTGGAGAAACAGATAAGACATCATCATGCATACACTCTTGTACCGTATGTGTATCTTGGCAGTGATAACTTGCTTTCACCAACTTATCTAATAAGTCTTGCTCCGATAAAAACCCAACCACTTTTTCATTTTCATCAATGACAGGGCCACCTAGTGTGACACTTTGCATTACTTTGTTTAAAGCTGCCGAAAGTGACATATCTTTCGTGAAAGTCACCGCTTGCAACGTCATGTAATCTTTTACTTTTAATGAATGCATTCTTATCTCCTTAAGGGCATTTTATTGCGGCCTTTAGATAAGTGTCGCCTAATTTCCTGATTTTACTAAATGGAAAGGAGTAATTTTATTTATAGGCACAGCCTATTGAACTAAAACAAAATTAACTCACCGAACAACATTCACTGTATTTCGTTAAACGCAAGATTCAGCCAGGCTGATTTTTCTAGGCAATAAATACAACAAAGCCAGTCAAATTGACTGGCTTTGTTATTAAGTAATTGTTGCGTTAGCTATGTTGGCGGCGCATGTTGTCTAAAATAATGCCAGTCGCCATCGCGACATTCAGTGATTCGGCACCGCCAAACGCCGGAATCGTGATTTTATCTGTCACGAATTTTGCTGCGGCTTCGCGCACACCATGAGATTCGCTGCCCATCAACAAAATACCTTCAGCAGCGAAATCCGTTTTATGAACGCTCTCTCCTTCCAAAAACGCGCCATATACTGGCAATTTGGCGTGTTCCAAGTAACTTGGCAAATCCACCAAACTCACTTGTACGCGGCCAAAGCTGCCCATGGTCGCACTGATCGTTTTAGGATTATAAGGATCAGCACAATCTGTACTCGCAATAATGTGCTTGATGCCATACCAGTCTGCAACACGAATAATCGTACCTAGATTACCAGGGTCGGATACACCATCTAGCGCAATCATCAAGCCTTTCGCTTGAGGCTCTTTTACACTCGGAATTTCAACCACAGCAATGGCCGCATTATTGCTCACAAGCGTGCTCGCTTTGGTCAATTCATCAAGCGATGCTTCAACACAATCAAAACGATTTAGCGTACCAGCATTTTGTTCGAGAAATGCCGCTGTTGCAAAAACCTGCTTCACCTTCAATGAACTACTTGCTAGCTCTAGTACGTTCTTTTCACCCTGAACTAGGAATAAGCCATGCGCTTTACGCTGTTTCTTTTGACCTAAAGCACGAAGCAGTTTTAATTGGTTTTTTGAAATCATTAAAGTATCCCAGGTGAAAATGGTTATTCGGCGAGCGTACCCTAAACAATCTTCACGACAGTTCGGTATCAAGCGGATGAGATTATAAATTATACCTAAATAACCTCAAGAAGCTTGATCATCAGAAGACGTTGAACACCAAGCGTAGCCAAAATAAAAGGAGGCTCAAAAACGAAAAAAGCCCTGCGATAACGCAGGGCTTTCAAAGGGTGGGACCCCAGCCACATCCCGGCACACAAGTCACACGCTGCGGCTGCTTCCTTCCGGACCTGACCGAGTTCACGAGCTATTGTTGCGAGAGGACCAGAGCCCCATAATTCTTTTCGAGAGGTCTTGCCTCAATCGATGGGGCGATTATTCAGTATCAGCTCTCATAATGCAAGAGCAAAAACCTTGAATTTCATCATTTCATTACCGTTTGAACAAAACTCGATCAATTCATTCCTTTATGATGAAACCGTGCAGTCACGATAAGAGGAGTCGTGCCGTGAGGACTGCTTACTCATGTACATGTCTTCATCAGCCAAATGCATCGCTTGCTCTAAGCTCATGTGCCGTTCCCTTTTTGCAGAGAAACCAATAGAGATACTTATAGACTCCAAATCACTACATAATTTGCCTTTCACATCGATTCTACTGAGCTCTCTCATTGCTCTAGTTAACTCGGCTTGCGTAGGATAACCCAGTAATATGAACTCATCCCCTCCAATTCGATAACATCTTCCCGACCAGACATAATGAATTTTTAGCGCCAGTAGTTGTAAAACTTCGTCCCCAGCGCGATGACCATAAGTGTCATTGATTCGTTTGAAATGATTAATGTCTAAGTAAAGTATGGATAGATCTTTGTTTACTCCTTTTCGATACTTTACTTGCAACGCACGACGATTCCTTAACCCTGTTAAGTTGTCAGTGTTCGATTGACGGTAAAGATAAAGCGAAACACAAATAGCAAACAATAATACAAAGATAAACACAGCTTGTGTTTGCGTCGCTAATCGAATCTCATATTCAAGTGCGGTACGCCAATCTGGGCGTACATCGTACTGAGCAATGATCTTATCAACTTCTAACATCGCTATCGCTCGACTGAAGAAAGGCGCAAGCATGGCTCCTTTTTCATTCGCGACCAATCCAACAGAGAGTTGTGACTCATAAAACTCGCCAATAGCGGTATCCTGCTCTATCGGAACCAATTCACTGAGACGTAAAAAATGATTGAGCATCGCCGTATCCATCGGAATGTAATCGACTTCTTCATTTAGTAGCCCCTGAATGAGCTCTTGTTGGGTACGATAACGTTTGAGTTCTTTTAGCGGTAACAGTTGCGTCATCATTTGATCGAAAAAGTCATCCTTAACTACGCCAATCCGCTCAGATATCAACTGTGAAACATGAGAGTATGTGCTCGGTTTGTAACCTAAACGCTTGACCATCACCGATGCTGGCGCGTAATGGGGCTTTGGAAAGTAGCTAAATGCGCGCCGCTCACGGCTGACCGTTAACGGCGCCAAAATTTCGAAATTACCTTGGATAAACTCATGGTACATAGAACCCCAGCTTTCACCAGGCTCACTAATGATCAAGCAGTTTAAAGCCAAGATCTCACAGCTTCTCAGGACTACATCAGCCGTCATCCCTTCGACACTACCATCTGCGTTGTATACAACATATGGAAAGATAGATTCGAGCTTAATCCGTATTGGTTCATTAAAATCAAGGGGTAATAAACGAATAGAATCACGCAACGCTGCTCGCCTTAATTCAAATTGATACTGGGAAATTTCTTCGCGAAGCTGCTTTTGCACCGCTTCCCCGTGAATAAACGTAGCGAACGTGTCCAACTCTTCAAGATGATGATCTTTTTTACTGATGATGGATACGGGCTTTATCGAAATCTGATCATTGAGCATCTTGGCGTCAAACCCCTCCATCAGCATCGGCTTGAGCTGGTTAATGGCATCGACAACGCCATCCACAGCACCTGAACGTAGCAGTGTTACTGCTTGTTCGTGACCTTGATAAGAGATCTGTTCTAGCTCAGGGTAGTGTTGTTTAAGTAATTGGGCATAAACTGTATCTTTGGGGACGCCAACACGCGAAATGTCACTCAACGTCGAATCTTTTAAACCAAAGAGGTAGGTATATTCGATATTTGTTGGGCGGGAATAACTAAAACGTTGAGCACGTTCTTGTGTGTAAGTGATATTCGCAGCAAAGTCCGCTTCCCCATTCGCTACTGAATTTAGAATGGCATCAAAGCTGGAGTAGTTCACGTATTGAACGGTAAAGCCAAACTCCTTTGAAGCAGCATTGAAAAGAACACGAGTGACGACATCATCCGCTTCAGTCGCGACTTTATAATGAGCAATTAAAGGGGCTTCGGCTTTTACATTCAAACTCAAGAGGCAACATGCAAAAAGCAACAGTGTTCGAGCAAAAGTTGTCATGACAAACTTATCTTAAATCAACCACTTATATTGTGGTTATTATTATTGGAAGTGTAGTAAATATGAAATGAAGAACATATACTAATCTCCATTTTGTTCCACAACCAATTCGATACTCTGCCGCACATGTCACTTTTTACCTGACTAAAAACTCATAATTCAGCCTGTTCATCGCTACTACGTAAAATATAGTCAGTCATCCAAGCCGTCCCTAACAAACAGATCCAAACCACGAAAACAGGGTTTGGCACATCCGTGGTCGGGCTGACGACTAAAGCGGCAAAACCCACAGTCGGCAATGTCCAGCATAATAATTTGCTCCAACGAATGGTATGTTGAAGCTTCGCAAGTGCTTCCATTGACGCTAACATTCCCGTCAAACTTAACGCCATAAGAACGGCGTACGGTAGGCCTGCAATCCACAATGGGAGCAACAAAAACAACGGCCACCAGCTGTGTTTATTGGATGGCGTCCAATGCGCAGCCGACCACCACATCGCCATAACCGCAATGGTTTGAACCACTGTAACCCAAGCAGAACCATCCAGCTTACCGCCTTGCTGTGTGACCATAAGACCAACTTGCAGTGTAAGTACAATAAGACCAGCGGTGAGCAACACACCTAAAGAGCTTCTACGAGAAAATACCACCATTAAAAGTGGGAAAAGGATCAAAACACCAACCGACAAAGCAATTGGCTGCATTGAGAGTGTCGCACCAAAAGCCATCATCGCGCCCAGCAATACTAAGCCAGCGAACCCACCTTGTGGCAGAACCCACAGCGCGGGGATCATAAGTGCAAGAACGGGAATGTCACCCTCGCTCAAACTCATCGCCCGAACACAGACAACAGCGAGTAAGGTCGTAACGAAAAATTGAAGTGTCGATAAAATCATAGCGCCTCCTGGCTTCCCCACCTACTTGGTAACTCAACGGCAAAAACTGGGATTGAAAGTCGTTGAGAGGGTCTAGATTCAAGCTTAGCTTGCGTTTGCTTCATGCTGTTTAAGGCTCATCAACCAACGACACTAAAGAACAGAAAATGTAATTCTTCAAAGTGAGTCGCTGGCAACACAAGGGTTAAGAACCGTTAGCAATATACAAGTCCAATGGTTTACCATTCCTTAGTAACCCAAAATAGACACTTTTGAGTATGGACCAATTTTTAGCGCAAATCTTTGCTGTAATTCACCAAATTCCAAAAGGAAAAGTCTCCACCTATGGGGAAATTGCCAAAATGGCCGGTTATCCGGGCTATGCGAGACATGTTGGTAAAGCACTGGGCAACTTACCAGAAGGCAGTAAACTCCCCTGGTTTAGAGTGGTAAATAGCCAAGGAAAAATATCTTTAAAAGGCAGAGACTTAGAGCGACAAAAAAAGAAATTAGAAGCAGAAGGGATTGAAGTATCGGAAGTTGGCAAAACTTCACTTAAAAAATACAAATGGCAGCCTTAAGCTGCCATTTTTTGTTCTCAGTACGTCGTATTAACGTGTTCCAACTAGACGAATATCTAATTGGTGAGTTTGTGCTTCATCTGTAATAACACCGTTATGTGTGTCGCTGATAAAACGCAGCTTTCCATCTACCTCAATGCGAGCACGAACGCTGTAACGATGGTTTGGTTTGATTTCATTGCTGTCGTAACTCAACTCAAAAGAAAGAGGAACTTGCTTACCTTCTGTTTCGAATGTCTGTTTCGCCAACACTTTTGCTGGCGCATCCGCCAAGGACACATCTTCTAACGCAATAGTAACCACTGCGTTTGGTGGCAAGGCAATCCGCTCGCGATAAGCCACTGTACCTGTAATCGTCTTCATTGACGCTTCTGTAGATTCCATTTCTGTATTTTGAGAAGTTTGGCAACCCACTAACGCAGCCCCAAAGAGTAGAGAAGTAACAAGTAGTAGTGTTTTTTTCATATATTCCTCGAAAAGAGCATTAAACCGAGGCAATTATAGGTGTGGAATATAAAACTGTCTGCTTCCTGTCACTTTATTTGACAATAGTTTGACTGAGTTAGAATTTATCAAACAATTGATTTTGTTTCATAATTGGAACAATACTATTTCTAAGTTACTCAATAGTTCTTAACTATGCCACTTCACAAGAGTGAGGCTGTTGAGGTAACTTGGAATGAAAGACAACGGTGAGGAGACACAATGAGTAAACCACTACGAGAATTGCTCAGCCTACTACAACTCGAAAAATTAGAAGAAGGCTTGTTTCGTGGCCAAAGTGAAAACCTAGGTTTGCCTCAAGTTTATGGCGGTCAAGTAATTGGGCAAGCGCTTTCTGCTGCGCGCTACACCGTTGAAGAAACACGCACGGTACACTCCTTCCATAGCTATTTTTTGTACCCTGGCGATCCAGAAAAACCTATTATTTATGATGTAGAAAATCTGAGAGATGGCCGTAGCTTTAGCACTAGACGCGTAAAAGCAATTCAAAATGGACGCCCTATTTTTTACCTAACCGCATCCTACCATGGCGATCAACCTGGGTTTGATCATCAAAAAGAAATGCCAGATATCCCTGGTCCAGAAAACTTTGCCTCAGAGAGTGAGCTCGCAAGCCATATTGCAGAATTTCTACCCAAACGCTTACGCAAAACATTTTGCGGGGAAAAGCCAATCGAAACTCGCCCCGTTACGGTTATCAACCCTTTGAAGCCCAAAAAAGCAGAACCCAAACAGTACCTTTGGATTCGTGCTAATGGTGAAATGCCAGAGAATCAGCTAATTCACCAGTACCTTCTGGCCTACGCATCCGATTGGGGATTCCTTGTGACAGCAATGCATCCACATGAAGTCTCATTAATGACGCCTAACTTTCAAGTGGCCACCATTGACCACTCTATCTGGTTCCATCGTCCGTTTAAGATGGATGAATGGCTTCTATATGCGATAGAGAGCCCAACGGCGAGCAATACTCGTGGGTTGGTCCGTGGCGAAATATACAACCAGCAAGGTCACTTAGTGGCGACCGCCGTGCAAGAAGGGGTGATGCGCTACACGAAATAGCTCGTGTTCGCCAGACGAAAAAAGGAGTGCTGTTCCGCACTCCTTTTTTAAGGGGTATCAAACGATGATTAATTTGGTTGATACTTCATGTTAATAACCGACCATTCGTAAAGTGATTTCGGGTAACCATATTCGCCTTTCCCGTAAATGACATTTGGGTCGGCATAGAATCCACCTTTATTCGTTGCTAAAAATTCACGAACCCCACGACGGTAAGTAATCACAGGTGCTACTAACTCATACTCTACCTTTTCCATCTTCGAGTCATCAATTATTAAGAACCGAGTCATACGAATCGTGCTGCCGTTGGTGCAGTACCCTGGGTCATCATAGTCAATTGCTTCAAAAGGCTTGAGATCATCTTCGAACAGCTCTGATGTACATCCATCAAATCGAGCTAAGTGTACCCACGCTCCTTTTATTAGAGTTTGGTCATCGTTACCCACCGGCTTGAATGCAAGTAGTGCAATCTTACCTTTGCCGTATAATTTCAATTCTTCGTCCGTTGGCTCTCGCACTGAACGAACGTTCATCAAACCAAACTCACTTTCTTCTAAGTTAGAAAACTCACGTGCATTTAGCGTGCTAAACAATACTGTTTGTTCAGTTTCAAGCAATGTATATTGATCCGCAACACCTTCATCTGCAAAGCTTAGATACAGCTGGACTTTCTTACTTTCCAACGCTTTGTAATCTCGAGATTCTCCTTCCGAAACGTCGAGAGAAATCCAACGTCTTTTTACTGGTGGGAGGTCAAGTAACGTCAGCTCTTCCTTATCAACATCTAATGAAGCGACTCCTTTAATTGTTGAGCTGGATATTTGATAGCTGCGGTTTCCTATTGGTGTACCAAAGTCTAGCTTAACCTTTTTAAATGGTTCAAATTCCACCTTCATTGTAGAAGCACTTAAACCAGGGTGATTCGCTTTGTTAATAGTGCCATTTACGACGATTGTTTTAGCTTTGTAGTTGCGCCCAGTAAGAGTAACCTCTAATTGGTACGTGCCTGCATGCAGGATTTTCAAACGCCCTGTATCAGGAGAAACTAGCTCGACCACAGGGTCTTTTTGGTTAATAAGACGGTAACTTGCCTTCGCAGTCCCACCACTCATCACTGGTGAGATAACACTACCAGCGGAGAATTCTACCGTTGGGTAAGTAACCGATACAGGGTTTGTGCCTTGTTTAATCGTGACCGAGAAACTACTTTCACCCGGATCCACTTTGTCGTCCCCCGCATCCGAAACAATAATTTTTGTGCTACCCGCGTTAAGAATTTGCATGGCACCCGTTTGGCTGTTTAAGGAAACCACATCTGTTGCAGCGTTGTCTGCAAATCGGTACGTAACTTCTCCAACCGTACCAGAGATTTTCGGCGCAACAAATGTTTGGCCAACCTTCCAAATCTCTTCCACATCGGATTGAACTTCAATTCGGCTCGGCGCACTCAAAATTGTCACATAGACTTTTTGATCAGGACCAACAGTATAATTCGCGCTCTCTTTTCTGCGCACAGTTAGCGTCGCTTTACCCGCTTTATACACATGGAGACGTCCTTCACTAAAACCACCGACAACATCTGGTGCGGTGTTATCTACAATCTCAATTTGCTCGTCAGCACTCAAACCAAAATCACGGTGAAGATCAAAACTGTATTTGTTGCTGTACACAACGTCATAATCGTGCGTTGCCATCGGTTGGCCTTCAGCCTTTGCAACTTTAATGACGACATTAAATTGAATAGGTTGGTAGAACTCCCCACCATCGTCTTCAAACTTAAGGCCGTACTCACCCGCAGTCACTACCTCCAACTTGCCGTCAGTCATTCGTAAGCCATTAGGTAAGCTGCTAACTAGATTTACGTTACCTTTTTGCCCTTTAAACGCCAGAGGGATTGAAAGATTTGGTTGATAGGTAAGCGGCATTTCAATGTCTTTTATAACGGGATGAGGCGCGCGATTAACTTCAAGATCAAAACGAGTTTTGCTTGCAGGATAATTACGCATATCATGCTCGTAAATTTCCACTTCAGCAGCACCAACACCTTTGATCAGTAATGCTTCACCATTTTCTGTTTTAGCAACAACGTCTTCACCACGAATGATTCTCAGCTCATAGTCACCGTAGGCGTTCGTCACCTTAGGGAAAATTCGTCCACCTTCCTCATAAGTTGTGACGATATCCGCTGCGCTGATTTCTTGACGCTTGCCTTGTTTTACATCCACAAAAAATTGCGCTGTTTGCTGTTTATCCAGAAACGCGTCGCTGTAAGTTGCTGTCGCTTCAACCGTTAATTGCCCAACATTATGAACAAGAAGCAAACCCGTTTCAGGGTCTAGCAACTCGGCCACCTTGCTGTCTGGTACGCTATTTATAATTTTGTAAGAAATACGTTGCGTTTGAGCTTTATCTAAACGCACTGGTTCTAACGTCAACCCTTCTCGATACTCGTCTTCAAGCAAAGCGAACTGTAATTGCCCCGGAGCTACTGCATGCAGTTTAACCGTAGCGCGAACTTGTTTCGGCAAGTAAAAGTCGTTACCTGAATCAGTAATCAGCACCGATGCCTGACCAACTGAACCTAATGAATATACCGAACCGTTCTCATCAACACGAATCAAGTTATGACCACTTTCTACCTCATAACTCAGTTCGCCTTTTTGGCCACGGACGATCAACGCTTTTCCTTCTGACTCAATCGCATTGAAATTCAGATCACTCACTGAAAGTTCAGTATTGATGCCTCGCTCTACAGTGACAGAAAATCTTGCTTCAGAAGATTCATAAGCAGAGCTACTATCTGTAGCAAGAATCGTCGCCGTTCCTGGGCGCAGAATTTGTAGTATTCCTGAGTCATTAATTTTCACGACATTTGGCGGATTAGAGTCAATGACTTGGTAAGATACCGACCCATGTACATTGCTCAGTTTTGCTTCAGTAACCGTTCCCACTCCTTCAAACTTCAACACCGTGTCTTCCACTTTTAATTGCGGACGGTTCTGCTTTGTTACCGTAGTTGGTGTCTTCGTATTGTTCGGCTTAGAGTCTCCCCCACCGCCACAGCCAGCGAGTAAAGCTGCGAGAAAAAGCAAATAGTAATTTCTGTTCATTTTTAGTAATACTTTGTTACATACAAGATGGGGCGATAATAATACGATGTTTTATTAATCACTATCCCCATTTTTGAGTACTTTATTACTTAAGTAATTGCTACTGTATTAATCCTAAAAACAAATACTCAAAAATAGCGACCAAATTACATGAAAACACAAAAAGCAAACGTTTAAATCAAACTCTTCCATTAATTTAGTAAAAATTAATATTCAATAAAATAAAACATGAAAAAGAAAGAGAAAAAATTGCGTTATTTTTTCTTTCATTATGATGTATAGGATTAATGGACTGTAAAAACAAATGGTTAATGAAAAATAGAAGAGAGAATAAATATCGTTTATATTTATAAAAATCTGGTAGGAAATAGTTTTAAAAGCATAATAAAACTACCTTTTAACATTTAAAATACTAAAAGGTAGAATTAACATTAGATAGAATTCTTATAGGGCGAGTTATTTTAGGATTGGTAACTCTGTTGTGTATTTAATGGACTCCATAGCAAATGTTGAAGTCACATTAGATAGCCCTTTTACGCTATTAACTAACCGCTTATAGAATTCGTCAAAACACTTCATATCTTTGACTAGTACTTTCATCATGTAGTCATACTCGCCAGCCATACGATAAAACTCCATTACCTCAGGAAAGTCACTCACAGTTGTAACAAAATGGTGATACCAACCTTCGGAATGATCAATCGTTTTTAACTGAACAAATGCAATGAAAGATAGCTCGAGCTTTTCTGCACTTAACAACGCCACGCGTTTTTCGATGTAGCCCTCTTCTTCCAACCTTTTCAAGCGCTTCCAGCATGGTGTTGTAGTAAGATTGACTCGCTCAGCCACGTCATTTAATGACAAGGTGCTGTCGGTTTGTAGTAAAGCAAGCAGCTGCTTATCTATTCGATCTAAACTCATTTCTATAAAACCCATAAAATGTAGAAAATTTTTCTACAAAAACCTTTATTAAGAGTAACAATAGCAAAGTTTTTCTCGAAAATTATAGATAAATTATCCCTATCTAATACTTATCTATCGATTTCCCCAAGGAGAGACGCCATGTGTACTGACCACAATTGGATCAACAATGCAGTGCGTAAAATTGAAGCAGACTTCCAACGTTCTGCTGATACTCATTTATTTAAACTTGAACTGCCTTCTCTTGATGGTATCGATATCTACCTAAAAGATGAGAGCACGCATCCAACAGGCTCTCTGAAACACCGATTGGCGCGCTCATTATTTCTTTACGCTATTTGTAATGGATGGATTGGTCCTGAAACCACTGTAATCGAGGCGTCCTCAGGCAGCACTGCCGTTTCGGAAGCGTATTTTGCGCGTTTACTTGGCTTACCGTTCATTGCCGTCATGCCGAAAACCACTGCACGTAAAAAGATCGAACAAATTGAATTTTACGGTGGTAAAGCGCACCTTGTTGAACGATCAGATCAGATTTATGACGAGTCTCGACGCTTGGCTCAAGAGTTAAATGGTCACTACATGGATCAGTTTACTTATGCTGAACGTGCGACTGACTGGCGCGGTAACAACAACATCGCGAACTCTATCTTTAGCCAAATGGAGTTAGAAGATCACCCGATTCCTAGCTGGGTAGTGATGAGTCCTGGAACAGGTGGCACATCAGCAACCATTGGCCGTTTTATTCGTTACCAAAAATACGACACTAAGCTTTGCGTGGTAGACCCTGAAAACTCAGTGTTTTACGATGCTTTCCAGTCAGGAAATCACTCATTGAAAGGCGATACTGGCAGCAAAATTGAAGGTATCGGGCGACCACGTGTCGAACCAAGCTTTATTGCTGGTGTCATTGATGAAATGCGCAAAATTCCAGACGCAGCCAGTGTGGCAACCGCCCATTGGGTATCTCAGCTGATTGGGCGTAAAGTCGGCGCATCAACAGGCACCAATCTTTACGGTGTGCTGCAATTGGCTTGTGAGATGAAACAACGCGGTGAGAAGGGTTCTATCGTGACGCTTCTATGTGATTCTGGAGAGCGTTACCTAGATACGTATTATGACTTAACATGGGTAAAAGAGAACATCGGCGATATTCAACCTTACTTAGCTCAACTCGAAGTCATTCAAGCAAAAGGTTGCGTTGAGCCAGCTTGTTGCGGCTCAACTAACGCTTAACGTGCAAACTGGACTTTAAAAAACAGCCCAACTTCATGCGGGCTGTTTTTATCGCTGGGTTTTACTTTTTCTGGCGCGCTTCAAACGCAGCCAATTGTTCTGGCGTTGCCGCTGGTTGATGATTTTGTTTCCATTCATCGTAAGTCATGCCGTAAACACGTTCGCGAGCGTCATCAATATCTAAATCCAAACCGAGATTTTCAGCCTCAGATTTATACCATTTGCTAAAGCAGTTGCGACAGAAGCCCGCAAGGATCATCAGGTCGATGTTTTGTACGTCTTTGTTGGCATCTAAATGCGCCAATAAACGGCGAAATGTCGCCGCGTCTAACTTATCTTGTTCTTCTTGAGTCAAGTTTTTGTATTTGAATTCAGCCACTTTCCTTTCCTTCTCTCTTATTTAACTAGCTTTCGTCACCATATCTAGTTAGTCGGTAGTCATGAGTAAGAAGTATGCTTTAGCGCAACAATTCCCATTCTAAAATCACTACCTTTGATAAAAGCTGATATGATAATTACCATCCATCCTATTAATTAAATTAACATTTAAACAAATCATTACAACGGTCTTTTACCAAGGTTATCGTCTAGTTATGAAAAACGCCATTCTATTATTGTCTGCCTTGACCATTAGCGTGCCAACTTTAGCTGCTCAAGAACAAGCTCATCAATCTTATTTTTATCTGGGTACTGGTAACGTTGGTTTTGATACACCGTACTTCGGCTCGGATAGAGACAATGAGTGGTCAACACCACATATCACAGTGGGCTGGGGTTACCATGTAAACCAATACCTCGCGTTTGAAGGGGTTCTGCGCTATTCACAAAATGAACTTAAGAACGATGCTCTAAAAACTGACTTAGATCTTCACTATTACCAAGCAGGTATGTCTGCTGTTGTAACAAGTGATAACTTAGGCGATACGCCGCTGTCACTGTTTGGTCGCGTAACTGCGCTTGGCACTCAAGCTGAAATGTATGTTCCAAACGAACAAAAAGTCACAGATGATTCAGGCGCGCTATTCAACATCGGTGCTGGTGTCCATTGGGATATGAGCAAAGATATCTGGTTACGCGCAGAGTACATTTATAATGTCGCGGATATGGGTTTTGAAGATTTTTACGACAGCTACGAAGGTGTACAAATCAGCCTAGGGAAACGCTTCTAATCGAACGCTTCCGAGCTAACTTTAAACCGATAAAGAGAAGCCGAGGTTATTACCTCGGCTTTTATGTTTTAACGTTTGATTTAAGGGTGCGCTATACGGCCCTTCGTATCATGGCTAATTGCTTTGTTTAACTCTGCTTCTACATGACCTGGTGCTTGTGTTTTCGCCGAAATCAATCGGTACATTGCCGGGATAACAAACAAGGTCACCAATGTCGCAAACCCCATCCCGAAAAAGATTACCGTACCCACGGCAATACGGCTCTCATAACCCGCCCCTGTCGATACTATCAACGGAATTGCGCCAGCAAGTGTGGTAAACGCAGTCATCAAGATTGGACGTAGACGTCGCGCAGCTGCATCAATGATCGCTTTTTCAAACCCAACGCCACGATCACGTAGCTGATTGGCAAATTCTACGATCAAAATACCGTTTTTCGTCACCATACCAATCAACATGATCATGCCAATCTGGCTATAAATGTTCATACCTTGGCCCATAATAACCAAACCAAGGAAGCCACCAAATACACCCATCGGCACCGTAAACATGACCACTAACGGGTTTACGAAGCTTTCAAACTGAGCCGCCAACACGAGATACGCCACTAGTAGTGCCAATGCAAACACAACAGCAACACTCGCTTGGTTCTCTTTAAAGTCTTTCGACTCCCCCGAATAACTCACCGAAATGTCACCCGGTAAGTTGTCGATGGCTTCCTGGTCTAGGTAACTCAGCGCATCTCCTAATGTATAACCTTCCGACAGGTTGGCAGTAATAGTGATGGACTTCTGTTTGTTGTAGTGAGAAAGACGAATAGAGGCCGCCACTTCTTCAATTTTTGTGACCGCATCTAACGTCACTAGCTGACCGCTATTCGTGCGCAGATAAATCTGACTTAAATCTGCAGCATTATTAAAGCTATTTTCATCACCGCGAAGATACACATCGTACTCTTCGCCACGCTCAACATAAGTCGTTTCGCTTTTACCACCGAGCATGATTTCTAGGGTGTCAGAAATGTCTTTAACACTGACTCCTAGCTCTGCGGCACGCTGTCGGTCAACTGTAACCAATAACTCAGGCGTTTTTTCCGAGTAATCTATCTCTGCTCCTTCCATCATTGGTGATTCTTCTGCTTTGTTCTTTAGCATTTCAGCCCAAACAACGAGCTCATCGTAATCAGAGCCGCCTAATACGAACTGAACTGGCTCACTCGAACCACCTTGGAAACCTGGCATAAATGGGAACACTCGAACATCTGGGATACCCGCCAATTCTTTCCGTACTTTGTTAAGGGCTTGCTGAGCCGTGATATCACGTTCGTTCCAATCTTCTAGAATCATGATCACAAAGCCTGTCTGGTCTCCTGCCTGGCCACCAAACGCTGGCGTTTGGATACTGAATGACTTCAGATAACCTTGCCCTAGTAATGGCATCAATCGGTCTTCGACAATATCCATATTGGCTGACATACGATTGTACGACGTAGCATCTGCACCGCGCACAAACGCGAATATCACACCGCGATCTTCTTGTGGGGTCAGCTGAGCCGGTACCTGATTCATCAAGAAATAGCTACCGCCCAAACAAGCTAGAATCACCAGCGGAGCAGCCCAACGTACTTTCAATGCACCTTTCAATAATGCGCGATAGCCACTCTCAAGCTTGCTAAACAAGCGATCAACCGCTTCATTGAATCGATTTGGTTTTACATTCGCTTTCAAAATCTGACTACCTAATACAGGAGTCAGCGTCAGGGCAATCAAAGAGGAGAATATGACCGACATAGCCAGCAATACAGAAAACTCTGTAAATAGTAGACCTACCATGCCATCCATAAAGGAGATCGGTAAGAACACCATCACCAGCACTAATGTTGTTGCTATAACAGCAAAACCAACCTCTCTTGTGCCTTTATATGCGGCGAGTAATGGCGATTCACCGCGTTCAATATGGTGGAAGATATTCTCTACAACCACAATTGCGTCATCCACCACCAAACCAATCGATAATATCAACGCCATCAAGGTGATCAAGTTGATAGAAAACCCAAAGTAGTACGCGGCAATGAACGAAGAAATCAGAGAAACAGGTACCGTAACCGCAGGAATTAAGGTTGCACGAGCTTGGCCGATGAAAATGTACAACACCAAAATCACCAAGCCGCCCGTGATAAATAGCGTGCTGTACACCTCTTCGATTGAACGCTCGATAAATACTGTCGCGTCGTAATCTATCGCAAGACGTGTACCTTCTGGTAAGAACTTCTGGATGTTATCGACTTCAGACCTAACCAGCTTCGCAACCTCTAACGGGTTTGCGTCTGACTGCGGTACCACACCAAGACTGATGTTTACTACACCATCACTTTTGAAGGTTGAGTTTTCGTTTTCTGCACCAATGAAGACATCTGCTACATCTTTTAAATAGATAGGTGTATTGTCGCTTGCGCGTTTAATGACAAGATATTGAAAATCTTCAGGCGTGTTATAAGTACGAGCCGTACGCACGGACATTACCGTTGAGTCGTTGCGAACTTCACCACCTGGGCTTTCTAGGTTCTCACTTCGCAAAGCTGATGTAATGTCCGAAGCTGTAACTGAACGTCCAGCCATTAGTTCTGGCTTAAGCTTCACGTACATTACCTTGTACAAACCACCGGAGAGATCAATGGAGCTAACCCCAGAGATCAGGCTAAAGCGGTCCATCAATACACGTTCGGCATAATCGGTTAATTGAGTACGGTCCATCTCTGCAGAACTGAGATTGATATAGAGCGACGCCTCTCCCGAGCCATTGTTCTTATAAACAATAGGGTCATCCGCTTCATCAGGTAGCGAGCGCTGAGCACGAGCCACAGCATCACGCACGTCGCTCACACCTGTGTTGAGATCGTAACCTAATTCAAACGTGATCGTGATACGCGACATGCTGTTACGAGTAGTGGAGCTAATTTCATCAACTCCACTGATCCCAGAAAGCTGGTCTTCCAAAACGGAGGTAATTTGGCTTTCAATAATAGTCGCCGATGCACCCTCATAACGCGTACTGATAGAAACGACTGGGCTTTCTATATCAGGCATTTCACGAACGGCTAATTTGGTGAATGACACAAAGCCAAACACACACAACAGCATGCTCAGAACCAACGCCGCGACAGGGCGTTTAACTGAAACGTCGGACAGTAACATTAGTTTTCTTCCTCATCCGATTCACTGTCATTGCGTGTCACATCCGTGGTGTTCGCTTTTAGTGGCGCGACAATTTCTTTCACTTCGACACCATCACGCATGTTAACAATGCCTTGAACCACAATCTTGTCACCAATATCAACACCAGATTCGATCACCACCTCGTTACCAACACGAGCACCTAGCGACACTTCTTGACGAGTAGCTTTGTTGTTTTCATCAATTACATATACAAAACGTTTAGTTCCGGAGTATTCAAGCGCTTGAACAGGAATGATTGGCGCCTTAATAGCAGGAAATGCTAGTGAAGCGTTCATCAACATGCCCGGCTTCAATTGATTTTCTGGGTTATCAAACTCAATACGCACGCGAAGATTCAGTGTTTCGGCGCTGATACGCGTATCAATACCTGTGACTTGACCAGTAAAGATCTGGCTACCCCATGCACTGGTTTTAGCGATGACTTCCATACCAATAGAAAGCATCGATAAATAGCGCTCCGGTACTTGTAAATCCAGTTCCATGACGGAAAGATCATCCAACGTCAAAAGTTCAGTACCCGCACTGACCATTTTGCCGCGGCTAAAATCGATAAAACCAACAGTGCCAGAAAATGGAGCAGTAATATGGAGATCAGCTAAATTGGCTTGAGCAGCATCTAGCCTCGCTTGTGCTATTTCAACACTGGCTTTTTGTGCATCGATTTCAGTTTGAGTAATCGCATTCCGCTTAACCAAACGTTGGAACTCTTTTAACTTACGCTGTTCATCTTTTAGATACGCCTTTGCCTCAATCAAAGCGGCTTGAGCCTTATCGTCATCTAACTTAATTAATAACTGGTCTTGCTGAACATTTTGATTCGCTTTAACAGCGATTTGATTCACTTTGCCGGCGACTTCCGATGCGACAACCACAGACTCCGCTGCCTTTAATTTGCCGATAAGAGTTAAGGATTGATTGATCTCGTGCGTTTCTACTTGTTCAGTCACAACGGTAACCGCTGAGCCTCCTCGCATCGCAGCGCAAACCGATGGAGAACTCAGTAATATAGAAAGCGTTAAAACAGATAACGATAACGTGGCTTTCATGCTCATGATATTGACTTCTAAACGAATAAACTTATGTCATTAAACTGCTTACAGTTTATCAGTAGATACGGTGTTTAACGTCAAGTAGTGTAAATTCAAGTAAAAAGCGCGCTTCTCTTCTGTTCAAAGGACAAACAAAACGCTGACTTTCTACCATCTTTGCCCAAAAAGACAGCATTCAACGTAAAAACGTAAGAAAAACGCTTTACAGCCTGAGCGAGTTTGCTATGATTCGCTCCGCACTTGGGAGATGAGTTGGGAAAACATCTTACTAAGTATAAAAATCCTCTGGAGGGGTTCCCGAGTGGCCAAAGGGAGCAGACTGTAAATCTGCCGGCACTGCCTTCGATGGTTCGAATCCGTCC